>DASURS010000132.1:0-45670 GCA_036279935.1 Pyrinomonadaceae bacterium
AAGCAGAAATACATTCACGGCGACCTCGCCGCCGATGAACAGCTCGTGAACGAAGACAATCACTGGTGGAAGTGTTGCCAACTTTGCGACAAACGCATCCACGCCGATCCCACCGCCTTCGGTTCGCACGCAATCTGCGTCGACTGCTTCAACGAGAGACTTGAGACTTGAGACTCATTAAGGCAAACGACGCGTGTGTTACGATTGGCCGCTTGCAAATCACCCCCGAGGAGTCGAACGAATGAATCGCCTGCTGGCTTGCGCTTTGTGCCTCGCCGTTATTGTCCTTCCACTCGCATGTTCACCCAAACAAACAACGACAACGACGACGAATTCCAGTCAACCCGCTCCGACTGAAGCCAAACAATCTTCAGCGACGCCCGAAACGAAGCTGCCCACGCAGGCCGGTGAGATTCAGCCCGGACAGGCGAGCGGAAGTTTTACGTCGCGCGGCGAAACGGTGGAATTGAAATATGCCTACGCGGGTCGTGCCGAACGTTTCGGCACGGAATCACTGGTCGTTCTCCTGACGGACCAGCCAATTCCACCCGAGGCCGTCGCGGAGGAGATCAAGTCAACGCCGCTTCTCGAAGGTAACAAAATACGCGGCTTGGAATACGTTATTGACGAAAACAGCATGTGGGTCCGTTATCACCCGAGCCAGTATCAGGAAAGCAGCAGCAACAAACTGAAGGAGTACAAGCTCGAGAACAATGTCGTGCGAGGAGTTGATGACAATGACGGTGATTTGAGCAACGGACGTTATCCAAGGTCGGTGAAGTTTGTGGCCACGATCGTGAAGTAGAACCATGAAAAGAAACTTACAAAACAGCCTGCTGCTGCTGTTCGCGTTGTCGCTTCCCGTTTACCCGCAATCGACGAACGGCGGCAAGTCGCTTCCGAAACTGCTGTCAGTGCGCGAGCAACAGGCTGTCCGCGAGAGTTGGCTCAAGAAACGGCTCGACACGATGTTGCTGCCGATGATGCGGCGACAGAAGATCGACATGTGGATCGTCACTAACGAGGAGTTTCACGCCGATCCGGTCACGGCTTACATCGCACCGGCTCTTCCGTACGTCGGGCGTCGCGACTTCTTCATCTTTGCCGATCGTGGTGGCGATAAACTCGATCGCATCGCCGTCGTCCGCTATGCAGAAGAACACCTCAAGTATTTCTTCGAAGTGCTGAATCCGCCAGGAAAAGACGTCGGACAAACACTGCGTCGCATCGTCGAGGAACGAAGCCCGAAAGCGATCGGTCTCAACATGGGCGGAAATCGCGGCGCGACCGACGGACTCACACACGACGCTTACAAGTTTCTGACTGAAGCGCTTGGACCAGACTACTCGGCGCGTTTTGTCTCCGCCGCTCCACTGATTATCGAATACATGGACACGCGCGTTCCGGAAGAGTTCGAGCACTACCGCACCGCCGTGGAGCTCACCGACATCCTGACCCAGCGCGCGTTTTCGAACGAGGTGATCACGCCCGGCAAAACGACAGTCGGCGACGTCCGCTGGTGGTTCCTGCAACAAGTGAACAACCTCGGTCTCGACGTTTGGTTCCAACCCGACTTGCGCCTGCAACGGCACAACCAGGATCCCGGCAAGACGCAACAGTTTCTCAGCGTCACTGAGGAATCAGCCGTCATTCAGCGCGGCGACGTTATTCACATCGATTGCGGCTTGAACTACATGGGCCTCAGCACCGACTGGCAAAAGATGGGCTACGTGTTGCGGGAAGGTGAAAAGGATGTCCCCGACGGACTAAAGAAAGCGTTGACGAACACCAACCGCCTTCAGGATGCGCTGTTCACGCACATCAAACCGGGCGCGAAAGGCTTCGAAGTCTACGACGCTGCGATGGCGGACATGAAGAAGGCCGGCATCGAAGCGATGATCTATTCGCATTCGGTTGGCAACCAGGGACACGCGCTCGGCGCCAGCATCGATTTCCGTCGTGCGTCCGCCGGCACTTCACTCGAACCGCCGTTTCGCGAAGGTTCGTACACGTCGATCGAACTGAACACGAGCACTCCGGTTGCGGAATGGGGCGGACAGAAAGTCACGATCATGATGGAAGACGACGCCTACCTGACCAAAGACGGGATGAAGTGGTTTCGTCCACGACAGACGGCTTTCTACGTCATCCGCTGAACCGAGTTCACGAACGCTCCGGCTGGACGAGCAACATCCGCAACGTAACGTAACCGAGCGCGAGAAGAACGCCGAAGATAAACGTCACCGCCATCGGCTTACCGTGCGCCCACGGGCGGAATACGCCGCCGAGTATGTTGAAAATCAGCGTCGGCGTCGTCAAGACGTCCCAACTGTTCCAGCGCAGAAACCTGCCGAGATAGATCGCGAATCCACTCAGCACCAGCGATGCGAGCGCAAAGATCCAACCGCAAGCAGCGCCAAAGCTCCGCGCGACGATTCCCTGCACGTCCATCACCGACAGATACCCGATCACCAGGCCCGTGCCGGCGCATGACAGCAAGAGCGCGAGATCGTACCAGGCGGGAGCGTGAGACGCGCGCGTCAGGTGCAGGATGTCGGTCAGGATGTAAGGCGCGTTTGGCAGAAACAGTAACCACAAACTGAAGATAAGCAACTGCATGGTCCAATGCACTCGCCAGTGACTCGCGAGCCGTAGCATCGTACTCAAACCGAGAGGCACGCAGGCGAGGAAAAGATTGGTGACAAGAAAGACGTAGTATCCGGAGCCCGTTCGATCTACTCGCACCGCGATCATGGACACGCACCAGAACAGCAACACCGATACAACGACGAACCTTTTGAAGTCGGCGGATTTTGAGATTTCACGCATGGTGTTATCACCTGAGTTGGGAAGTTCATTTCGACAAGAGAATCGCCGCCAGGAGAGTCGGAACGATCTGCATCGGCACGTTGTCCCAACCACGCGGCGAGAACGCCTCGACCAAAGTGCAGATCGTCGCGATTACCGGAAGCGCAACGAGTGACCCGAGATCAAAATGGAGTTGCGGCGTGATTGCCACGCCGATCAGAAGAGCGACTACAGAAGCAGCCAGCACTGCGAGAGAGCCTTCAAATGTCTTGCCGCCACGGGAGGGAGCAGTGTAACGATGCCTTCCCCAGCGCATACCGGCCGGTTCGCCGGCCGCGTCGCCCAGCCCTCCTACGAGATATCCGACCATCGCGAGTGGTCCGAAGAAGATATTGCTGGTCATGCCGCCGATGAGGGTGGCGAAGTAAGGGACGATGATGTAATAGGTGCGATTCGGTCGGTCCTGCTCGCGTGCGAGCGCCTCATATAACCGGTTGCCTCGACCACGCACGATGGCCATTCCGACGACCAGCGTGACCATCAGGCCAAACACGCAGACGGCCCAAAACCCGCCAAAAGCCTGAACAAACACGGCTGTACTGAAGATGAGAACGTGGAACAGCTTGCGCGTGTACGCCGTACGCACGCGGGCCTTCGTCTTCAAATACGCGGCCAGACTCAGACAGGCATAGGACCAGAGGAAGGCGATCAATGCACCGACGATGAGGTCGGGGCTGAAAATCTGAGATGGATCGTCAATTGTCATAAGTACTTTGTAACGCCAAGTACTTATTAACATTGTTAGGGGCGTGAGGTCAAATAAAATTTCGAATTTCGAATTTCGAAATTCCTGAGTTCAGTGCATCTGCCAGCGCACCAGGACGCCTTCTTTCAGCTCGACTAGTTCAGAAGTGCCGCGATGATGGTGCGTACATCGAAAACCGTCGAGGTGTCCGGTTCGCGCCCCGTCTTCAACAGACCAGCGTGAAAGCCCGGCCTCGGATGAAGAAAATAGCGCCGTCCCATCGCTGAAGAACTTTCCGGCTGGACCTGGGAATTGGAAAACCTCCAGAGGAAAGTATTTGTCCGGGTCACGGGCCCACGGCTCCCCATTCCTCGTGAGATCAAAGATGCGAGCGCCGTCAACAATCAACCAGTCCTGCTTACCAATTCCGCCGATCACAACCGTGTGCTCACCCAGCCACGTCATGCCCTGATCCCAGTAGTAATCACGCGCACAGACGTCTCTCCGGGTTGGTCCGTCTTCCGACTCCCAGACGTTGCTCGCAAACCATGGTTCGAGGCTCCAGGTCGCGGGCACGCCGAGTGGATGCCATATCCAACCATCGTCCAGAATTCGTGTTTGGTTTGCGTTGATGTAGAGAGCGCCGTGGAAGTAGTCGAGGTAATGCTCGGGGCGCTGCTGCTCTTCGGATTGCTGAATGGTTTGTTCGCGTTCACTGAGAAGTTTGCCGGTAGCTGGATCAGAGAGGTCGAGACGGTTCCAGCGGGTGCGATGGATGGCGACAACTGAGCCGCGTATATCGGCAAATGCAAATGAGAACGGAACGGTGTTCGGATGGTAAGCGCCGCCGTCGAGTGACAAGGTCACGTTGCCGGTTCGTAAATCGATAATCTGACCGTAACGTCCATAGTCGTTAACGACTGCGACGAACTCGCCGCTGTTGGACGCGTGCAGTCGCCGGGTCAACGGAAAGTCGTGGAAGATCCTGGCGTCCGGCTCCGCGGGCACGTTCGAGAGCGCAACCTGCACGACCTCGCCTGATTCCACGTTGACACGAAAGATCTTGCCGTCGTCAGACAGAACCAACCACGTAGACTGCCGGCTGTGATTTACAGGCGCGATGTCGATGACTTTGCCGAGCTCTTTCGGCAGTGAGAACTCATGCAGTGTGCCGTCAAATGGCTCCTCACGAATACTTATCTCAGGCTTACCGCCGGCGCGTTCGAGATCGCAGACGTTATCCATCAAGTACTCGAAGCATTGCTCGCAAACGCTTTCAACCTCGACCGGAAGCCCGCGCTCGCGTTGTTCGGCACACGCGAAGCACAGTAGCTCGGCGTTCATTCCTGAGCCCGTATACCACGTGACGGTCTGTATCCAATCGTTACCGCTGCGTAGATGCGGGCATAAGGGAGAGCCAAACGGAGCACTGTCGTGACTGCAACCAGGCATTGTAAACCTCGCGCAGGGAGCATTGGCCCAGGATCGTCACGGAGCAATCCGGAACGTCGCCGAATTGCTGACGTGACCGTGGACCACCAGCTTGATGACGCAGGTTCCGGGAGCTACGCCGGTCGGCAACCTGATATTGACCTGCGTTAGATTGAGTCCCGCGAACGACACCGCCGAGATCTGTTCGGCAATCATGTTGAAGGTGTGATTGTTGCTGTCCACGAGAACGACGCCGACCGCCGACGGACCCTCGAAAAACGCGAGCTGAATGTTTTCGGCGAACACGATCACGCCCGTGTTTGGATTGAACGCCGTACTCAGCCAGTTCGCGGGATTCACGACACGGAAAGGATCTCGCACAAACAACAGCGAGTCCAAAGCCGCGACCTGATCGGCGGCGGGCCCCGACTCGTCGAGGATCAACCGGATCTCGTCGTCGTTGAGGATCGTTCCTTTGCCTTGACTGTCCAGGATCGACGCGTTCGTTGCGGCGGTCAGGTTCACGAAGAACTGTTCGTCGTCTTCAACGTCGGTGTCGCCGTTGACCTGGACCATGATCTGTCCCGTTGTTTGACCGGCGGGAATGTTGATCGTGCCTGAGTTGGCGACAAAGTCGACTGTGGGAACTGCCGAGCCGACTTGCGTCGCGAAAGTAACGGTGACGTCCTGTGTCGCGGCCGACTGGAGCGTCACAGGAAAAGTGAAGTTTGTCGTGCCGGAGTTTCCCTCGAACGCGGAGACATCGCCGATCGAGACTCCGGTCAAACCGATAGTCGCGCAGGGAGAAAACTCTGAAGTGTTCGATGACTGGTCCGTCGCTGTTGCCGTCAGCAGATTGCTCGACAGGACCGTTACAGGAAACGTCACGTCAAACGTTGCGTTCCCGCCTGCGTCAGTCGTGACGAGTGTCGAACCAATCAGTTGCTCGCCTTCGCCGTTGCCCGATGGATCGCAGGCGGTGTTGCGATAGAAGTCGAGGTTGAATGAACTCGCTGCGATGCTGTTGAAGTTTCCTTTCACGTTCGTCGAGCCCGCGCCGGCCGTGACTGACGTGATGATGGGAAAGTTTTGCAGATTGTTCGCGCCGGTGTCTGCGTCGCCGGTGTCGTTCGGGGTTGGACCGAGCGGGCCAAGCTCGATGCCGAGTCCGGGAGTGAACACCGAACCGGAAGTGCCGTTGGAATGAATCGAATTACCGCGATACGAATTGCCCGTGCCGAGTGCGCCGTTGTTGGCGATGCCGCGTAATCCGTTGAAGGCGATCACGTTGCGCTCGCTGGCGCCGATCCCACCGACGGTCGTGTTGCGGCCGCCTCTGATACCGTCGTCGAGATTGCCGAGTGGGCCAGTGCCGGTGACGTCAGTGCCGATCAGATTTCCCCGAACGACGTGGTTCGCGCTGCCGATGCTGATGCCGCTACCTCGGCCTGTGCCGCTTCCGGGTCTTCCGTTACCGGAAATCAAGTTGCCGGCGCCGGGTGCGCTTCCGCCGATGACATTGTTCGTCGATAGATCGATCCGCACACCGTCGCCGTCGTTGGGAATCGCCGACATGCCGTCGGCGCTGGTGCCGATGCGGTTTCCCTGAACGGTTGTGCCCGTCGTCGTGATGCTGCCGAGGAAGATTCCGTCGAAACGATTACCTGAAATGACGTTGCCGGCGCCCGGCGCAGTGCCGCCAATGAGTGTCGTCGATATGGATGCGTCGCTCGCGGAAGTGCTGACGACGACGCCTTCCTGCTGGTTGCCGAGCTGACCATCGCCTTTCTTGTTGATGCCGATATAGTTTCCCTGGATCACGTTTCCCGAAATCGCGTTGGTGGGCGGCGCCATGCAGCAAAACAGTCTCACTTCAACGCCCGCGCCGGCATTACCCGAAATCACGTTTCGCGCACTCAGCGTTGGACCACCGATCACGTTGTTTGAACTGAAGACGGCAACGCCCGCGCCCCCGTTGGGAATCGCGATCATGCCGGTTACGTCCGTGCCGATGTAACAGCCCTCGACGTGAGAGCCGGCGCCGGCTGTGCCGATAACGATCGCGCCGGTCGAAAACCCGTTGATGACGAGTGAGCGAATGGTGCTGCCGGGAGCGTTCACAAACAGCGCTCGGACTGCTGACTTGCTGCCGTTCAGTTCGATGATAGGTGCGCCTGCAAAGCCCGGTTGTGTCGAGCCGTCGATCGTGACCGGGTCGGTTATGTCCGGCAGACCGAGCAGGGGTTGGATGAGCAGCGACGGGCCGGCGATGTTGAAAGTGATCGAGTCCGCGCCGGGGTTGGCATTCGCGTCGAGGATCGCCTGACGCAGAGAACCTGCGCCGCTGTCGTTAACGTTGGTTACAACGAATGTGGCGGCGGCGTGAGTTTGATGAGGTCCGAAGCAGAGATAGAAAGTCGCGCAGGTTGCGGCAATCAGTGTAAAGAACACGACCTGCCGTAACGAGCATCTGTGGGAGAAAGTGGTGTCGTTTCGTGATCTCATTCGTTTGTGGCAAGGACGTTAAGTGGGAGATTCCGCGGAGCATTATAGCAAAGCGAATGCGCCGCAGGGATTTGGTGTAGCCCATACTTATTGAGGCATGGTCACGACGAGCCGAACGGGCGGTTGTCTATTTGGATCCCAATAACCTCCGCGTTCAGATCTTTCAGGGAGTTCTTCAGTCTCGCAGATCGTCAGCACTTGCGTAGTCTGCACTAAGCGAGTTCTTATTAGCACAGGTTTGCATAATGACGTTAGACGCTGCGAAGTCTGGCAAGTTCCTATATTGCACCACGATCCGCCGAATCCGATGAAAGAAATCGACATCGAAGGCTACACCGCATATGAGATTCTGAATCTACCTGACGAGCAGCTCGATGCTTTTGTACTTTCGGGTAGGCCGATTGTGTTCCGTGCTGGGAGCGCGGAGATACTTGGTGAGTTCAAAATCAAAAGCGCAAGTTTGATCGTCGAACTCGCGCACATTGACGGTGGCGGCGAAGGTGTGTTGCCGGCGCTAACATCGCTGGCGAAGCGGTATGCTCAGAAACGAGGCTTGAAGAAAGTTGAGTGGATCGTCCACGCGCTGAACTGTGCCGAACCAAATCTAAAGCTTCGCCGTGTAATGGAACGAAGAGGGTTCGAGATCGTCGATGTCGATGGCGGCGGCAAAGCATACTACCAGGTTGATGAAATTGGCTGACAAGACATTCTTCACGGTCATGATCGAGTCGGTTGAGCCGGAGCAATCTTTCATTCAGGTCTTCTGGACCAGCGCCGATCACCCGGGGCAAGCAATTCAGAAGATTCTCAGAGCATGCGCTCGCTTAGGTATTAAGAATCCACACGCCTGTGAATTGGATAGTTATGACTTCAACTCAATGCCACGCAGCGTCGTTCGTAACACGAGTCTAGACATTTACTACTCTCGCGCTCGCAATTATTTTCCCACTGAAAAAACATTTCTGGCGCCCGACGGGATCGTTAAAGCGTTCTTGAACGGCAAGTATGACTACGACCTGATCCGAGAAGGATTTCATCAAAGGCGAACGAAGGCGGGGATCTATGAAATCGAGGTTGTAGTGGAGCGTGAACGGCTGTTCGATACGTTCGTCCAGTTAATTAAGCGACTCTCCTCAATCAAGGTGTTCTGGATAAAACTGGCAGCAGATTGGGAAGACGCAGGCCGGGAAGAGTTGTGGACGAACGAGAAGCTGAACACTGTCGAACTGATCGCCGATTTTCTCAAAGCGTGCTGGAACGACACGGTGGCAAACGGTCATGTGGCCTTAACGGCCTATAGCGCTGTTGGGCAGACGAATCTGTTAATCGATACCCACAAAACGATCAAGATCCTGACGAAATCGGCAACGGTACAGCGGAAGATGTCCGCCGCGTTACGAAGGTTGGGATTTGAACAACTCTCTAAATTTCACAGTCTGGAGTACGGGTATTACCACTGGCATTATCGTCCATCGCGATCCAAGTCCCGGACGAGACTGATCGGAGCGCTGAGGAGAGGCGGATTCACCCTTTGGAAAACGTGCGTGGTCACAGAGTGAACGAACGTCTGTGAAGTTTTATGGCTTTAATTCGATTCGCACGTCTGACGGTAGATAAGTTCTGGTAATGAAGTCGCTGTACTTATAGGGAACGTGACAACCACTACATCGCGTGAGCTTGCCTCGCTCGACAATCTTTGACGCTGCGCCGTCCAACACCAGGTACTCCCAATCGCCACCTTCCGGGTAGTAGCCGGCTTCACGCTTGATCATCGCCGTCAGAAGTTCCGGGCTGGTGCTGTCGGGTTTGTCGAACTTCTCCTTAACAACCATCGAACCGACAGGAAACTTCGGTTGTTGCTTAGTCATCATTGCCTCGCGTCCGACTGAGTTGACGAACACGGAGATGTACTTGTGGAGGTGTGGACTCGGTTCCTGTCGACCCGGAATGATGGCGCAACTCTGGGCCGACAGCGGCTCCATCAATTGCGGCGTCGGGTTAACCAAGGTCCACTGTCGATACTTCGCCAGCGTCGCTAAGTCACTATCGGCGACGGTGAAAGGTACGTCCATGTCGGTCGCAAGGGCACAACCGACCATCCCTATCACGGGGAGCAATAACAAGAGACTCAGTTTGTTCATCATTACCTCCTCACAGACGCGTGAATGGTGACGCAAGGTAGCCGTCGCTATGCTCGAACTCTGGCTGGGGATTCAAGACTTCGAACCACCGCCGAATGCTAACACTTCACCAAGCCCGTAATGAATAGCCGCGCGAAGGTTTTCAGGCTGCAAGTTTCTGTCTCCTGGTATTCGTGCAGCATTGCGAATGGTGTCGGTTACATTTTCAAATAGCACCGATGCTGTTCTCACCGCTTCCTTCGCCTTCTTTGCTGAGATCCTGGGTCTGATTTCATTTGCCCAAACCATCTGCAGTTCATGGAGCGATGCACCGAACAACTCCAGGGTATCGTGAATATACAATATGTCCTGAGCCTTTTTCGCAGCATCTCGTTGCTTGTGAATCAAGAGCTTCTGAACAATGAAACTCACCGGATTAGCCACAACCAGATCAACTGCGCGTGCGATCGGCACATTACTCTCCGCACCCAATCGAAGTTTCCATGGTCCTGCCAGGAGTAGCTCGAGATACCTTAACTTTTGCGCGGTGATTCCTGCCCTCGAAATCGTCAAATCGGGCTTGCCATCACGCTTGATACCGCTTCCTTCTTTCACAGTTAGAAATTCTGCATAGAACCCCGCGTCCTGCTCCCCGAGGTAGTAGTGGGTAACCGGTGGCGTGTGCTCACCCGATAGCTCCTCTTCAAACCCAGCGGCCATGAGCGCAGCGCTCAGATCGCCCTCAAGGGGCGCGTTGAGTGAAAACGCTAAGTCAACATCACGCGTGCGCAGTGGTTGATATTCTTGAGATGTTGCAAGTGGATGGAACCGATGTAGTCTATGAGCCCAACCACCAACGATCACCAGGTGTGGAAGCCATGGGCGGAGGGCTTCCACCAGACGCCCAAAGTTTTTAAGATCCTCCATTAACGCTTTTCCGTGATCACTCGCTCAAGCACTCTTTTGCGAATCAGATTTGCCTGCTCGCGTCCGCGCGACGGATGTGAGTAGACGTCTACCCACACTTGCAGAACGTCGGATGTAGCCATGCCGTTGGGGCGAACTAATCCGCGAAAGACCGACTGCGGAACCGAAGCCTGACGAAGAATCAGGTCGGGTCGCTCGGCTGGCTCACATTGCCGCAGGTTCTTCCATGCTATGAGATTAGAGGGCCGAATACTCTCGACGTATACATACGCAGGCACGCCTTCCACGAACCCCAACTTCAGCGCTTCTGCCGCAGCGAATAACGCAAGACAAGCGCGTCCACTCTCAAGCATTTTGCGGAGTTGCGAGCGAACGTCTCCCTTGAGCAGAAATCGCGCCGGCACTTCTGTGACCGATCGTTGAGCAGAGGCTTGCCATCGGCGAAATAGTTCTTCTCGTCGCACAAGGTCCAGGTATGGACCAGCCTCAGACAAAAACCCCTCATTCTGGAGTAATTGCACAAAGCGAAATGCGCTCATGACGGACACGCCGGCGGCGCGAGCGAGTTGGGATGCATTTCTGTATTGCCCGCGAGGAGCGGAAAGTAATTCCTGGGGAACTTCCGGCGCCAGCAATACCTTCAGCATCCACTGGTTCAGGTCGGAGAATAAGTGACCAGAGACTCGAGCCGACTTCGATGCGAATTGAGACTTGTGAGGAGGCTCTGCATTGAGTCCGTCGAGGTGAGGCCCGCGAAACAAGCGAAGTCCCTCGAAATCGATAACGCCAGCAGCCGCATCGGGTGCATAGTGCTCTGCAAACTTTAGGATTTGGTCTGCAGTTCTCTGGCTGACCCTAGGGGCCGCGACAACCGCGAGAGGCCTCGCATTTTTGCCCGCGCCGTGTTGTGACTGTAGAACGGCCTGCGAAAAAAGTGGGAGTAGCCGATCAGCGCGACCTTCGACTCCAGCCTTCACCTGGACGGCATACGTGACACCTTTAGAATCCCGGACGACCATGTCGAGGTCAGGTCTTTGCTGCTTTGTTTGGCGTTCAACCCGCCAGCCCGCTTGCTCGAATATCTGTGCAAGCAGGGCTTCAGCCTGTTGCCCCCGTTCAGCGGCTGGTGATTTCAGCGGTTGTGCAGCGTTTTTCATTTACTTTTCGAGCCAACGCTTTTAGGTATCACGGCCGCGATAATTACCATGGCCGTGATAATTAGCACGGCCATGGTAACATCAAGGACTTGCGCACTACAAGGTTCTGGCGATCAACTGCAACAGGCACTCACACGGTTGGACAGAGTGGCAAGGTTGCTAGGATTAAATTGGAAATGTAAGAGTGGACGAAACTTCATTGGTGCCCCCGCAGGGATTCGAACCCCGAACCAACAGATTATGAGTCTGCTGCTCTAACCGTTGAGCTACAGGGGCACAGGCGGGAGTGTATCACGCAGGCATTTGGAACCGGCAAAGCCCTCCAGATTCAACAACCGAAACGAATCTCCCACTTTTCCTCATAACAAACGAGTGCATTTCCAGACCCACGACTCGAGGAGCCCGCAATGGCCGCCGAACTAAACGCCAAACCCAAAATCGATTTTCTTGCTCGCTTGCCAAACCTTGGCAAACGAATCGTCTACTTCCTTCCGCTGATCCTTCCGGTGGTGGTTGTCTTAACCTACTTCCTCTTCTACCAGAACTTCTTATTTTGCACGTCCGATCATCCGTGCAGCCCATTCACATCCGCCGAGATTCTCGCGGGCGTGAGCACCTCCGACCAGACGCGAGTCGCAGCCTACGTGGCAAGGGCGTCGTGGACGCTCGTTAACGGCATGCACTTCCTCGCGTGCCTGTGCGCCATCGTCACCGCCGCCATCGTTATCTATCAAGCGCTCTCAGAATACGATCCGAAACTGCGATGGACGATTGTCCTGTTAACCGTTGCGGCCGCACTCGACGTAGCGTTCGGCGTCTCTTTGTTGACTTTGAAGGACGTGTTATCGCCGGCCCAGCAACTACATCGCGCCACGATCGGACAAGTCTTGCCTTCTATCAGCAAATACAATCGCATCGCCGAAGCGTTAAGCCTCACGGGCGCACTCACGCTGGCCGTCGCCGCCTGCGCGATCCTTTGGCACCGCGATATAGACCGGGAACTTGATGACGAAACAGTTAATAAACGGATGAAGCTGCTGAGGGCCGTGCTTTACGTGGGCGCCGCGACTTTGGTCATAGCAGTGCTCAGACTCGCCGCAACGCACGCCTGGGCCGTGAGCTATCTACCTCCCGAAAGCGACCTCGGCAAAGCGGTGGCTACGCTTACGACCGGCATCATCGGTTCACTTGGCACCTCGTATACGCTGGTGATCGCCGGCATATACCTGCCCGCTGCTCTGATTCTCCGCTCACAACTGAAGGAAGACGCGAACGCTAAGTCGAGCATCGATGGTTGGCTGGCACTCACGCCGCGCATTCTCGCCTTGATCGCTCCACTGTTAGCCGGTCCGATCGGCAAACTCCTGGTCGATGCAACCAATTCATTCGGAGGCGGCTCATGACTTTCATCAAGATCGGCATAACACTCTCGATTATTTTCTTGATTGCGGCCGGCGTGATGGTGCGCCAATTGGTGAACGCTGAAGAGCAGAAATCAACGCCGGTGAAGCAGCTCGAAGTCAGGCGAAGCAAGATCGTAGCCAAGCGCGACTTACCTGCGTTCACGTTGCTCACCGACAAAGATCTCGAAGTGCGCCAGGGCAGCAGTGACGCCGACCTGCCTGACGCCGGCAAGTTCACGAATCGTTACCTGTTCGCGGGCGTGAAACAAGGCGGCGAAGTGAAGGACGACAACCTCGCGCCGAGAGCTGCAACCGACGTGCTCGACGATGCGACGGCGTTCAGCATTCCCGCTTCGTCAACAACAGCGCTCGGCGGCCAGTTGCGCGTCGGAGATGTGGTCCAACTGTTCGCGGTCCATGCCAACGGAAATACAGTGCCGACGAAGGAGAACGGCGCGATCCAGAAGTTTGACGAAGTGGTCGTGCTAAACATCGTCCCCGCAAACAAGGACACGAACGCGCCCGGCACGATCACGCTTGCCGTTCCGACAGCCCAGCACGACTCGTTTGCGGCAGCCGCCGGCGGCACACAGTTGTTCGTCACAAAGCGAATCGAGGTACACAGGCCAATAGAACGGCCCTCTGCGCCGTAAACAACGCAGCGGACTCTGCGACTTGCGGTGAATATCCTTTACAAAAGAAGTTCACCGCCGAGACGCAGAGGTCGCAGAGTGCCGCAGAGAATGCTGTGACACGAGTCGCGGAGGTCGCGCAGAGAGGTGTTACTGACCGGGGGCCAGCAGCACGTTAGTGAACGACGGTGTACGAGTCGTCCTTCGCTGCGCCGCCGTCGCCGTTCCAGTATCCATTCGGCTTCAGCACGACCTTGATGCAGCCGTCCTCCTTGTTCTTGAACATGTCGTACGCACGCGGCGCTTCTTCGAGCGGCATCGTGTGCGTCACGATAAATGTCGGATCGATGTCGCCCTTCTGAATTCGCTCGAGCAACGGACGCATGTATCGTTGCACGTGCGCTTGTCCCGTCTTGATAGTGAGCGAACGTTGCATCACCGACCCGATCGGAAACTTGTCGATGAACCCGCCGTACACGCCGATTATCGAGACCGTTCCGCCGTTGCGGCAACACATGATCGCTTCACGCAACGCGTGCGGACGATCCGTCTGCGACATCATCGCCTGCTTCAGACGATCGTAGGCGAAGATGGCCGCCGGTCCATGCGCTTCCATGCCGACGTCGTCGACGCACGCATCCGGCCCGCGTCCGCCCGTCTTATCCATCAGCGCTTCGTAAACGTTCGCTTCCTCGTAGTTGATCGTTTCGGCGCCACCCGCTTCAGCCATTCGCAAACGTTCCGGCACCTGATCGATCGCGATCACTCGCTCCGCGCCCAACATGAAAGCACTGCGAATCGAGAACTGCCCGACGGGCCCGCAACCCCAGATAGCGATCGTGTCGCCGGGTTTGATGTCGCACATTTCGACGCCCATGTATCCGGTCGGAAAGATGTCTGACAGAAAGAGCACCTGCTCGTCTGTCAACTCAGGGGGCACCTTGATCGGGCCGACGTCGGCGAAAGGCACGCGAGCGTATTCCGCCTGGCCGCCAGCGTAGCCGCCGGTCAGGTGCGAATACCCGAAGATTCCCGCTGCTGCGTGTCCAAACACCTTCTCGCTCATCCACGCATTCGGATTTGAGTTTTCACAGAGCGAAAACATCTGTCCTTCGCAGAAGAAACACTTGCCACATGCAATCGGAAACGGCACCACCACACGATCGCCGACTTTTAGATTGCGCACCTCGCGGCCCACTTCAACAACTTCGCCCATGAACTCATGACCGAGTATGTCGCCGCGCTGCATCGTCGGGATGAACCCGTTGTAGAGGTGCAGATCAGATCCGCAGATCGCAGTCGACGTGATTTTTACGATCGCGTCATGCTGGTTCAGGATCTGCGGGTCCGGAACGTCCACGACGTCCACCATTGTTTTGCCGTACCAACAGTTCGCTCTCATAGAAGGTTCGACCCCCCTTCTGATCGCGAGCCCATCGATCGGTAGTTCGTTCCCGTCTCGCCTGGCAGGTCCTTGGCGGCTTCGAGCTCTTCCGCCGCGGCTGGCCGGCCCGGCCGCTGTTCCATGTAGCCCGTGCCCAGCAGCGTCGCGTCTGACACGACGACTTCGCCGACTTCCATCACCTGCTTGAAGCGCCGCAGATCGTCGTCCATCTGTTGTTCCGGCTCTTCGCCGAAGAGTTTCGCAACCGCTGCGCCGAGAGCGCCAGCGATTGGGTTGTACTGCATGTTTACTCTGACGATCGTGCCTCTTCCGCCCGGAGCACCTTCGAAGCGAACGGCGCCCGCATTATCAACGTCCGATCCTTCGAGCGATCGCCACGTGATGACGCGGCCCGGCTCGTCAGCGATGATCGTCGCTTCCCACTCGACCGGACCAACCGGCCCTTTCGCTCGCCAGCGCGAACGTCCGGCGCCCGACTCTTCAACAGACTCGAGATGGCGCATGAAGCGCGGCAGGTTCTGGAAGTCGCGCCAGAAGGTGTAAACCTCTTCAGGCGAACGATTCACGATGCACGTTCCTGACGCATGTATTCCATGATTTCCGTTGGCGGTCAGTTGTCTCGCGCAGATCAGATCGAGCGCGGTGACCGCAGCTACGTTCGCGGTAGCAAACGCGAGCATTCCCTTGTTTGAATCCTCCGATCTCGAAGCCATTCCCAGCGACGCGAGATCCAACGCATCGCCGGCGACGCGCGACCACACACCCGCGGCCGGAGACGCGAGGATGGTCACACCCGCGGCTATTTCGCGCAGACCGTACAGTCGTATCAAACCGGTGTGTTCGTTTGAAACACCCGCGATCTTCGCAACAGCGCGTGGCGCAAGCAGTTCCGCGAAGCCGAGACCGAAGCTGAACCAAGCCAAACCTTTTGCTAATCGTTTTGCGCTCGCCGTGGGCAGCCCCGGTTGCGAGCGTTCTCTCATGTAAGTTGCCCCCTCGCGATCGTCCATAAACGACGTTCGCTGCTGATCCATTGTCCTTCCTGGTGCAGTTGTCGACATAAAAAAATCCCCCCCTGGAGTAATTCTGACAGGACGAACCGTACTCCCGAACTTGTTGAAATTCTTCGCGGTTTTGTGCCTTTTGTGGCTCTTGTGCTTTTTTGTGGCTTACTTGAGGACTGCCGCTTGTGCGCTCAGATTCAGTACATGCCAGCGCTGGAAGGTGTTGATTGCCTCGCTGGGCATGAGCCTTACGTAGGCGGTTTGAAAGTAGAGACGTTCCGGTGACGGCCAATGCAGCCGCACGATGGGATTGAACGACGCTGGCGGCGAGGACGATGACGATGATGGCGATGATGAAGGCGCCGGCGTAGATGCAGCTTGCGGAGACGCGGACGGCGAAGCGGACGCTTTCTTCGCGGCTAAATTCTGATCGTACGTGACTGACGCGTTGAGCAGTGGATCGCCCAACTTGATGCGCGCCTGCGTCGGCGTTTTCGCGGCGGAGTCGTAAATCGCGACGTCGGTGTCGAACGCAGTCGCGACTTTCGACGAATCAGGCGACCAGACGGGCAGAGCGTCCGTGAGGTTGTCGTCGAGCAAGCGCTCGCTGCCGTCCAGCATGATCAAACGCGGACGCCCGGCAGGCAGCTTGAACTGACGCTCGCGCGCGTTCCACTCCTCTTCCTTGCACGCCAGGGCCGCGAGCGCGTGTCCATCCGGCGCCCAAACGAAGTAGAAATAGATCAATCCTTCGCGCTGCGTGAGCGGCTTGAGATCGTAACCGTCGCGATTGGCGATGTAGATCTGTTCGGTGGTGAAACTCGCAACGGGCGCAAACGAGGGAGCAACTGACGGCGCAGGCAGCGGCGACAGGTCCGGGACCGGCGCAACATCGGCCGGAGGCGTCGGAGTCGGGCTCGCCGCGGCGCGCTTGTGCGCGATGAAATTGATGTATCCGCCATCCGGCGACCACTGGACAGTTTCCGGAAAGACGCAGGAGATGTCCGGCGGGACTATGTTGTGCAGAAACTGGCCTTCAGAGTTGTAGAGATCGATGCGGAATGCGGAGCTTGGCTCGTCCGCCGTTGCGTAAACAGCCAGCACTCGCCTTCCGTCCGGCGACACGACGGTGCGCAGCAACGCCTCGTCTTTTCGTTTCGTCGCGAAGTCGTTTGCAACGGTGCCTATCTTTTCGAGGAGATCGTCCGCGTTTACGTCGGAAGGCGCGTTCGTGTCGGTCGTCAGACGATACGCGAGGTTTTGTGACGGCACGTCGCGCAGCACTTTCGGCCGCACGTCCTGCCGATCGATAACAGATTTACACGCCGCAGCCAGGACCAGCGAAACGATGATTGTGAAGACGTGGGAGGTCGTAGTTCGTCGTGCCATCCGTCCGTTTACTGTTTGCGAGGTTGATCGCGCTCCTCTCGGTCGTTGATCAACTCCTTAACTAAGACCGGATGCAGCGCCAGCAGCGCGCGAATCGTGTTTCTCGGCGACAGGTGGTCCTCGTCGCCTTCGTCAATCTCGACGCAGTTGTGTTGGACGGAACGCGCCAAACGCCGGGCGATCGATTCGTAGCCGGGCGTGTCCTCGACGTAAGCGCGAACAGCCATCGCGCCGATCAGGTCGCAGGTGATCTCTTCGCCGCGCTGACCGGTGACGTCGAGACCCGTAAGCTCCGAAGCCTTGTTGCTGATCGCAGCGACGAGCGTTCGCAAGCTGTCGTTGTCACCGTCGGCGATGTGCATCAGTTCGTGCGCCAAAACGCTGATCATTCCTTCGTCGGAGCGCAGGCCGGCCAGGAAGATCGTGCCGAACGTTATCACCTGCGGCCTGCTCAGAAAAACGGATGCGTTGTCGCGTGATTCCATGTCAGGCTTGACTCGCTTAACGGCGCTGACTCTCGCAATCGCCTGCTGAACGCGTCTTTCAAATCGCGGCGACGACTGAAGGTTGTAGTCGTAGACGAGTTGCCGCAGCGACTGGATCACTAAAGCTTTCGCGATCGGCAATAACTTCTGCGCACGCTGCGCTCCGGTTTGCGCGTCCGGATGATGAATCGGCAACGACGGGCGCGCCTGCATTTCGTCGATCGCGACGCTGCTCTTTGGATCAAGCTTGGCCTGAGTGCAAACGACGGCGATCGCTTCTTCGAGCAGCGCTCGCGCTTCCGGCTCCATCGTCGCACGCCGCGACGCGGTTGAGTGTGATCCCGACTTGTGCTGCGCAACCGCGGGAAAACTGAGCGCCAACGTAACACAAGCAATTGCAACGCACGCCTTTAGATTTCCCGCAAAGGCGCAAAGGCGCAAAGAAGATTGGGAATAGAGGGGTCGCACCAAGTCTAATCTACTTTGCGATTTCTCTTTGCGTCTTTGCGCCTTTGCGGGAAACTTCATGTTCTTGCTCTACCGATGACGCCAAACGGGTTTTCGTTTTTCCATGAACGCCTTGATGCCTTCGTTCGCATCGAGCGTCTTCATCAGTTCGTGCAGGTAGATATTCTCCTGCTCCTTCAGCGCGGCGTCCAGCGAGCGGCCGCGGCCCAGATCCAGCGCGCGCCTCGAATACTCCAGCGAAGCTCCGGAAAGCTCTTTCAGCTTGGCCAGGATTTCGAGCAGCTTGGTTTCGAGATGAGCGCCGGGCACGACGTGGTTGCACAGCCCCAGCCTGCCGGCCTCGACCGCGTCGATTATCTCACCAGTCAGGATCAGTTCACGCGCTCTTTTTTCGCCGATGGCGATCGGAAGCAGGATAGCGGCGACGGGCGGAAACACGCCGAGCTTGATTTCCGGCAGGCCGAAGCGCGAGCGATCGGACGCTATAACGATGTCGCACGCAGCGACGACTTCGCAGCCGCCGCCAAGCGCGGCGCCGTCAACCAGCGCGATCGCCGGCTTCGCGAGCTGGTCCAGTTGGCGAAAGATCGCGTGAAACGTATCAAGCATCTGGTAGATCGTGTCCTGAACGTGTTCCTCGACCGCGACGCCGGCGCTGAACGCGCGACAGTCTTTGTCCGCGGAAAACACGATCGCCACGATGTCGCGACGCGCGCACTCGCCGAGCGCCGCGACAATCTCGCCCATCATCGCGATGTTGAAAATATTCAGCGGCGGACGCGCAAACACGATCCGCGCGACGCGATCTTCAACTCGAAATTGAATGTGCTGGTACGACTCCGGCATCTTTACTTAACTCCAAGCCAGCTTCGATAAATCCTCTTCTGTGCTTCCGTTGCGGTGGTCAACGGAACTATCCGGTACGTTCCCTCGGCGCGTCCGCCCAATTTGATGAGCAACGTGCTGAGATCGTCGAAACGGAAGATCGTCAGGTTGAGCAGATCCCCGGGACGTTTCTCCGCGAGCCGCGCGTTGAAAAGATCGCGCGTCATCCGAGCGTTGTCGAGCGCGAGGATCTGGTCGCCCGTGTTCAAGCCCTGATCGTACGCCGGCGAGCCGGCATAAACACGCGAGACCATCAAGCGATCGTCTTCCTGCCTGACGTCCGCGCCGAAGTAAGCGCGCTCGACCGGCTGGCCGGTTGGACCAGTGCCGCCCGTGTCGAGACGAAGACCGACGGCTTCGAGGGCCGAGGCGTAATCGAGCTCAGCGGTACCGCGCACGTACTTCGCGAAAAACTCCTCCAAACTGCCGCCCGCCATCATCTCCGTCGCCTTTTGAAAATCGGACGGCGTGTAGTTCCGGTCTTTCTTGAAAAACTCGGTGTAAAGATAACGCATAACGTCGTCAAGCGACTTCGCGCCGTTCGATCGTTTGCGGATCTCGAGGTCGAGCAACAAGCCGAGAATCGCGCCTTTGTCGTAGTAGGAGACCTGCGAGTTGATGGAGTTTTCGTCCTGCCGGTAGAACTTGATCCACGAGTCGTAACTCGACTCCTCGACGCTTTGGACCGAGCGGCCCGGCGTGTTCTGCAGCGACTGGAGCGATCGCGCCGTGGCCGACAGAAAATCGGCTTCGCTGATCAATCCAGCGCGACGCAGCGCGATGTCGCTGTAGTAGTCGGTGATTCCTTCGGCGACCCAGAGGAGCTTCGTGTAGTTCTCCTGCGTGTAATCAAACGGCCCGAGCGCGTCAGGACGAATTCGCTTCACGTTCCAAAGGTGAAAGAACTCGTGCGAGACGAGCGAGAGAAAGTTGCGATACTCGCCCTGCACCGGCGCAGCGGCGTTTGGCGAAGCGGAAGTCGCGCGATCGCCGCCGCGAATCGTGAAACCAAAACGCGGATAGCCGAGTGACGTCGAGTTTGCGTGCTCGAGTCCGCCGCCGGCGTTCGATCGCAAATGCAGGATGAACGTGTAGTCGCGATACGGAACCTCGCCGCCCATCAGTTCGACTTGCGTTTCGACGATCTTCTGCACGTCGCGTCGCATGCGTTCGGGATCGTAGTTGCCTTCGCCGTCGATCACGATGCGATGCGGAACGCCTTTCACGTTGAACAGCAGACTCTTGAAGTTACTGACCTCGAACGGCGAATCGTAAAGCACGTCGAAGTTTTCGGCGCGAAAAGTATTTCGCTGACCGGGCACGCCGGGAAGTCCGGTCGCGATCTTCCAAACGTCCGGCGCGAGCACGCGAACAGTCGACGGGCTCTTCAGAAATCCGTCGAGATACATCAACAGGTTCGCGCTGTTCCAATACGCGTGCGAGGAGTTGAGCTCGCTGGTCCGCACCGAAAGCTCGTTTGCGTAGACGCGATAGGTCGCGTGCCAGTCACGCGAGCCGTTGGTCGTTACCTTCCAGGTGTTCTTGTTCGTCTTTTCCCATTTCAACGGCTGGCCCGCGGCGTCTTTCGCGGCGAAGTCCTGGACGTTCCGCTCAAACTCGCGAACCAAATATGAACCGGGAGTCCAAACCGGCATGACGAGCGATTCTTCCTGCGGCGCGGTCGCGGTAGCGACGCGTTTGATCGAAACGTCGATTTCGAACAGGTGCGTGTGCGGGCGCGACATCGCGACCGTGAATGCGATCTCGACCGGCGAAGTAGTTTGTCCAAAACCAGAAAGGGCAAAAACAAGAAGCGAGAATAGTGCTGGGGCGATCGTTAGTCGGCGTCTGGACATTCGCAGGCATGTTACTATCTCCATGTTCTGCAAAACAATGTAATCGGGAGATTCGCATGTTTGGTCGACTGATCGCGACTTCCTCGACGTGGTTTACGCTGCCTGTCCGCCTCGCCTTGGGGGCGGTGATGATCGCGCACGGCTCGCAAAAGGTGCTCGGAACGTTTGGCGGCCCGGGTTTCACGACGTATATCAACGGCGGCACGCCGTTCAGCTTCATGAAGCCAACGTGGTTATGGCTGAGCGCGGCCGCGTTCGCTGAATTCTTCGGCGGCATACTCGTGCTGTTCGGTTTTCTGACGCGCGTCGGAGCGTTCTTCATCGCCTGCGTGATGATCACGGCCATATTCGGCGTTCACTTGCCTGGCGGGTTCTTCGGCAGCAATCGAGGATACGAGTATCCGATGTCGGTGCTGGCGATGGCGATCGCGTTGCTGATTTCAGGTGGCGGTCAGGCGTCAGTCGATCGCGCGTTGACTGGCGGACGCAGGTAAAAGTAGAACTTGGTGCTTTGTACTTAGTACTTTGTTAAAGCAAAGAACAAAAAACAAAGAACAAAGCACAAAGCTCAAAGCACAAATGTCGCGTTCGCCCCTCATCGTCATCCTTACCACTGTCTTCATCGATTTAGTGGGATTCGGGATCGTCATCCCCGTCCTGCCGTTCTACGCCGAGGGAACGGCCTTCAACGCGACGCCTCGCACCGTCGGACTGCTCTTCGCGTCGTACTCGATCATGCAGTTGATCTTCTCGCCGGTCCTCGGAAGGTTGTCGGACAAGTACGGACGCCGGCCTGTGCTCCTGATCTCGATCGTCGGCACCGGCATCGGCTTTCTCATCCTCGGCTTCGCGAAGACTCTGCCGATGCTGTTCGCCGGACGAATTCTCGACGGCATCACCGGCGGCAACATCTCGACCGCGCAAGCGTACATCGCCGACATCACGACGAAAGAAAACCGCGCGATGGGCATGGGACTGATCGGCGCCGCTTTCGGCGTCGGGTTCATCTTTGGACCAGCGATCGGCGGGATTTTGAGTCGCTGGGGGATTCACGTGCCGTTCATGTTCGCGGCGGCGCTATGTTTTGCAAACGCGATCCTGCTCTATTTCAGGTTGCCGGAGACAGTTAAGAAGGATCGTCCCGTTGAGCACAGCGCGACGACGGGACGCGGATTCGGTCAGCTGCTCAGTTCTTTGAGACAGCCGCGACTCGCGTTTGTGTTGACGATCTACTTCCTGTTCATCGTAGCGTTCTCGATCATGACGAGCTCGTTCTCGCTCTACACGATGTTTCGCTTCGGCTACGACGCGCAGCACACGGGATATCTGTTTGCTTACGTCGGCGTGATCGCGGTGATCATTCAGGGCGGACTGATCGGACGTTTGGTGAAGCGATTCGGCGAGATTCCGCTGGTGATTGTCGGTGCGTTCTGTTTTGCGATCAGCTTGTTTGCGGTGCCGTTTGTCGGGCCGGCGGCGGGTGGACTGGCGGGTTTATTGATCGGCGGTGGGGTGTTTTCGATCGGAAACTCGCTCGCGACGCCCGCGCTTACGACGCTTGCTTCCAAGAGTGCCGGACCGGACCAATACGGAACTATTTTGGGTGTTACGCAATCGGTGGCGAGTCTTGCGCGAGCTGTCGGTCCGTCGCTCGCGGCGCTGCTGATCGCGAGCCCGATCGCCCATCTCGGCGCGGACGGACAGTCACACTACATGAGCGACTATTCGCTGTTCGTCGTCTTCTGGACCGGCGCCGCGATCATGCTCCTCGCGTTCCTGCTGGCCTTCTACTTCTCGCGGATACCTGAGAACAAGTTAATTACTGCGCAAACTGACCAATCGGCCCGTCCCGCTTGATCAGATCCTTCAGCGCCGAATAAGGCACCAGCACAAACTGCGGTCCGGCCGCGTATGGGCCAACCTGGTACGCGTCGAAGTTTATGCCCAAACCCTGCTTCGATATCGTCCAGCTTTGGAAATTCTTCGCCGCCGGCGCGGCACCCTCTTTGATCTGATCTTCCAACAGCCCAGTCTGGCTCGACTGCTTCTTCAGCTCCGCAATGCAGAACGCGGATATCGCCTGCAAATACTTCGCGCCGGGATTGAACAGGTCCGCCAGCTTGAGCGGCTTGCCGTTTTTCAGATCGTAGTTCACGACGCGTGAATAAGAGTTCGGATGCGCCGCGCCCTGGTAGTAACTGCCGACGTCGAACTTAACGCTCACGAGATCGTCGTGCGCCAGCGCGATCGTGTAACCGATGCTGATGTCGCTGCCCATCGAACCCTCCGGCGGCGGTTCCTCGCCTTCTTCCGGCGCCATCGACTTCTTGAACTCCGCAACCTCTTTCATCACAGCCCCGCGCACAGTCTGATTGAACTTCTCGAAATTCGGATTCATGCCTGCGCCGCTGAACTGCGGATACTGCGCGTCGATCTGGTAGTTCAGTTTCTTGTTGCTGTCCTTGATCTGCTTCGCGATCAACTCGACGTCGCCGGTCAGATTGATCGGCTCTTCATGAACTGAAAACGCCGTCTTTTTGTCGTCGCCCTTTTCGCCCGGTGGTTTGGACCAGTTTCCAGCGAGCGTGATCAGGTTGTCCTTCGAGTCGACTGCCCACAGTCCTTTGAAGACGCCCGTCTGCTTGCCGCTCGGATCGAATTCGTCCAGTGTCAGGTTGCCGTTCTTATCAACCGTGCCGCGCAGAGTGATGCGCGTGCCGACTTTCTGATAGAAATAGCTGCCGGTCAGATTGTCGCCTTCGCGCACGAGTTTCATTTGCAAATCGAGCGACGAGCCGATCGAACCTTTGAAGTATTTCGTTTGCGGCGGCGGCGTGGTGCCACCGGCTATGTGGTTCAACTGTTCGACCGGCGACGCGGATGGCGGCGGAGCGACGTTCGCCGCCGGCGGCGACGACGACTTACGACATGCAACGCCAACGATGATGGTCGTTAAGAAAAGCGCGAGGATCTTCGTCTTCATTTTTTAATCAGGCCCGAACGCAGGATCTCTTCTCTTACTTCGGAAAACGTCAGTTCGCACAGGCGGCCGCCCGTAAAAAACGCATTGTTCGTGACGTCGGCAAGCGCGAAGGGTGGTTTCGGATAATTGTCGAGCTCTTCGTCAGTATCAAACCCGGCTTCGGCAAGCACGAGGCCGAACAGATCGCCGAGAAACATGTCGATTGAAAACCTGCGGCTCTCGTGGTCGAAGTAGTAGCGGTTCTTGCGGATCTCATTGGCGTTGAAGACTGAAAGTGTTTCTGCTTCGAGCGCGTTGAGATAGATGTTCGTGATGATCGTCCGCGAGAGGTCTTCCTGGTCGGGCGCGAACTTCTGCGTGAACTTGACGGTCCACTTGTTGGATCGCGGCTCGCGCACTTTGCGAATGCGGAGACGCGTGCCTGTGATGTAGTTGTCGGTGATTTGCAGGTGCGGGTCCGCGCGCGTGAGCCCTTCCGGCAGATCCTGTAACAGGTAACGCCGTTCACGCTCGACGCGCGCGTACTTACTGTCAGGAACAACAGTGTTCTGATCGGTTAACTTAGCTACACCCATTTGCCACAAAAGGCACAAAATACACAAAAGGCACAAAAGCAGAAAAGCAGAAAAGGAAAAAGGGGCACTGTCACTGATTAATGATTTTGTGCCTTCTGTGCCTTTTGTGCCTCTTGTGGTTAGATCTTCCCGGCCTTCATGTCGGCGAGGCGCTTTTCGAAGTTTGTGATGGCGTTGGCATCGACCTTGTCCGCCTTGCCGCGTTGAATTGCCTGATCAGCCAACGCGAAAGCCTCTTCCTTCTTACCGGCCTTGTACAGCGCGTTCGCTTTCGCGGAAAGATTCTGGAAAGTCTCTTTCACTTTGATCGACTGCTCGATCCACGCCATGCCCTGCGCATCGTCATCCGCGCTTTTGTTGTTGATGAGAAAGTTTCCGGCCTGCAACGGCGTGCGCCAGTCGTCAGCCTTCGCGCCTGCGACCGTTGTCTTCAGTCGCGCCAACGTAGCCGCGCCAACGTCCGGAACCTTCACCGTGAACGGAACGCTGATCTTCTCCCAGCGAATGTTGACCTGCGCCGAGTCTTCATTGACGGGATCGAACGTGAACGCGAGCCACTCCTGATTCTCGTTCACCCACGTGGGCTTCGTTTTCACTCGCAGCGTGTCCTTCGCGGGATCGTAGTTAAAGCTGCCCCACTGATTGGACGTGCCGTTGAAAACGATCGTCCATTCGTCTTTCCCGGGAATCGTGTGCAGGCTGTACGTGCCGGCGGCAAGTTTTTGACCGTTGATTAGCACGTCGTCAGACACGACGAACATCGTCGCGTCGTTAGCACCCGTGCGCCAAATGTGTCCGTACGGAACGATGACGGCGTTTTTCGGACGAACGTTTTGATTGTCGAGGGTCGCCTCGCCCTTCACTGAAGCGGTCTGTTCCGGCAACGGATCGCCCCAGATTTTTCTCCCCTTCACACCCGGTCTGCTGTAGGTGATGGTGACGTCGGTTACCCCGATTCTTTGCATCACGCTCGCCTTTTGGCTCGGCTGCGGCAAGACGACTTGCGCGGACGCAGAAACGGCGAGGCAGAGAACAAACATGGAGGCGAAGATGGCTATGCTGGTACGTTTCAGGGAACTCATTGTCTTTCTTTCTCCTCGAGATGGGTTTGTCGCATGATACAATTCCGCGCAAAGACAATTCAAACCATCCGTGCTCTAAACATGGATCGCCCTTCTGGAGGACCGTCAAAAAATGAACCGCATACTCCTGCTCGTCGTCTCGTGCTTCGCCGTCGCCGTCGCGATTCTTACAACCAGAGTCGAAGCACAGAACGGACACGGCGGGCAAACACGACTGCTGCGCACTCCAACCGTCAGCTCCACTCAGATCGGTTTTGCTTACGCGAACAACATCTGGGTCGTCCCGCGCAGCGGCGGCAGCGCACGCCGTTTGACGAGTTTCCAGGGACAGACCGCGAACCCGCACTTTTCACCTGACGGAAGATGGATCGCGTTCAGCGGCGAGTACGCCGGTAACTTCGACGTTTATCTCGTCTCGTCGGAAGGCGGCGAGCCGAAGCGTCTGACGTGGCATCCGGGCGCGGACCTCGTCGAAGGCTGGACACCGGACGGCAAGTCGATCCTGTTTTCATCGACACGCGCGACGTGGGCGCCGAGCGGATCGCCACGCTTCTGGACAGTTCCCGTCGAAGGTGGCGTTGAACAACCGTTTCCACTGCCGCGCGCTTACCAGGGCAAGATCTCACCTGACGGCACGCGCGTCGCCTATCGCATGAACAACTCGTGGGACGAAGAGCGCCGCAATTACAAGGGCGGACAGAATCGTCCGATCTGGATCGTCGATCTGAAAACTTACGATCTCGTTTCACCGCCGTGGACAGACTCGAAAGACGTCCAACCCGTCTGGGTCGGCGACTCCGTCTACTTCATCTCCGATCGCGATGGCGTCGCGAACATCTGGGAATACGAAACGAAGAACAAGAAGCTCTCGCAGGTGACGAAGTTTGCGGACTTCGATGTGAAGTCGATGGACTCGGGCGCGGGCACGGTCGTGTTCGAACAAGCGGGCTACGTTCACGAGCTAGATCCGGGCAGCGGCAAAGAGAAGATCGTGAACATCGTCGCCGCCGGCGACTTTCCGTGGATGATGCCGAACTGGGAAGACGTTTCGAACCGTCTGACGAGCATGGCACTCTCGCCGACCGGCAAACGCGTTGTCGTCGAAGCACGCGGCGAGATCTTCACGATCCCCGCCGACAAAGGCGACGTCCGCAACCTGACGAACTCCAGCGGCTCGGCGGAACGCGATCCGGCGTGGTCGCCTGACGGCAAGTTCGTTTCTTACTTCAGCGACAAGTCGGGCGAGTACAAACTCGTGATTGAAGCGCAGGACGGACTGACGCCGCCGCGCGAGATCGCGTTGGCGAAACCGACTCACTACTACACACCTTCATGGTCGCCTGATTCGAAGAAGATCCTGTTCACCGATACGAACCTGAAAGTCTGGGTCGTCGACGTCGCAACCGAGCAAGCGAAGATCGTCGGCAACGATCCGTGGATGGTTCCGCAACGCACGTTGAATCCGACGTGGAGCCCCGATTCAAAGTGGGTGGCATATTCGAGCCGCTTGCGATCGCTCTATCACGCGATCTTCATCAGCAACGTCGAGACCGGCGAAACGAAACAGGTCACCGACGGCCTCGCCGACGCCGTTTGGCCCACGTGGGACGCGAGCGGGAAGTATTTGTGGTTCCTCGCTTCGACCGACTTCGGACTGCGCTCGCAATGGCTCGACATGACTTCCTACGATCACGAAGCGACGTTCGGGTTGTATCTCGCCGTGTTGAAGAAGACTGATCCCAGTCCGTTGCTGCCGGAGAGTGACGAAGATCGCGGCGTTGGGACCGGCAGGCCTCGACCTGCGCCAGGCGCGTGCGTGGGCGATACGCCTGCGCCTGCCGGTGGCGAAGGTGGTGAAGCCGGTGGACAAGGACCACGCGGGCAACGAGCCCCAGTCAGTGTGCAAATTGATTTTGACGGACTGGCACAAAGAATTGTTGCGGTCCCTGGCGTGCCTCAACGGCAATACACGGATCTACAGGCAGGGATCGATGGATACGTGTTCTACATGGAGACGGGCCGCACCGGCGCTACAGGAAATGAACTGATGCGCTATCGGCTCTGCGATCGACGCGCGAACACATTCGTCGGCAGCGTCGCTGCATACGAGATCAGCGCCGATCGTCGCAAGCTCGTCTATCGCGCCGCAGCCGCCGGTGGCGGACAAGGCGGCGGTCCCGCCGCTTTCGGAGGCAATCCGCCCGCGCCGCAATTGTTCCTCGTTGACGCGGATCGCAATCCGCCGCAGCCCGGCGCCGGACGTTTGAACTTCGCGCTTCGCATGTACCTCGAGCCGAAAGAAGAGTTCAGACAGATCTTCAACGAAGGCTGGCGCAACCAACGTGACTATCTCTACGTCCCAAACATGCACGGCGCAGACTGGCCGAAGATGAAACAGATGTACGGGCAATTGCTGCCGTACGTGATGCATCGCGCCGACCTTAACTACCTGATGGACATGATGGGCGCCGAGATCGCGGTGGGACACTCGTACGTTCGCGGCGGCGACATGCCGACAGTTCCGCAACCCGTCGCGGGCTTGCTCGGCGCTGACTTCACCATCGAAAACGATCGCTACAAAGTGACGCGGATCTACGATAACGAGAGCTGGAATCCGGATCTCCGTTCGCCGCTCGCCACGCCGGGCGCAAACGTGAACACCGGCGATTACATTCTCGCCATCAACGGCATCGAACTCCGCGCTCCCGACAACATTCATCGCCTGCTCGACGGCACCGCGAATCGTCAAACGACGCTGACCGTGAACTCGCGTCCCGTGATGGAAGGCGCTCGCACCGTCACTGTCATTCCGGTCGCAAGCGAACAGGCGTTGCGCACGCGCGCATGGGTCGAGTCGAACCGCCGCCTGGTCGAAAAACTGTCGGACGGTCAACTCGCGTACGTCTATCTGCCAAACACGGGCCAGCCGGGATACTCCAGTTTCAATCGTTACTACTTCTCGCAGCAGGACAAGAAAGGCGTGGTCGTCGACGAGCGTTTCAACGGCGGCGGCTCCGCGGCCGACTACATCGTCGACATCCTGCAACGCGATTTCGATGGTTACTTCAACAACGTGGCCGGCGATCGTTACCCGTTCACCAGTCCGTCCGCCGGAATCTGGGGACCGAAGGTGATGATCATCAACGAGATGGCCGGATCCGGCGGCGACTTGATGCCGTACATGTTCAAGCGACGTAAGATTGGTCCGTTGATCGGCAAACGAACGTGGGGCGGGTTGGTCCACACGGCTGATACGCCGCCCTTCATCGACGGTGGATCGATGATCGCGCCGCGCGGAGGTTTCTTCACGCGCGACGGCAAGTGGGCAGTTGAGAACGAAGGCGTCGCACCCGACATCGACATCGAGAACTGGCCGAAGGAAGTTATCGCGGGCCGCGATCCGCAACTCGAGCGCGCGGTCCAGGAAGCAATGCGGATGTTGAAAGAACGTCCGGTGAATCGTTCGGCGACTGAACCGCCGCCGCCGACGTGGGGCAAACGCCCGTAACATTGGTCATTGGTCATTTGACATTTCTCGTTTGTCATTTATGAGTGACCAGCGACGAAATCAAATGAAAAATGACAAACGTCAAATGACAAGTGGTAAATGAAACGCGTTTTTCTCAGTGTTTTAATTCTGTTACTGCTCCCTGGCCTGACTCTCGCGCAGACCAGGGAGAAGCCTAAGAAGAAAGACTTCGGCTCCAGCCTCAAGAAGCTCAAGTGGGATCCGGAAAAGAACCAGACTTCAGAAGTTAACTACGGCTCGACGCTGGACGACGACGACGTAATCAAGATCGAAACGGCGCTCGTCTCCTCCGAGCTCCTCGTCCTCGACAAAAACAACCGGCCGGTCAGCGGGCTGAAAGCGTCTGACTTCGTCATCACCGAAGAAGGCGCGCCGCAGCAAGTCGGGCACTTTTTGCTCGGCGACAATCGCAGTCTGCCACGTTCGATCGTGCTGATCATCGACTACAGCGGCAGCCAGTTTCCGTACATCAAGAACAGCGTCGACGCCGCGTCAGTGCTCGTTGATAAGCTCGGGGAGCGCGATCGGATGGCGATTGTCACCGACGACGTCGAACTGCTCGTCGCGTTCACGAACGACAAGCGCGAGCTGAAGAAAAAGCTGTACACGCTCGTCGAGAAAAGCAAAGGAAACGAGGGGTTCCTCGGCGTGGGCGGAACGCGGCGGCAGTTTGGCAAGAGCGCGCAGTACAGCGCGCTGATGGCGACGTTGAAAGAAGCATTCGACGACGAGGATCAGCGCCCGATCGTCATCTTCCAAACCGACGGCGACGAAGCGACGTACCTGCGCAACTCGATCGTCGTTCCGCAAGTGCCGCCGGATCTTCCGCCTGAGTTGTTTGCGAAAGTTCAATACGAGGTCGAGCAACGAAAACTGCTGCAACGCTCGGGAATGACGGAGTTCAGTCTCGAAGACGTTTATCGAACGGTGGAGAAGTCGCGCGCCACGATCTACACCGTCGTGCCCGGGCCGAAGCTGATCGGTCTCACTCCTGAACAGCAGCTCGCGACACTAGTCAACGAAGATGAACGAGCGATCAACGAGATGCTCCCGACGTTGAGCAGGAAGGCGCGCGAGGCGTTCGTCGCGCGGCAGGAAGCACGCAAGAAGATCACGCCCGTGCAGGTGCTGCAAATGCGCGCGGAGGAGAACACGCGGTTGCAGGAGGCGCTCGCCGGAGTCGCGCCACTGAGTGGCGGTTGGACCGAGTTTCTCGAACAGCCGTCGCAGGCGCACGGAATCTACGCGCGCATCCTTTCAGATATCAGCCAGCGCTACATCGTCGGTTACTACCCGACCAACAAAGAGCGCGACGGCAAGCGCCGCAAGATCAACTTCGAAATAAAAGGCCATCCCGAGTACACTATCCTCGGACGACGCTCATACTACGCCCCCGGCCGTAACTAATTTCCAAACTCATCGGACTTATCCGTGTTCCGCAGGTGTAACTATGATTCGATTTTTTGCACTCATAGCGTGTCTGTTAACGTGTCTCTCCTCAATCAACGCGGCAACGCTGCCTGAAAACTTCACTGAAACACAGATCCCGGGAATCTCGCGTCCGACGGCGATGGAGATCGCGCCTGATGGGCGAATTTTTGTTTGCGAGCAAACGGGCGCGCTGCGCGTTATCAAGAACGGCGCGTTGTTGGCGACGCCGTTTATGACGCTCGTCGTCGATCCTGCCGGCGAGCGCGGCCTGCTCGGCATCGCGTTCGATCCGAACTTCGCCGTCAATCACTTCCTTTACGTCTACTACACGGTCCCGATCGAACCGCGACACAACCGCGTCAGCCGCTTCACTGCGAACGGCGACGTCGTCGTTCCCGGAAGCGAACAGATCATCCTCGAGCTCAATCCGCTCACGCTCGCGTCCAATCACAACGGCGGCGCGATTCACTTCGGACCTGACGGCAAGCTCTATGTCGCGACCGGCGAGAACGCCACGCCGTCAAACTCGCAAACGCTCGGCAACATGCTCGGAAAGATCCTGCGCATCAACTCCGACGGTTCGATCCCGACAGACAATCCGTTCTTCAATCAGGCGACCGGGAATAACCGCTCGATCTGGGCGCTCGGTTTGCGCAACCCGTTCACGTTTGCGTTCCAGCCGGGCACCGGGCGCATGTTCATCAACGACGTCGGACAAAGCGCGTGGGAAGAGATCAACGACGGCATCGCCGGATCGAACTACGGCTGGCCCAACACCGAGGGCGTAACGACGAATCCCGCGTTTCGGTCGCCGCTGTTTGCTTACGGACACGGGTCGAGTGCGACGACAGGATGCGCGATCGCGGGCGGCGCTTTTTACAATCCGCCGGTTGCGCAGTTTCCGTCGCTCTACTTTGGAAAGTACTTCTTCGCCGATTTGTGCAGCGGGTGGATACGCGTGTTCGATCCGGCGAGTTCGACAGCGGCGGGGTTCGCGAGCGGGATTTCGCAACCTGTCGATCTGAAAGTCGGCGCGGATGGGAGTCTTTACTATCTCTCGATCGGATCGGGTGCTGTTTTCAAGGTGCAGTTCACGCCGCCGCCGCAGACGCTGCCGCCTGTCATCGCCACTGAACAAAACACGGATATCGCGATCGCTCTCGATTCGCCGACGATGCTGCGCGATCCGTTTGCGCTGACGAACTTGTTCAACTTCAGCGCCGATCAGCGGACGCGGTTGAGTCTGTTCGTAACGAACCTCGATTTGTTGGCGGGTGAGAATAGTTCGGCGGTGTCGGCGAGGTTTCAGCTTGCGGGTGGAAGCGTGTTTCCGCTGGAGGTTGAGTTTGTAGGAAAGGTTCCGGGCGTTGACGGATTATCGCAGGTAATCGTGCGGCTGCCGTCGAACACACCTGCGAATGACTCGATTTTTATAAGCGTCACGTTACGCGGCCAGACCAGCAACCTCGCGCGCGTGCGGATGAAATAGTTATTTTCCATTCGTCATCTCTCGTTTGTCATTTCTCATTTGTTAGAGCGAGGTCGAACTCCTCAAAAATGAAAAATGAGAAACGGAAAACGACAAATGGAAAATGATCAGCCAATAACGCTCACGTCGGGACGCGGCCAGACCAGCAACCTCGCGCGCGTGCGGATGAAATAGTTATTTTCCATTCGTCATTTCTCGTTTGTCATTTCTCATTTGTTAGAGCCAGGTCGAACTCCTTAAAAATGAAAAATGAGAAATGGAAAACGACAAATGGAAAATGATCAGCCAATAACGCTCACGTCGGGCTCGTCGATCGAAATGCCGAGACGTTTGATCTTGCAGTTGAGCGTGGTGACTTTGACGCCCAGCAGTTGCGCGGCGCGACGCTGATTCCCGCGAGTCCGCTGAAGCGCGTTCCTGATTAACTCGATCTCGTAACGCTGAACCTCTTCCTGCAAATCAAACTTCCGGTGCCCATTGGTCTGGCGGCTGGTCAGCGAATCCAGTTCCCGGAGCACTGTTAATGCAGCGTCCCGCAAAGTGTTCAGGTTGTAATTAAATGAGTTATCCATTCGCTAAACCTCCCTGGCTGTTTTGGTTATGCGGGAGCAACGCAAACCAACCACAAGTACGCTCAGTCCTTGCTTAGAAGTTCTCGGAAAAACGCGACGGCGCGTTCATCGCCTGTCTGGCCCAGAACCTGAATCGCCGTCTTACGCACCGCCATCTTCGGATGATTACGCGCGGTCCGAATCAGGATCGGAATCGCTTCGTCTTTTGAACGACGCCCGATCGCAATCACCGCCTGCTTTTGAAGTTCGACTTCGGTGTCGCTATCGACAGTACCCGTCAGCGCGCCCAAACTCTTCTGACCCGCAATCCGGCCGAGGTTCGCGATCGCGCTCTTGCGTAACTCCATGTCCTTCTCGTTTTCCGCGACGCGAATGAGGTAAGTGGCCGCGCCGTCGGCGTTGTCGTTGCGAGCGATACCGCCGAGGGCGCGTCGTTTGAGCTCGCGCGCCGTCATCGTCTCGTAAAGGTTCTGGAGCAGCGGCAGCGTCGCCGGCGAGCGGGCCATGCCGAGTGCCGACATCGCGTTGAGCCGCGCGTCGGAGTCCTCCTGATTGTTTCGGATGATCTCGGCGAAGAGCGTGTTCTTCGCCGGGCTCTCCCCGGTGTTTCCCAGCCAGTAGATCGCGCGGGAGCGCATCGAATCCGACACCGGTTTGCGAACCATTTCCGTCAGCATCGCGTCGACTCGCGCGTCGTCGTGCAACGCGATCGCAAACACTGCGCGTTCGCCGAGTCGCTTCATCTCCGGATCAGACGAATCGACGATCGACTTGAGATAGTTGAGGCTCTCTTCGTTGCTGATGCGACCGGCCCAGTAGACGGGATAACCACTGAACTCATGCTGGCGGCGCAGGTTGTAAACATCGGCGCGAGTGAACGCGTCGCGTTGCGTGTCGAACAGCAGAAACAATCCCAGCTCGCGTGTCTCGTGTCGCGGGTCGAACATCATCGGCGCGCCGTCGTTCCACGTCATCACCGCGCCACTGCCGTCGACGACTTCGAAATCGATCGCCACTCCGGGCCGCACTTCAAACTGGTACGCGACCCAGAACCGGCCGTTCGACGCGTTTGCACGGCCGGCGACGACTGCCGCGTCGATCTTCGCCTTGAGGTTCGCGCCCTCGACGGGCGTGAAGTTCCTGTTCTGGCCCACGGCAACGCCGCACAGGGCCAACACCAGTGCTGCGAGTTTCAGTCCATGGGCGCGCATTATCTCAGCAACTCCTCGAGGAACTTGATCACTGACGGATCCTTGCTACGGCTCAACCATCCGATCGCGCGCCGCCGTCGTTCCATCGGCGCCTGCTGGTTCCTGGCGATCTCGATCATCTTCTGGATCACTCGCTGATCGTTCAGGTGGCCGTCGCGCGTGACATAACCGACGCGTTGACCCGAAACCGCCGCGACAGCCGAATTGAGCGCGAAGCTGCCGGTGGCGAGCGCGTTGATGATCTGGTCTTTCAACTCTTCGTTCTTCTCGCTGTCGTAAAGACTGAGCAGGAACTCGACCGATTTGTCGCCGCCGCGTCGCGAAATTCCGCCGATCGCAGCCTTGCGCAGCTCGATGTTGTCGGCGCTGCGCGCGATGTCGAACAGTTTGTTGCCTGCCCGCTCGCTCTTGCGGTTCGCGAAACCGGCAATGACGGTCTTGCGAATCTCGACGTTCTGATCGGCGTCGTAGATCCGCAGCAGCGAGTCGACCGCCGGTTCACCCGGACGGCTCGCGATACTCGCAATCGCCATCTTTCGTTGCGAAACGCTCTTGCCGCTGACGGCGATGTCGCCGAGGACCGCGACCGCCCGATCGCCGGTGTGACGGCTCAACGCGTACAACGACGCTTCGACGATCTCGTTGTCCGTGGAGTTCAACGCAAACTCACGCAGCGGATCGATCACGGTGTCGTCATTCGTCGCGCCGAGCACAGAGATCGCGCGGGCCCGCAACTTCACGTCGGGCTCATTGCGCGCGACTCCGAGAATCACCGGCGTGACTGCCTTTCCGCCGTTGCGGCCCAGCAACGCCAACGCCGCGCCTTTGCACCGCACAGTTTGCGTCGATCCCTGTTTCAGCCAATCGGTGGCGGCCACGATGCCGCGCTGCAAGTCGGTCTGAAACAGCGCCTGAAGCACGACGATCTTGAACTCGCAAGGATCGTCGTCGTTGTCGGAACCGCCGCCGATCGAATCGACGTAATAAAGGCCCGGCACACCGATTCCCTGCGCGGGCATTGGCGTGATGCCAATGTTACTGGCGACGCCGGGAACGGTGGCGATTGGAGCAGCCGAGTAAATGATGCTGTCGTCAACCGGCCGGGCGATCGCGACGGGCGCGACGGGCGTGGCGAGGCGTGTGGTGCCGACCAGCTCGGCATCGGCCTGCGCGGCCACGGCCTGCGCGGCCACGGCCGCGTTGACTGAGCCGGGCAGTTGGGCCAGCAGGACGCGCGCGTCGTCGCGCCAGTTTGTGGACGGATATTTTTCAAGCAGGCGCATCAGCGTCGTGCGGCATTCGTCGTATCGGGACAGCTTCTGTTGCGAATAGGCGAGCCAGTAGAGCGCGGCGTCGAGGTTCTTTTCATTCGGATAGGAATTGACGTAATCGCGGAACTTCTCCTGGGCCCTGGCCCATTCTCCGTCCGTGATCAGATCGCGCGCGGCGCGAAAAACAGCGGTAGCCGCGTCGTTTGACGACTGCGTGAGACTGTTGCTCGGAATCCGGCGTTGCTGTCCCGCGGCCGGGAATGCAACGGCGGCAAGGAGGATCAGTGAGATTATGAGAATACTGCGTGGAAGCTGATTCGACATTTCGTTCGCCTCTGTTTCTGTTAACGACGATTTTGGGCTTTCGTTAACGATTGTTGATGCCGCGATCGCGATATTCCATCAGGGCCGCGACGATTTCGGTTTTCTGCACCCGCTCCTTGATCTCGCGCACTTCCTCCGGTCGGGCGCGATCCGGCAGGTTGGCGATGTCAATCAACAAGGGCTCGAGGTCGGCGAGTAGCGTCTTCGTGGGAAACTTCGCCTTCATCTCGGCGTCTCGACGAAGCACGACGTTTTCGTTGAGCAGTCGTTGAGACAGGGCCTTGTCGTAGGTGACGTCGATCTCTTCGTCGTTGTCACCGGTGTTGACGTTACGGATTGAGCGCAGCAGGTTTTGGGTTTGTTCGATGTGATTGACCGTGTCCTGATCGTCGATGTCGAGATATGCGAGATCTGACGAGAACACGCCGGGATCATCTGGTTTGGTTGGTTTTACTATTCGTTTTGGAAGAATCGGTGTTTTTTTCGGCTGCGGTAAAGTGAAGCGCGCGAACGTTTGTTCGACAGGTTTCGGTGTTGTCGTTGGAGTTTCTTCTTTTCTCGAAAGCAGGTACACGGATCCAAGCCCGATCGTCAGGATCAGAACTGCTGCGATCTGCATCCACCAACCGTATGAAGCTTTGGAAACAGGGATAATCCGTTCCTCGATTCCACTCCACAGCGCAGGCGAGACTTCGATCTCACGGTCGTAGAGCGCGAACAGTTCCTGTTCGACTCGATCCTGATCGTCAGACGCGAGTTCCCCGTTGACGTATTCTTCGAGCAGCTTTTGGTAATCTTCAGACTTCATAACCAACTCCGGCATACGAACTGATCCGCCGTCGCATCTCCGCTCGGGCGCGGTGCAAGTCCGTTTTCAACTTCGCGATCGAGAAACCGGTGATCGCTGCGATCTCTTCGTAGCTGCACTGGTGCAGCACTTTGAGCGTGAACACCAGCCGCTTGTCTTCGTCGAGCGCAGCCAATGAGCGCCGGATCAGGCCGTTCAACTCTTTGGTGAGCAGGCCGTCGACGGGCGCGGGTTTGTGATCGCTCAAATCCGTGACTGACTTATCAGCGAGGTCCAGATGGTTGTTGGCGCGGGCGCGGGTTCGCAGGGATTCGCGGGCGACGTTTCGGGCGATGCCGAAGAGCCAGGTCGAGAGCTTCGTTTCGCGCCGCATCGTGCGGATGGCGCGGTAGGCGCGGACGAAGGTCTCCTGCGTCAACTCTTCCGCGAGCGCGCGATCGTTGACCATGTCGAATATGAAGCTGATAACCGGACGCGAATACCTTTCAAAAATCAGGCGAAAGGCCTCGGAGTCGCCCTGGCACACGCGAGTAACCAGGTCGGCTGAACTATTCATCAGGGTTCCCGCGAACGCGCCAGGCTGACCTTCAAGATTTAGTTCGTCGACCGTCAGCCTTTTCATCATGTCTCGCTAGGTTAGTGAGCCGCGCGGCTGAAAGGTTTCAGAGGAAATTTCGAATTGCGAATTTCGGATTTCGAATCTGGAACTGCGAATTCCGAATCTGTCCTTAATTTCGCAATTCGAAATCCGAAATTCGAAATTTGTTGAGGTATTCGGAAGGTTCAATAATCTTGCCCGCAACTGCTGAGGCTGCAACAACATACGGTGAGGCGAGGTAGAGCTTGCCCGGACCGCTGCGGCCGGGGAAGTTTCGATTCTGCGCGCTGACGGTGACAGTCTCCGCGTTCGGCGAAGCACCCGGACCTGCATTGATGCACGCGCCACACGACGGATCGATCAACTCCGCACCCGCCCGTTCGAAGATCTCGATATACCCCTTCCGCCGCGCATACTGCTTGATCTTCTGCGACCCAAACTGAATGTACAGATGAACGCCCTCGGCAACCCGCTTCCCGCCGGCAAGCGCGTTTTCGAGGACTTCGGCGTACATGTCCATGTCAGCCATCTTGCCGCCGGTACACGAACCGCCATACGCCGCATCGATCCGCACGTCTTCAGTCAGCGAATCGATCCGAATGCCGTTGCGCGGATCGCCCGGCGTCGCAACCATCGGCCGAATCTCGTCAAGGTTGATTTCAAAAACAGCCGCATACTGCGCATCCGGATCGCTGAACGTAAACCCTTTGCGCACCTCATCCGCATCGAGGTCGCGCGTGCGAACGATGTATTCGAGCGTCTTTTCGTCGGGCTCGATAATGCCCGTCGTGCCGCCTGCTTCGACCGCCATGTTCGTCAACGTCGCGCGTTCGTCCATCGACCAGTTTTGCAGATCCTCGCCGGCGAACTCGAGCACTTTCCCGATGCCCTTGCTAGTCTTCATGTACTCGGTCGCGAGAATCACGAGCATCACGTCCTTCGCGGCGACGTCCGCGCCTTTCTTCCCTTTCAAAACGTAACGCACGGTTTCAGGGACGCGAATGCGAATGTCTTTTGTGTACCAGGCATTCGCCATGTCCGTTGACCCGACGCCGAAAGCGAAACAGCCGAGCACGCCCGCCATGCACGTGTGCGAGTCGGTGCCGATAACGATCTGACCTGGCAACGCGAGATCTTCGACGACGGCGTTGTGACAAATGGCTTCCGAACCGCCTTCCGGGTTCTCGCCGTAGAGCTTGATGTTCTGCTTACTGGTAAAACTTTCCTGCGTCGTCGCGAGCCCTTCCGCTTTTTCGAGCAGCCCCATTTCGCGGTGTTTCGGCGACATAACGCGGCTCAGAAACGTCAGGTGATCGCGGAACGCAAACACCGACTCCGGTTCTGAAACACGCGCGTCCGCACCAAGCGCCTGTTTGAACAGCGACTCCGCCATCGGCGTCACGTACTCGTGCGAGAAACGCACGTCAGCGACGGCAAACAGCGCGTCGCCCGGCTTCACTGCATCGACGCCGATCTTGCCCGCGGTCACGAACGCGTGACGCGCGATAATCTTTTCGACAATCGTCATCGGGCGCGGTGCGGTTTCGATCGGCGGCGGCGAGACTTTCCCGGCCAAGCGCGCCTTGTTGTAGTTGAAAAGGCCGCCGTGCCTGACGATGTCCTGCGAGATCGGATCGAGGCCTTTCGTGAACTCAGCCAACGGAATCTCTTCGCCGCGGCGAATCCGATCGATAAGCCCGAAGTCGGTGGACGTCAGAAGTCCGATGTTCTGCGAGTTTTGTCCATAGATCTTCTCGATGCTCTTCGCGATGACGAGCTGAATGCCGGCCGCTTTTTCAGCGTACGGCGCAGTCTCGCGCGACGAGCCGCATCCTTTCGAAAGCGCCGATACAACGACGGCGAAACCGCCGTTTCTGACCTCGTCTTTCTGCACGGCGCCTTCGCGCATGCCGACATAGACGTACTGTCCAAGGGTTTCGTCGTAGAAGAAACAGACCCAACCCGGCGTGATCTCGTCGGTGGAGATGTTGCTCATGAGCGGCAGGTCGTCGTTCGCGAGACGCGCGGCCAGTTCGGTTTCGAGTTGCGCGGCAACATCGCCTGTGGCGGCGAGTTGCTGCCGGATCAGTGAAGTGTCTTCCGTGAGAAATAAAATACGGCCCGAGAATTTGATGTTTTCAGTCACTTTGGTTTGTCGCGATCATTAATTATTATTGGTGCGGTCCGATTATAACCTCACCCGGATAAAACCTTTAACGGACACTCCAGCGTCTAAGGCAGGAGTGGAGGGAGTTGGAATGAATTTGCTGGCAAAGAGTTTACTGATTACGGCATTTTTGGCGGTTTCGATGGTGGCGTTTGGCGGCGTCGTGGTTGCCCAGGAGACAGACGACCCGGCCAAGATCGAGATCTACAAACGTTTCGTCGACAATCGCGTGCCCAACCCGACCGTTGCCTACCAGGCTGCGCGCGACTATCTGACCAAATATACGAAGGACAAGGACCAGTACGTCGACTATCTGACGAAGTGGGTGGCGGCGTACGAGCGCGACGAGCGCAAGCGGAACCTGCCGATTCTGATCAACGAGAAGAAGTTTACGGAAGCTTACAAGACGGGCGCGAAGATTCTTGCTGACGAGCCGGATTATCTGCGGGCGCAGATCGACCTCGGTTATGCGGGCTACATCGCTGCTTCGGCGAAGGATGAGTCGCACAACGCGGAAGCGCTTGCGTACGCGACGAAGGCGATTCAGCTTATCGAGTCGGGGAAGACGCCGAGCGAGTGGGCGCCGTTCAAAGGCAAAGACGATACGCTTGCCTATCTCAACTACGCTGTCGGATTTCTAACCCTCAAGACGAATCCTGCCGCGGCGATCGATCCGCTGCTGAGAGCGGCTTCGCTTGAGAGCGACATCAAACGGACGCCGTCGACGTATTACTTTCTTGCTGTCGCTTACGAGTCTGGGCCGTACAAGACGTTGTCGAGTGCGTATCAGAACGAGTTCGCGAACAAGCCTGAGACGCCGGCGAGCAAAGCGGCGCTCGAGAAGCTGAACGTGCTGATGGATCGGATCATCGACGCCTACGCGCGCGCGATCGCCGCTGCTGGGACGGATCCGAAAACTGAGCAAAGTCGCAAGGATTGGTTGGCGCAGTTGTCGAACTATTACAAGTTCCGGCACGAAGGCAGCGACGCCGGCCTGGCCGAATTCATCGCCGCCGCGCTTCAGAAACCACTGCCACCCAAACCGTAGCCACAAAAAGGCACAAAAGATGCGAACTCTGGTGCTAATCGCCGCCCTTCTTTTGCCAATCACCATCCACGCGCAACAGCTTTCGATCGACGCCATGATCGATCGCGATATCGCGTCGATGCTGTCGACCTACAAAATGCTCCACGCGGCTCCGGAGCTATCCCACCGCGAAGAAAAGACGTCAACATTCTTCGCCGGCGAGTTGCGCAAACTCGGCTACACAGTCACGGAGCGCATCGGCAAGTTCGATAACGCCGAGTGGACCGGCTACGGCGTCATTGCGATCATGAAGAACGGCGCCGGCCCAACAGTCCTCGTCCGCACGGAGCTCGACGCGCTGCCAGTCGACGAAAAAACGAGCCTCCCATACGCCAGCAAAGTGCGAACGAAGAACGACGCAGGCGTCGAAGTCGCCGTCATGCACGCGTGCGGACACGACATTCACATGACGAGCCTGCTCGGAACAGCCAAAGTGCTGAGCGAACTGAAATCGCAGTGGCAAGGCACGCTGATCCTTCTGGGCCAACCGAGCGAAGAAGCCGGCGACGGCGCGCGGGCGATGCTCCGCGATAATCTGTACACTCGTTTTCCACAACCCGACTTCGCTATCGCGCTCCACGACAAACCGGAGCTCGAAACGGGTAAGGTCGGCTACACACCCGGCTACGCAATGGCGAGCGCGACGTCAATCGACATCAAGATCCGCGGCATCGGCGGCCATGGCTCAGCTCCCGAAACGACAAAGGATCCGATCGTTGTCGCCGCACAGGTCGTGCTGGCCCTGCAAACGATCGTCAGTCGCGAAAACTCGCCACTCGAGCCGGCAGTAGTGACAGTCGGATCAATCCACGGCGGCACTCGTTACAACATCATCCCCGACGAAGCGAACCTCCAATTGACTGTCAGGACTTACAAAGAAGACGTGCGCAAACGAATACTTGCCTCGATCGAGCGAATCGTTAAAGGCACGGCGATGGCGGCGGGCATTCCTGACGATCGCGCGCCAATCGTCAAAGTGAGCGAAGGCACGACGTCGACCTACAACGATCCCAAACTGCTCGACCGTCTGACGCCGGCGCTCGCACGGGCACTTGGCGATGCGAATGTCGTGAAAATGCCGCCGATGATGGCCAGCGAAGACTTCGGCTACCTGAGTTTGGACCAGAAAATTCCGGCGACGATCATCTGGCTCGGTGCGTCCGATCCGGAGAAGGTTAAGCAAAGCCGCGAAACTGGTGTTGCGCTGCCGGGGTTGCACTCGGCGTTGTTCGCTCCCGTTCCCGAGCCGACGTTGCGCACTGGAGTGAAAGCGACGACGGCGGCTGTTTTGGAGTTGATGAAGAAGTAGGTTCGAAAAATTTTGAAAATTTCTATTCTTCTCCTCCTTCTGTCGTTTCCTGTGCTCGGCCAAACGACGCAGGAAAAAGTCCGCGATTACCGCCGCGCGAACGAATATCCGATCCTGCGCGAGTACTTCGAGTTTCTTTCGCTGCCGAACGTCGCGAGCGACGTCGACAACATTCGCCGCAACGCCGCGCGCATCATGGACATGATGAAGCAGCGCGGCCTGACTCCGCGCCTGCTCGAAGCTGCGACGCCAAACACGCCGCCCGCCGTTTACGCCGAATGGAAAACACCCGGCGCGCAACGCACGCTCCTCTTTTACGCTCACTACGACGGCCAGCCGACCGATCCCAAACAATGGACCAGCACCAAACCGTGGGAGCCGGTGTTTCGTACCGCCGCGCTCGAAGCCGGCGGACAAATTCTGCCGGATGGCCCATCGCCCAACACGCCCGTCAATCCGCAGTGGCGCATCTACGCGCGCTCGGCTTCGGACGATAAAGCCGGCGTGATGGCGATACTCACCGCGTTCTCAGCGCTGCGAGACAAAGGCATCGCGCTGAATTCGAACATCAAGTTTTTCTTCGAAGGCGAGGAAGAGGCAGGCTCGCCGCATCTCGGCGAGATCATCAAGCGACACAAGGATCTGCTTGAAGCCGACGCGTGGATCATCTGCGATGGACCGGTGCACCAGTCCGGAAGCAAGCAAGTCGTCTTCGGCGCGCGCGGCGATACGAACGTCGACGTCACCGTTTACGCAGCCAAGCGTCCGTTGCACAGCGGCCATTACGGAAACTGGTCGCCTAATCCCGCGATGCTGCTCGCGCGTCTGCTGGCATCGATGAAAGACGAAGACGGGCGCGTCACGATAGACGGCTGGTATTCCGACGTCGAACCGTTGGGCGACGCCGAAAAGCGCGCCATCGCTGACGCGCCGCAGTATGACGAAGAGCTGAAAAAGCAGTTGGGACTCAAGCGTGTCGAAGGCGGCGGGAAGTCGCTGATGGAGTTGATCAACGTTCCGTCGCTGAACGTCAACGGCATCGGCAGCGGCGACGTCGGCGCGCTGGCGCGCAACGTGATTCCAACCACCGCGACCGCCGTGCTGGACCTTCGGCTCGTAAAAGGAAACGATCATCAGCGGCAGGTCCAGCGACTGATCGATCACATCAAAAAGCAGGGCTACTACGTCACGAATCGCGAACCGACCGATGCCGAGCGTCTTCAGTATCCGCTGATTGCGCGCGTCGCGGCTCGTCCCGGCGGTTACAACGCGGAGCGGACGCGAATGGACCTGCCGATCTCCGTCGCCGTCATCAACGCGGTGCAAACGACAACGCCCGACAAGATCGTGCTGCTGCCGACGTCCGGCGGAAGCCTGCCGCTTTCCATCATCACTGAGAACCTCCGCACCGTGACGATTTCCGTCCCGATCGCCAACTACGACAACAACCAGCACGCGGAGAACGAAAACATTCGAATACAGAACCTGTGGGACGGAATCGAAACTCTGGCCGCACTAATGACTATCAAGTGATAGCCACAAAAAGGCACAAAAGACACAAAAGGCACAGAACATTTTGGAAGCAACGTCGCACCCTGATAGCTTATTCCATCCACGTAACTATCTTTGTGCCTTTTGTGTCTTTTGTGCCTTTTTGTGGCAATGAATGAAGTATTAGAGACAACTTGCTGCATTGCAGGCGGTGGCCCGGCCGGGATGATGCTCGGCTTTCTGCTCGCGCGCGCCGGCGTGGACGTGATCGTTCTCGAAAAGCACTCCGACTTCCTGCGCGACTTTCGCGGCGACACGATCCACCCGTCGACGCTCGAGCTGATGCACGAGCTGGGCCTGCTCGACGAGTTTCTCCAGCGTCCGCATCAACGAGTGCATCGCCTCGCGGGGCAAGTCGGCGCCGACATGATTCCGCTCGCCGACTTCTCGCACCTTCCAACGCGCTGCAAGTTCATCGTCTTCATGCCGCAGTGGGACTTTCTCGACTTCCTCGCGGACCATGCGAAGACGTATCCGACCTTTCGCGTGTTGATGGACGCTGAAGTCACGGGACTGATCGAGAACGGCGAACGTATCGAAGGCGTAACCGTGGCAACGCCGGATGGCCCACTGCAAATCAAGGCGCACCTGACCGTCGGCGCGGACGGTCGCCACTCGACCGTGCGCGAGCGCGCGGGTTTGAAAGTCGAAGTGCTTGGCGCGCCAATAGACGTGCTGTGGTTTCGTCTCTCGCGTAAACCGTCGGACCCCGGTCAGGTGATCGGACGTTTCAGCGCGGGCAAGATCATGGTCATGCTAAACCGCGAGGACTACTGGCAGTGTGGCTTCGTCATTCCGAAGGCAACTTTCGAAGCACTGAAACAACGCGGGCTCGAAGCGTTTCGCGGGGATCTCGTCAGCATAGCGTCGTTTCTCAGCGACCGCGTCGAGGAGATTCATGATTGGGACCAGGTGAAGCTGTTAACGGTCGCCGTGGATCGACTGAAGCGGTGGTATCGCGAAGGGCTGCTGTGCATCGGCGACGCTGCTCATGCGATGTCGCCCGTTGGCGGTGTCGGGATCAATCTCGCGATTCAGGATGCCGTTGCCGCTGCAAACATACTGGCCAAAAGACTGTCAGAAAAATCGGTGCTCTTCGCCGATCTTCGTCAAGTGCAGGAGCGGCGTTTGTTTCCCACCCAAGTGACGCAGGCGATGCAGGTCTTCGTGCAGAAACGTGTCCTCGGGCGCGCACTCGCGGGCTCGATCACCTCCGCACCGTGGTTTCTCAAACTGTTTCGCGTGTTTCCTTTCCTGCAACGGATTCCGGCGTACATGATCGGGATCGGATTTAGACCAGAGCACATCCATACACGACACACAGGAGGTAAGAAATGAAGAAAGGTACCGGTCTGTTTATTCTGTTGCTTCTCTGCTCAGTCCCTGCTTGCGCGCAGGACATGCGATCCGGAAATCATCACGGGAACGGCAACGCTCCGGCCGCGGCTGAACCTGCCGAGACGCAGGAGTGGGCCAAACAGAAGCTCGCGAAGTCGCCGCGCCATCGGGAGTGGGTCAAGGTCAAGAACGGCAACCGCGAAGTGAGCAGTTTCGTCGTGTATCCGGAAGTGAAGAACAAAGCGACCGCGGTCGTGGTGATCCACGAGATCTTCGGCGGCACGAGTTCACTCGGCGGCGGCAGCGCTGTGGGCCAGGCCATTCGCGATCTTCCGCCGGATCAGATCACCGGCGACCTGAACGCGGCCGCCGACTACGTGGCGAAACTTCCGGCAGCAAACGGCAAAATAGTATGCGAAAAGTAACGTTCGGCGGCGCCAACAGTCTCGACAACTTCATCGCCCGCAAAGACGACGCCGTCGACTGGCTGATGTGGAGCAAAGAAGCCGGCGCTATCATGCGCGATTACTGGAAGACGATCGATACCGTCGTCATGGGCCGCCGCACTTACGAAGTCGCAATGAAGAGCGGCGGCAGTGGCGGCGGTTATCCCGGTATCAAGACCTACGTTCTTTCGCGGACACTGAAGACGATCAAAGGCAAAGACGTCGAGCTCATTTCCGAAGACGCCGCCGACTTCGTGCGCAGGCTCAAAAACGAACCAGGCAAGGACATCTGCATCATGGGCGGCGGGCTCCTTGCGAAGTCGCTTTTCGAAGCGGACTTAATCGACGAAATCGGGTTCAACGTGCATCCGGTGTTGCTCGGCTCCGGCATCCCGCTGTTTCACGAGATGAAGGAACAGATCAACCTGGAGCTGGTCAAGTGTCAGCCGTTGAAGAACGGCTGCGTTGTCCTGACCTACAACGTTAGCCACAAAAAGGCTCAAAAGAGCACAAGAGGCACAAAAGAGCACAAAAGGCACAAGAAGAATTAACTGAGTTGAGGGACACTCTCCCTTCTCTCTTCGTTTTGTGCCTTTTGTGTCTTCTGTGCCTCTTGTGGTTAAAGCTTACTTCGTCAGCACTTCACGGAAGAACTCGACCGCCCGCGGATCGCCTGACT
>DASURS010000133.1:0-9638 GCA_036279935.1 Pyrinomonadaceae bacterium
GCCGCGCCGCTAAGACCGTACTCGCCCAGATCACTTCAAAAAGTGGGAGACTGACAAGACGTTATCGAAGTCTGAACACACGGAATCCCAGGCGTCGTTTGCGCAACTAAATCCAGAGGCGCTGATCGACTCGTGTGTTAACGGCGACGTCGCGGCGTGGGAGGAATTCATGCGCCGCTATCACCGCCTGATTGCCGGCGTCATATTCCGCACGACTCAGAAATGGGGAGACTCCTCTCCGTCAACGATCGACGACCTGGTCCAGGAGACTTACCTGAAACTCTGCGGCGACGATTACTGCCTGTTGCGCGCGTATGACCCAAAGCACCCAGCGGCCATCTTCGGATACCTGAAAGTCATAGCGGCGAACGTCGTTCACGATCGCTTCAAAGCCCTGCACTCCGAAAAACGCGGCGGCAATCAAGTCGTCGAAGACGTGACGACACTCGAGAATCGAAGTGCCGTCAACGAGGATTTTGGCAGTCAGCAGGCAATGGAGCGCGAGATCCTGTTGCGAGAGATCGATGCGCATTTGAACGCGAGCCTTTCGGGGGCCACAGCGGACCGCGACCGCACAATCTTCTGGCTCTATTACCGCCAGGGATTTACTACGAAGGCGATCGCCGCTTTGCCGGCAATCGGGTTAACGATGAAAGGTGTCGAGAGCACCATCTTTCGCATCACGAGGATGGTTCGTTCGCGAATGGTGGAGATTGGATTTGTGAATCCTGAGCGGTAAGCCGTCGAAAAGGATAAAGACTGCGGAACTCGTAGTTAAAGGAGAGGGAAAGACCAACCTTGGAAGAGACTTCATCCGAACATCTCAGCGAAGAGGATTTCGAGCGGTTAGCTCTTAGTACGAGGAATGACGAGCCCGGCGGCACGGGCAATTCGGATGGTGACCTTTCGCAAAAAACGGACGACGCGGCGCTCGCTAAAGCGTTGCGCCATATTGAATTATGCGACGTTTGCCGTGGCGAGGCCCGACTCAATCAGGCTGCCACCGGCATGCTCAACCGGTTGCAGACGGAGGGCCTGGCAAGGCCGCGTAATGATTGTCCCTCAGCGAGTGAGTGGCCCTTGGTTATAAACGGACAAGTTGATCCAGAAAAAGCCCGCGAATATCTGCGGCATGCCGCGGAGTGTGATCATTGCGGCACATTGATGCGACAAACAGCCACAGATTTTGACGACGAGTTGACGGCTGAAGAAGAGCAGTTCATCTCGCAGCTTAAGACTTCCGACCCCGTTTGGCAGAAGAATTTCGCCCGCGAGCTGGCGGCGAAGTCGCAACGGCAAGCGGCGCCGGCGCCTCAAGCTCCGGCGAAAGTACTGCAAGGACGGTGGACGTCGTTTTCGCGATGGCAACCGTGGGCGCTGGCTGCCGCGGCCGCGATCATTATCGCGGTGATGGTGTTTCCGCTCGTCAGCAGGTACTACTCGAAATCGCCCGATGGACTGTTGGCCCAGGCGTATGGCCAGCAGCGCAACCTCGAGGTGCGGTTCGAAGGAGCGGAGCATGGTCCGGTCCACGTCGAACGATCCACGGGCGGTGGCTCACGACTCAACAAACCTCCCGCTCTGTTGGAAGCCGAAGCCGCAATCGCGCGCGGTCTGGAAAAGGAACCGAATAGCCCCGTCTGGTTGCAGGCGAAGGGCCGAGCCGATCTGTTGGAAGGAAACTACGAGGCTGCGATCCAAAGCTTTCAAAAAGCACTCGAGGCCCAACCAGACTCAGCTTCTTTGCAGACGGACCTGGCCTCTGCATATTTCCAACGGGCGGAGCTGGCCGATCGCACCGTCGATTATGGAAAGGCGATCGAGCTGCTGAGTAAAGTCCTGGCGCAGAATCCAAACGATCCGATTGCCCGTTTCAACCGCGCCCTCGTCAACGAAAAGATGTTTCTCTACCGGCAGGCGCTGGAAGACTGGGAGCATTACCTGCAACTCGATGCAAAGGGCGAGTGGGCCAACGAAGCAAATCAACACATCACCAATCTCCGGCAGAAAATTAACGAACAGACGCGGAGCGCCACTGAACCGTTGCTTGATCCGGCTGCGTTCGTCAATGAAATAAACCGCGGCGCCGACGCTGAAAACGTATTGAAACGCCGTACCGAGGATTACCTCGACGCTGCCGTGCGTGAGTGGTTGCCGGCCGTAACCGGCGACGCCGCCAAAGCGTCTACGACCGAAGCACTGACACGCCTGTCGGCAATGTTGCGCGACGCTCATCAGGACACATGGCTTTCAGACCTGCTAACGGCGGCCTCCTCAACCACTTACTCGCGCGCGCTTACGGCGCTTGCGGAAGCCGCGAATGCAAATGCGTCCGGAGATTTCGCGCGCGCTGAGAAAAGCGCGATCCAGGCCCAACAACTCTTTAACGACATCGGCAGCCGGGCGGGAAAATCCCGTTCTCAGTTGGAAATCGTCTATGCACTCGATCGCTCGGCGCAGAGCAAAAAATGTGTCGCGAGCAGTGATCTACTGGCTCGTGAGGTAGGTGGTTACCGGTGGATCGAGGTCCAACTTTTCCTCGAGCGGTCGAACTGTCTTTCCCAAATGGGGAAGTTCAGTGAGTCCGAGCAGGCGCTACAAACGTCACTTGATTTAGCAGGAAAGTCGGGCTACGGCACCGTCTCTTTGCGTGCACTTGGCCTCGTCGCGGCGCTACACACGGACCAGGGAAACACAGCGGAGGCAGCCTCGCTCGACCGCGACGGACTGGGCCGTTATTGGAACGGTGTTTACCCGCCGATACGTGCTTACCAGTTCTATTCTGATCTTGGCTATCACGCGGAGAAGCGCGAGCAGTGGAACTTCGCGCTGATTCTGGCGAAGGAAGCCGTCGCCTCTATCGCTCTGAGCCCGCAGCGACTCGGAGAGGCATTCGCGCGGCACCGGTTTGCGAAGAACGCAGTTCAGGCCGGCAACACAGACCTCGCCTTCACGGAATTCGAACGTGCGCGCAGTCTCTTCGCTGCTCTACCTCAAACCGAGGTAACAAAAAACTATCAGGCCGACGGCGAGATCGAGCTCGCGCGCATTGAAGCACAACGAGGAAACCTCGAGCAGTCGTCGGCGCATTTGTCTACAGCGCGGGCGCAACTTCCAAAGACGGCGCGTTACTTCACAGCGCTCAACTTCTATAAAACACTCGGCGAGCTTCAGCATTCGAAAGGCGATCAGACGGAGGCGGAGAAAGCGTTTCGCGCAGCTTTGGCAGTGACTGAACGAGGGCTCGCTTCGTTGCAGGACGAGCGCGAACGTGAAGTGTGGGTGCGCGACACGCGCGAGGTCTATCGATCATTCGCCGAAATCAGGTGGGACGCTAATGACGTCGAAGGTGCGTTAGCAGTTTGGGAGTGGTATCGCGGCGCGGCGCTTCGAAAAAATACCGCAGCGGTGGCGACTCAACGCGTGCAGTCGCCCAGGACCATAGAAGACAGCATAGAACTTGCCAGTCTCGATGTTGGACCACCTTTACCTCCGATGCCTCGCATTCGCGAACTGTCAGACCCGGCCAACCGAACCCAACTCGTCTATTTGCAGACGCCCAAACGCCTGTTGATCTGGGTCGTTGACGAACAAGGTGTGACGGGAAAGCAGGTTGCTGTTTCCCAGGAGGAACTAAACCGCCTGGTGCAAAGATTCTCTGAACAATGTGGCAACCCGAATTCCGATCCCGCGTCCCTGCAAAAGAATGCTCGCCAGCTCTACGAACTGCTGATTGGTCCGATTTACGATCGACTCCCCGCGCGCGACAAACATACCGTGGTGATCGAAACGGACCAGGCGATTGCCAACGTTCCTTTCAGCGCCATGCTGGATGCGCAGGATCAGTACTTCGGGGATTCTTATGACATCGTTTTATCGCGGGGCATGCTTTATCCGCGATCGTTTGTTCCGGTGACATCAAACATTTCGTCAAACCAGAAGGCACTGATCGTGGGGTCGCCGGCCTTGACCGGCGAACTGGCGGATAGTCTCGAGCCGTTAGGAGACGCCCTTCAGGAAGCAAATTATGTAGGGTCGAAGTTTAAGACTGCGACTCTGCTTACCGGCCGCAACGCAACGCTGGAAACAGTCAAGGACAAGCTCCCGCAGTCCGAGCTGTTTCATTTCGCCGGGCACGCGCTGATTCTGTCCGAGCATGTCGGCCTGCTGCTTGCCGGATCCGATGCGGAAAATCATAGCGGCGCAAGCGACACCGCGATCCTCGACAGCAGCGGTCTGGCGACGCTGAACTTGAGCAAGATTCACCTCGCCGTGTTCTCGGCTTGTTCGACGGCAAAGGATGACGATGACGGCGAGAGCAGTGCCGAAAGTCTCGTCAATCTGTTTCTTCGCGCTGGTGTGTGGCAGGTGCTGGCGACGCGATGGAACGTCGATTCGAGGATCACTGCCAGGTTCATGCAGATCTTCTATGACAACCTGCTGGCCGGCGCTTCAGTAGTTTCTTCCGTAAGAACCGCAGAGCTTCAACTACGTACGAACAACGAAACCCGACATCCCTATTACTGGGCAGCTTTCGCTGTCTTCGGTCAATAGTGAACAGGTTCACAGTGGTGGGTCAGTTTCAAAAAAATGTTTTCCCGCAAAGGCGCAAAGCCGCAAAGGAAACAGCGATTTCGTCGTCTTCTCTTGGCGACTTTGCGCCTTTGCGGGAGGCCTAATTCAAACTGACCCACTACCCAGGTTCACGATTCACACTCATTCAATCGCCCAGAGGAGGTGGCTATGAACCGAATCACCCGACGCAACTTGTTAACGAGTCTGGCTGCGGCGCCGCTGGTTTCAGCGCTCAGCCCGCTTGAAAACGCAATTTCCCAAACCCGCAAAGCGACCCCCGAACTCTGTCTCTGGTTTCACGGGCTGTTCGCCTTCGTCGTAAAGAAGGACTACATCGCTGTCCTTACTCCAAAGGTGGAAGAGCACCAGTATCTGGCCGGGCTTTGGAAGCAGGAGCAGAAACTCCGGGAAGGCGAGTGGTACCGCTTGTCCGGCGTGAGTGATCCTGCACGTCCGAATTTGCGGCCGGCAATACCGAAAGAGCGCATGCTGTCTGTCCGCGGCGTGAAGTCCGTCGACATGGGCGCGAGCTATTGCCTGATTCGCTTGCCGTTCCCGACGCAGATGATTCCGCTGCGATACGCCAGGGCCTCATTTTCCGGCGGCAGCGCTCCTAAACAAAGCGCCGAAGCGACATATCCGACGGTTCAAGTCATGCGGTATCGGGTTGTTGATTACGCCAATCTCAGGCTGGACCCGTTCAAACCCTGGGTCAGTCAAAAGAGGCCGCCGTCGATGATCCATTTCCACATCTTCGCGGAGCCGAACTTCATGGTAATTCCGGCCCACGCCGTGGACGCCTTCGACGGAATGATGCAGTTGTTCTCCGGAGTCGATCTCAAGCTGAAGGAGACGTCGGACCGTTGTTTTCCTCTCGACACGAACCTTCCGGCGGGAATCGATGGAAAGCAGCAAGTGAGCCTTGCGGAACGCGCCGGCGCCTGTGACAAGCCAACGGGAAGCCGCACTGGTAACTGCTTCATGATCATCATCGACGACGGACCGTGAGGTGAGCCCATATGGATTCCATTGACCTCGCGCTAGCGTGAGACACATGTGAAAAGAATTTTTTGAATTCCTTTCCATTGATTTCGCGCTAGCGTGAGATACATGTGAAAAGACTTCACGCTCCTGGCTGCCTTCAAAAAACCTTCGACCCCATAAAAGGAAAATCCTCGACTGCGTCGTAGTTCGTTCGTAGCGGATGCTTTCGAACGTTTGCGATACAGGATGAGTGATTATGGGACAAAATGATGTCAGTCAAACAATCTCATTACCAAAGGGCGGCGGCGCCCTGCACGGGATCGGCGAAAAGTTTTCCGCCGACCTCTTCACCGGAACTGCAAACTTCAGCGTTCCGATTGAACTGCCCGCCGGACGCAATGGTCTTCAACCGCAATTGAACCTGGGTTACAGCTCAGGAACGGGCAATGGACCATTCGGCCTCGGGTGGAGCGCGAGTGTTCCCGGAATCGCGCGCAAGACGTCAAAAGGAATTCCCCGTTATGACGACGCGCGCGACGTGTTCATTCTTTCGGGAGCGGAGGATCTGGTTCCTATCGAGTCAGGGTTGAATTTCACTCAATACCGGCCGCGGACTGAAGGTTTGTTTGCGCGAATCACTCACCATTTCGGCGCCGGTGGAAACTACTGGAAGGTTGAAGCGAAAGATGGACTGACCAGTATCTATGGCACGAAAGACGCCGCGAGTGGTCCAGCAACCATCGTCGATCCGGAACACACCGATAACATCTTCGCCTGGAAGCTCAGTCAAACGGTCGACACGTTCGGAAACGTCATCGAATATCGCTACACGAAAGATGATGCCCAACTCTACCTGTCCGAGATTCGGTACGTCGACTATGGAACGCCTCCGTCAACGAGGTTTCTCGTCTCTGTGCGCTTCAGCTATGAACCGCGCCCCGATGAGTTCTCCGACTACCGAGCGGGATTCGCGATTCGGACTCGCAGACGCTGCTCGACGATAACCGTCTTGACTCAACCCGTTGAGGAGATCGTTTCCCGCACGTACTCGTTTATTTACGCGGGTGATGCTCGCGTGCCGCAAAGTGAGAGACCACTGAATGGCGTTTCGCTCCTGAGTCAGATTCAAGTCACCGGCATTGACGGCGCTAAACAACAGCTCCTGCCGCCGTTGACGTTCGACTACACGCGCTTTGTTCCGAAAACGCAGCGCTTCTTTCCCGTGTCCGGTCCGGAGTTGCCGGCGGAATCATTGGCCCACTCAGATCGCGAGCTTGTCTCGCTGTTCGGCAACGGACTGCTCGACATTCTGCAAATGAATGGCGTCGTTCGTTACTGGCGCAATCTCGGCAACGGCCAGTTCGACCGTCCGCGCGCAATGGCCCATGCGCCCGCCGGCGTTGAGCTCCGCGCGCCGGGCGTGCAACTGCTCGATGCCAACGGCGACGGCCACGCAGATCTCTTGATTTCCGACGAGATCCTGTCGGGCTATTACTCGTTAAATTTCGACGGCACGTGGAACACGAAGTCGTTTCAAAAATATAAGTTCGCGCCGAGTTTCAGCTTGAAAGATCCCGAGGTGCGACTCATCGATCTCGACGGAGACGGGATCACGGACGCAGTTCGTTCCGGCAGCCGCATGGAGTGTTTCTTCCAGGATCCGAAAGAGGGCTGGCGCGAAACCATCGAGGTCGCTCGCAAACCACTCGCGGATTTTCCCGACGTGAACTTTTCAGATCCACGAATCAAGTGGGCTGACATGAGCGGCGATGGATTGCAGGACATCGTGATGGTCCACGATGGGCACATCGACTATTGGCCCGCTCTGGGCCGCGGGAAATGGGGTCGCCGGGTGACTATGTCGCACAGTCCGAAGTTCCCGCTGAATTATGACCCGAGCAGAATCTTGATCGGCGACGTCGATGGTGACGGCGCCGCGGACATTGTTTACGTGAGCGATCGGTCCATCACACTCTGGATCAACCAGAGTGGAAACAGTTGGAGCGATCCGATTCAGATCATTGGAACGCCGTCAGTTTCCGACAAGGACTCAGTCAAGCTCGTCGACCTTTTGGGATCGGGCGTTTCCGGCATCCTGTGGAGTCGCGATCTTTCGCCGTCGACTCGACCGATGTACTTTCTCGACCTTACGAACGGTGTGAAGCCCTATTTGTTGACGCAGGTCGACAACCACATCGGCGCGATCACGCGCATTCAGTACACCTCGTCAACTCAGTTCTATCTGAAGGACCAACAGCAGCCGGCAACGCGTTGGAAGACGCCGCTGCCTTTTCCGGTGCAGGTGATTTCGCGGGTCGAGACGCTCGACACGATCTCCGGCAACAAGCTCACCACTGAATACAGTTATCACCACGGATACTGGGACGGCGTGGAGCGCGAGTTTCGCGGATTCGGTCGGGTGGACTCGCGCGATACTGAAAAGCCTTCTTCGTCGAATAGCTCCGGCGAACCCTATTCGTACCCGACTGAAACGCGCACGTGGTTTCATCAGGGACCGGTCGACGACGGCGTTGGAGACTGGAAAGCCACAGACTTTCGAAGTGAGTTCTGGCCGGGCGACGGGCAGCAGTTACAGCGACTCGATCCCGTCCCTGAGTTTCTGCAAGGTCTTACGCGGTCCGTCCGGCGCGACGCGTTGCGCGTGTTGCGCGGACGAACGCTGCGAACCGAGCTCTACGCCATGGACGGCAGTGAACGACAGTCTCGGCCCTACACCGTAACGGAACAGATTTATGGTTTGAGCGAGAAGTTTGCTCCGCCGGCGGGCAGCACGCGGCAGCATATTTTCTTTCCGTTCGGCGTGGGACAACGCACGACTCAATGGGAACGTGGTGACGACCCGATGACGCAGTTTTCCTTCTCGGCAGACTACGATGCGTATGGACAGCCGCGCTCTCAGATCTCCATCTCCGTTCCGCGCGGTCGCGACTTCCGTACCGCTGTCACTGCCGCGACGCGAGATCAGTTGTTCTTGATCACCCAATCGAAGACCGATTTCGCACAGCGAGATAATGCGAGCCAGTACATGGTTGATCGTGTCGCTCGCGTCACCGTTTATGAGATCCGCCAACAATCTGCGACGCCTGATTCCACAGTCGCTCTCGATCTCTACAGTCTGTTGCCGTTGATCGTCTCGGGCCAAATCACGGGTGAAGTATTAGACCAGGCGATTCACTTTTTCGACGGCGGCGCGTTCGCCGGTCTCAGTTATGGAGAGTTAGGTAAACATGGCGCGGTGGTGCGGTCGGAACAACTGGTCCTCACCGACAAGGTTTTGTCTGCTGCCTATGGAACATTTCCCTCCGGCGTGCCGGGCTATTTTTCAGCGGATGGTCCACCGGTGTGGACTGCTGAGTATCCGGAAGAGTTTCGCAAGCTGTTTCCAGCTTCGGCGGGATACATCTTCCATCGCGGAGACCCTAATACTCCGTATCAAAAAGGCTACTACGCGGTCACCGCGAGCAAACACTATGACTTCCAGGACAGCGCCAGCGGCGCCGGTCGAGGCTTGCTGGTCAGCCGGCTCGATCCGCTCGGGCATGAAAGCTTCATTCAGTACGACGCGCCTTACGCGCTGTTGCCGGTCCAGGTCAAAGACGCCGCCGGCATGATTATCAGAGCTGAGTACGATTACCGCTTGCTTGGACCGCGAGTCGTTACTGACGCCAACGGCAATCGCGGCGTTGTCACCTACACGCCGTTGGGATTGCCCGCAACGATCGCGATGATGGGCAAGGTGACGGAGACGGTCGGAGATACGGAAGCCGTCCCCGGCGCCTCTTTCACGTATGACTTTTCGTCGCTGCCGATCTCGGTTCGCACGGAGAAGCGGGTATTTCACGCCACCGACACGAGTGTCGATCCCGCAATAAAAAATCAGACGATGACGACGGTCGAGTATTCCGACGGTTTTGGCCGCGTGGTCCAGACGCGCATCACGGCGGCGGAGCTGTTGTTTGGCGATCCTGTTTTCGGAAATGGTGTAGTTCCCGGCAATCAATCCGATCCGAATTCACAGTCGCTCGTCGCGGGAAGGTTGAACAGTGATTCTCAAAATC
>DASURS010000134.1:0-7414 GCA_036279935.1 Pyrinomonadaceae bacterium
CGTTTCTATTTCGGTGATCGTAAACAACGTGTTGGACGTCACGCCACCCACCATCACTATCGCTTCACCAGGTGAAGGCGCCAAAGTAACAAGCAACGTTTCGGTGAAAGTTAACTCGTCAGATAACGTGGCCGTAACCAAGGTTGAGCTTATTGTCGACGGCATTCTTCAGGGTGCCTCAACTTCCGCGCCGTTTACAATTAAGTGGAACACTACCAAAGCGGCAAAAGGACCACACACACTACTCTGCAAGGCATACGACAGCGCCGGAAATGTCGGAACGTCGCAGTTGGTGTCGGTTGTTAAGTGAGTGAGGGTTTAAGACGATGTTAATGATTCGAGGGGAGACGCCGGAGAGCATCTCCCCTCGAACCGTCTGTGGTTTACGGGAAGGTACGTGAGCACGGCGTGGTCGGCACCACTGGCCCACCGTTATTCAACGTGTCGATGCAGTTCTTCTGAGCTTCCTGACCGGTACGATCCGGGCTACCCGAGAACGTGAGGCCATTCGCGCAGAGAGCCGCGTTTGCCGCCGTAGTCAGCGCTCCGACCGTCTGGTTTGAGCAGAGGTCAAAGGCGTTCGCATCTACGAACCCATGCCGTATGTTCAGCGTCATGGCCGCCAACTGCGCGGACAGCATGTTGGCCATGTTAACGGCACTGGCGCCCAGTAAGAACGATCTAACTTGAGCGTTCGTCGTCGGATCGAAGTTGCTGCCGTCTGCGTTTCTCAAGCACAGGTCTCGTAAGGCCTGGAGATCGCCCGCGTTGATGAGCGCCTGACCGTTCTTGTTGCTCCAGAAGCCAAGTGTCAACCCGCCGCTCGGAACCTTGCAGTAGTTGCCGAAGTTGACGGTCTGCGTTTGTCCAACCACAACATTCACCGGCAGAGAGACTGACGTCGAATGGAACCAGTTTGGTTCATTCGGAGTTCCCTCAGTAACGGTGTAAGGATTGAACACGGGGTCCAGTGTGGACCACGTCACACAGCCGGCGGAGGTCAATTGCGTCGCAACATTGGGCGTCGCGCCATCGAGCGGGTCAATGGTCATGGGCCAACCATCCAAACCTTGCTCGCCTGGATCGAACACACCATTTGCGTTGAAGTCATAGTACTTGCACGCACTGACCTGGCCGATGGGCGATTCGCCGCCGCAATCCGTGTCTTCACCGGTCTTCGTACAAGTGCCGTCAAACGTCGCCGCACGCAAATGCGACTGGAAGTTTCCACCGTCGTTTCGGCGCGCGAACAGCGCCTCGCTTGCATCGCAGCTCCCGTAAGTGATCGGGAAAGTATTACAAGCATTGGCCGGCATCGTGATGGTGAACTTGTAAACACCGACGCCGTCTTGCAACGCGGTCAAGCATTGATTGCCGGCGCTGCTGTTCTTGACAAGAACCTGGATAGAAGGATCCGTGCCGCCGTTACCCGCATCTGTAACGCCGGCGATTGTAACTTCGTATGTTCCGCCTTGCTGAACGTCCCACGATTGGACGCCGTTGCCCGTGGGGCCGGAAACACATTCAGTGTTGACCGGATCGACGCTGATAACCTTACCTTGACCGAGGTTCGCGGCCTCGGCGTACTCGCTGGACAACACAAAACCACACCCGATCAAAAGCGCTGCGATGATCAGCGCCTTAGACCATAATGGAATCCTTTTTTTAAGGTACTTCATTCCTTGAGCTCCTTTCACCGGCTTCTTCCGGTGGGGTAAACCCAAACCACCGGCGACACCCGGGCAGGGGTTGGGGACATGAGGGACTGGAACCGGCCGTTTGAGTGGTCACTAATGCGGGAGTCCTTCTCCGATTCCAGCAATCAAAGGTAGCGGGACCTCAAATGCGTTTTCCCGCCGCCATTTAGCGAGCCGTTTGAACGCGTAACTATGGAATTACTTCTGCTACCGTAGCGGTGACGATGAGAGGCTCTGGCGTGCAGTGCTGTCGTGGCTACGGATCCGTGGGAAGATCCGATTAAATTCGCTTCTTAGCGATTTGAGAACCGTTCGATTATGAAGAGATTGCGAAATTGTCACAAGGGGCATACATGCCGATTCACACGGCAGGATCATGCCCGTCTGGAGTGGCAGATTTCCGCCACCATTCTGGTCAGACAGATCGTCCGTCGAGAGACGGTGAGATGGCGTGTTCGTGACGCATTAGTGCGTCGAAGTCTGCCTGTGGTTTGAGGGTCGTCTCGACGGTTCTGACGAAGCGTTCGAGGCGGCGGAAGCCGTCGAGCTTGTCGCTGTCACCGAGTTTCGCGGCGTCGAGCGAGGTGCGCAGGAAGTTGATCGACTCGTCGTAAGTCTTCAACGGGACCGGAAACGGATGCCGGTCCTTTCCGCCGTGCGCAAATGAGAAGCGTGCCGGATCGGCAAAGCGGCTGGGTGCGCCGTGGACCACTTCCGCCACCAGCGCCAGCGATTGCAGCGTGCGTGGGCCGAGATTTTCCAACAACAGCAACTCGGCGAAGTCGTGCAGGTCGCGTTCGTAAGCGACGGCGAGCACCGCGCCGAGCCGTTTCAGGTCAAGGTTCTTTTCACGCACGTCGTGATGCGCGGGCAGCTTCAGATGCCGCGCGGCGATCAAGGTCTTATCCGGACGCTCGTGAGCGATCTCCAGCAGCGCGGTCTGCGCGGGGCGCGCGCCGCCATCGACGAGATTCATGATCGTGCCCTGGTTCTCGCCGACGATTGCCGTGTGCGGTTCGGCGACGAAGTCGCGGACGGAAGCCGAGTGCCAGTGATACCGCCGCGCCATGCCGTTCCGATCGTTCAAGCCCTGTTGCACGACGGCCCACTCGCCGTCTGTGGTCACGACGAAGTTGTGCAGGTAGATCTGGAAACCGTCGGCGATGGCGTTATTGTCGATGCGCGCGGTGAGGCGGCTGGTGCGGACCAGTGCTTCGCCGTCGAACCCGCGGCGGTCGCCGAGCAGACGCAATTCGCCGGGCGTGTTTCTCGAGAACCTGCCGCGGCCGCCGCAGACGTAGATACCGAGCTCGTCGGCGCGCGGCGCGAGCCCGCGTTTCAGCGCGCCCATGACAGAGGTCGTGATGCCTGACGAATGCCAGTCCATGCCCATCACGGCGCCGAGTGCCTGAAACCAGAATGGATCGCTGAGACGTGATAGGAAAGCGGATCTGCCGTAGTCGCGAACGATCGTCTCGGTGATCGCCGTGCCGAGCGTGGTCATGCGTTGGGCCAGCCACGCGGGAACGCGCCCACCGTGAAGAGGAAGATCTGCAACACCCGATCTTTTCATTCTGAGAAGTTTCTCCCGCAAAGGCGCAAAGACGCAAAGTGCCGGCGGATTTAAAGGTTTCCTCTGCGCCTTCGCGCCTTTGCGGGAGAATATTTGTTCTACTTCAAAGGTGCACTGGCGGGGGAATCGTTGACCGTGAACCAGTTGCCGCGTCCGTCATTCGTTCGCAGCAGTTTTAACATTTCGTTGTACGTGAACGGCCGCGCGCCGCGGCGTCCGAACACCGACACCTGGTTTCCGCTCTCGTCGACGGCGCGATCGCGATCGAGCCCTTTCGAAACAGCCAGCGCGTCGCCTTTCGTTTTGAACGTGGCGATCAGCACCGGCTGCGGGCGCGGGCTGAAACCGGCGTACTCGGGCATCGTCTCCGGCGACGTGAGCTGCAAAACGCGCAAGCCGTTTTTGCCGTCGGCGACGTAGGCAAACAAGCTCGCGTTCGTCATCGCGACTTTCACCTGATGCACGTCGTTGAGCTGCCCGTTCGCATTGTACTGTAGATCCAAACGCGGATGCTCCGGTTGCTCGACGTCGACGATGGCGACGCCGTGCTTGCCGTTTGCGACGTAGGCGTACGTGCGCGCGACGTAGACGTCGTGCGCGTCTTCCAGCGGAACGAAAGCTCCTTCGACGAGGCTCGCTGACGACAGATCGATCACTTTCAGACCATCAGTATCAACCACGAATCCATAGCGAAACTGTATTGCGACTGCACGCGGGTGGTTAAAGTTGATTGTTTTTACCAAACGCGGATTTAACGGATCATTGATGTTAACTATTACAAGTGCTTTGTCGGTGGTGATGTAGGCATAGTTGCCGGCGATGGTGATGTTGTTGGCGTTGTTGAGTGCGCCGTCGGGGTTGAAGGCGGGGCGCGCGCGTTTCAGATAGTTATTTAACGGGTCGCCATCCAGCAGCGTCGCCGCATTCACGAGGATCAATCCTTCGTACTTGTCGGCGACGTACAGATACGCATAAAGCGGATGAATCGGTTGCTCTTCGTTCTCCGGCCGGCGTGTGCGTGCGGGATCGACGGCGAGCGTGGTCGGCGCGGCGACGGCCGCGGCGTATTTCGTCTTCACCCAGAACTTCTGCCCGAAACGCGAAACCGGCGCGGTCACGATCCGCTCCGAAAAACCTTTCTGATCGATCTGTGCAACGTCATACACACGCAAGCCGCCCTCGCCCGCCGCAACGTACGCGTACTCGCCACGCAACTGCACCTGCAGCACGCGCGGGTTCCCAACGTGCTCGTAAAACGTCTTCAGCTCGTTTCCGCCACGCACGAACTTCTCATAATTCGACGGATACGCAATCTTCTGAAGCGTACTGCCGAAAACCGCCTGCGGCTCGGTCTCTTCCGTCGCAACGACGACTTCGAGCGCGTGATCGGCGGCGACGTAGACATACCGGCCCATGAAGTTCACGAAATTCGTGCCCTGCAAAAGCAACTGCGCCAGCCACGCGTTATTGTCGTTCTTCGCCGACACGTGACAGTCGCTGCACTGCTTCGTCTCCTTCGAGCGGACGGTGTGTGGCACGTGGGTATTGAACGCCTGTCCGGCAAAGCCTTCGGCGGATGTGGTCTGTTGCTGCGAATAGATCCACTCGCGGTTTTGGTTTTGCGAACTGACCAGCACGGCGGATGACGAACGAACGGGAGCGACGCGTTTTCCCGTTACTGTTCCATCGCGTCCCAGCATGAAGACGTCGTCGCGCAGGACCTGGAAGTTGTACGTCGTGTAGTTGCGGGTGACGGCGCCTTCGTTGTGACGGTTCGGCATCTTGCGATTCGCCTGCATCGACAGGTGACAGCCGAAACAGCTCGTCATCCACGACGAATGGCACGCGACGCACGTCATGTCGCTGTCGCGGTGTGCGAGCTGGTTCGCGTCGGAAGGAACGTCGCCCCACGTGGTGTTGTCTTTGCGAATCGTCTTCGCGTAGCGCGATTTCTCGTTGTAATCCCGAGCGTTGGGAGTGACGGTGTCGAGCGTTTGCGGCACGCGCCACCAGCGACCGGGCACGACCATCGAGTTCTGCATGACGTCGCCCGTCTTGAGATCGACGTCGCGTCCCTGTTCGTCTTTTCGTTTTCGATCGCGCGTGACGCGCTGGAAGAGCGGAACGCGCGTTCCCTCCGCGTCGCGGACACGAATGCGCGTCAGGTCCTGGCCCAGTAACGGCTGGTTCTGGCTCTTGCGACGTTCGGCGGCGGCGCCGGTCACAGCCGCAGCCGCTGGTCCGGAAGTGAAAAGTGTCGCCTTCTTCTGGATCGTGCCGTGACAGTCTTCGCACGCGATCTCGATCGACGCGCGCGGCTCGTTATAGAGATTGCCGTCGCCGTGTGCGTCCTGGCGAAAGTGGCAGTCGACGCAGTGCATGCCGCGTTCGAGATGAATGTCGTTCAGGTGGACGGCCTTGCTGAACTTCTGAGGATCGTCGGGCGCGACGATGTTTCCCTGCGCGTCGAGCAGGTTGCCTTTGCGATCGCGTTTGTAGACCTTGCGAAACAGCCAACCGTGTCCGTGCGAGTCGGCAAACTGCGTGTTGCGCAACAGCGCGTTGAAGTCCGGCGTGCCGGTCTTTTGCAGAAAATCAACATCCGACCACAATCCGCGGAGATTCGCGCCCTCAGGATTGCGATTCAACTTTTCCTGCTCTTCGTCCTGGCTCGGGTTGTGCTGCTTCTGCGGGTATAGCTTCGAGCCGTCGCTCTCGTTGTCCCACCACGTGAGGCCCATGTAGCTGGCGACCATGTTCGTGCCGGGGTGCATGTGACAGACCATGCACTGCGAGCTCGGAATCTGAATCGTGAACTGGTGCTTGATCGGATGGCCCGACTCGTTTTTGGGAATGCTCTTGTCGCCGGTCTGCGACCAGGCCAGATTGCCCGCCTGGTGATATGTCGCCGAATGCGCCGGATCGCGATCGTTTGCGTAGATCACGTGGCACGCCGAACAACCGGACGAGCGATAGTCGCCGGGATGATCGTTCGTGCCGGGATGGTTCAACGTCGGATCGAGCAGCCGCGTCTTTTGCAAACCCAGAAACACGGGATCGGTCCGCTGCGCAGTTCCAAAGCCGCGCGCGCTTAAACCTTTGTCCGGTTTTCCCGGTTCTTCTTCTTTGTCAGGCAATCCGACTTCGAGTCGCCGTTTGCCGCCGCGCTCGAAAACGCGCAGAACATTGCCGGGTTGCGAGATCTCCCAGCGAGGAATCGGCTCGAGCAAACTCAGCAGGCCTTTGGTGCGGCGTTCTTCGTCCGTCGTGGTTTGTAGGAGAGTTTGTGGTTTGCCGTCTTCACTGTAGCTCTCGCCAAAGCGCGGATCTTTCAGTGGGAACCCGCCGTTGTTGTAGAGCGCGGCGCCCCAGAGCATCGCCCCGACCGTCATCATGCTGCGCGGCACGTTGCGGGATTCGGGTTCGTGACACGAAGAAGTGCCGCACGTTTTCGCCGCGACGCGCAGGTCGCCCGGGTTTACGAAACGAACGTAATCCCAATTCTCACGATTCCAGAGCACCTTCGACTTGAACGTGGGCCGCACGTGAGCTTCGTCTTTGACGGTCGAAGCAGGATTGCCGCCGTGACAGGCGGTACACGTCAATCCAACCGCGTCTTTTCCGTCTTTCAGCTTGTCGAGCGTTTCCGTCGTGCCGTACTTGTGCATAGGCTCGATCAGGCCGTGACAAGATACGCAACCTTCGACCTTCGCAGGCTGTTGCGCCGCTTGCCCTGCCTGCGCACTCGCAGCGAACGAGGCAAGACAAGCGCAAACAATCGCGCTAACAATAAACAGGACCAAATTGATAGAAGATCGGGTCAAGCTCTTATTGTATTCTCGGTGTTCTCAGTGTCTCCGTGGTTGTTTACCACAGAGACACTGAGAGCACAGAGGTTTATGGATTTAACCGAGTCAAAGTATTCGTCTATGAATCCCGTCTTTCAGCACAACTTCATTGAAATTAATCAGTAAACCCACTTTCCAGCCGCCAAGTCGAAGGTAAGTCAGTAACTGAGCGTCGTGAATCGGAGCCAATGCTCCTACAGATTTGATCTCCACCACGACACAATTGTCGACCAGGATGTCAATCCTATACCCGCAATCCAACTGAACGGCCTTGTATTGCAGAGGTAGTCCGCATT
>DASURS010000135.1:0-25145 GCA_036279935.1 Pyrinomonadaceae bacterium
GGCGAAGAGTCTCGCCGAGGCTGAATCCCTGTGGGCAGGACGCGAGGATTTGCAGAAGGCGCGAGTCGCAGTTTCCGCGCTGCGGCAGGCGCGGACCGCCGATTACGGGAACTACGAAGCCGCCTGGAAACTGGCGCGGGCGGCGTTTTACGTCGGCGACCATACGGACAACGACGATGAGCGCGACGACATGTTTCGCGAGGGCACCGAGGCCGGCAAAGCGGCAGTTCAGTTACAGCCGAACAAACCCGACGGCCATTTCTGGCTCGGCGCGAACTACGGCGGGGCCGCCGCGCACAGCACGATCGCCAATCTGTCGAGCTTTACGGACATCCGGACGGAGATGGAGTCGGTGCTGAAGATTGACGAGAGTTATCAGGGTTACAGCGCGTATCTCGGTCTGGGCCGGCTCTATTTGCAGGCGCCGCGCGTGCTCGGCGGCGACAGTGGAAAGGCGATTCATTATCTGGAAAAGGGAGTCAAACTGAACCCGAACAACATGCTGATGCGCTATCATCTCGCGGAAGCGTACGAGGCAAACAACCGCGACGCCGAAGCGAAGAAGCAACTCGAGACATTGCTGGCGACGCCTGCCGATCCGCAGTACATGGCCGAGCACAACGACGCGGTCGCGAAGGCGAAAAAGTTGATGCAGAAGGTGGACTTAAATCTGCGGTAGATGCGTGTTACTGATTTAACCGACGTATCTCATCAAGCGTGCGTTTGTGTTGTTCTAGTTTCTGGCCTGCCTCGGCGTACTTACCCTGCGAGATGAGTCGCTGGTAGTCGTCGAACTCCTGGATCGCTCGGTTGATTAACTGTTGCAGGTTTGCGCCGGGTGTTGCCGAGGGGGCAGCAGGCGCGGCGCGTTCCCCCGCAGGTGTTTGACCTGAAGCCGCTTGCCCGGCAGGCGGCTGCGCCTGTGACGCTTCGCCAAACAGATTCGTCATCGCCTCACCAAACGTCTGACCGTAAGCAAGCTTCTCCTGCGTCGCCAACACTACCAGCCGCAACTCCGGCATCGGGCTCCGTTCAGCTTTCAAATAAATCGGCTCGACAAAAAGCAACGAACGTCCAATCGGAATCACCAGCAGATGCCCGCGTATGACGCGCGATCCCTGCTGGTTCCAAAGCGAGAACTGCCCCGATAACTGCGCGTTCTGATCGATGCGCGCTTCGATCTGCGTTGGACCATCGATCAGACGCGAGCTCGGGAAGTTGTAAGCGAGCAGCTTCCCGTAATTCTCACCGTCGCTTCGTCCCGCCATCCAGCCGATCATGTTGTTTCGATTTGCCGGCGAGAACGGCAGTATCAAAACAAACTCGTCCTTCGCCTGTTCGCCAGGCAACTGCATCAACACGAAATACGGATCGAGCGGTGTGCTCTTCGGTTTGTTGTTGTCGTTCTCGTCAAGCGTGATGTGCTGCGCGATGCTCCAAATGTCCTCGCGCTGAAAGAACACCCGCGGATTTTGCGTGTGATAGAGACTGTAGACCTGGCCTTGCGCGCGAATCAGCGTTTCCGGATAACGCACGTGCGCCCGCAGGTCGGCAGGCATCTGGCTCGCATCCACAAAAAGGTTCGGGAAGATGCCGCGGTAGGCGGCGATCAACGGATCCTGATTGTCGAAGACGTAAAACCGCGCCGTGCCGTTATAAGCGTCGATCACGACCTTCACGCTGTTGCGAATGTAGTTGAGCGAGTTGTCGCCGACGTCGTGATGAGTCGAATACGGGAAGTACGACGATTCCGTAAACGCGTCGAGCATCCAGAAGAGGCGGCCGTCGTTGCTGACGACGATGTACGGGTCTTTGTCGTAAGTCAGAAATGGAGCGACACCGTTGACGATCTCTCGCACTGTGCGGCGAATCAGGACGCGGCTCTCGCTCGTGACCGCAGTTGAGAACGGAAGCTTCGACACGTCGCCGATGGCCCACGCCAGCAACATCCTTCGTCCCCAGCCGCCGATGCGAATGCCGCCGGTGCCCTGGTAAGTCGTGTAGGTGTTTGTTTCTCCCTGCGGATAATCGAATTCGTTCTGCTGCGTATTGACGTAGACGTAACGGTCCGTCAACTCACCGAAATAGATCTCCGGCCGCGTTACTTTGATCTCGGGCACGGTTGATTCAATCGGCATGTTCGATAACGCAAACTGCGGCAATCCTTCGGGAGTGAAGCCATTGGCGCTATTCATCGTGACGCCGTAGCCGTGCGTGTAGATCAGGCGTTCGTTGATCCAGTTCCGCGACTGCTGCGGCAGCTTGTCGTCCTTGATCTCGCGTGGCGCGAGCATCATCTGCCGAGTCTGGCCGCCGATCATATAGCGGTCCACGTCGACGTCCGCGAAGTCGTAATAAATGCGGATTGCCTGTGTTTGACGCAAGGTGTCCTGGAGCGCCCGCCAGTCCCAAAGACGAATGTTTTCAAGGCTTTCGCGGTGGTTGGGCAAATCGATGGCGGCAGTGGACGTCTCTGCCGCGAACTCGCGCGATTCGATCTGTTCGAGTCCGAAGCCTCTGCGCGTCCACTCGATGTTATGGCCGATATACGGCGATTCGCGGTCAAGCTCGTTGGGTTTGACGACGAAACTCTGCACGTACGATGGGACCAGTACGACGCCCACGACATAGACCACGACGGGAATCGCGATCGCGATCAGCAATAGGCTGAAACGCCGCACTGAGAACGCGTTCACGAGCGAGATGATCGCGCCGAGGATCAGCGCGATTGCCACGACGAGCAGCGCCGGCAGTGTGTAGTGAGCCTCAGTGTAAGTGACGCCGGAAAACGTCGCGTGGTCCTGCCAGAGAAGCGGAAAGCGCGACAGGTAAGTGCGCCAGCTCAGCACGAGGAAGAAACCTGCGAGCGCGCAACAGACCGCGCGAAACGCAGCGCCTGACGACCAGCGGACGCTGGGTTTGAGCACTGTCTGCGGCAAACCGAGCAGTGAATACGCAACCGCCGCGCAGAGGATGATGAACGCAACGCCCATCAACCACGAAGTAAGCTAGTCGTACAGCGGCAGCGAAAACAGGTAGAACCCGAGCGACTTGCCGAAGATCGGATCGTGTATGTTCGTCGCCGGCTGATGCCAGTACAACGCGAACTGCCGCCAGTGATCTTTCCACTGAAATCCGTAGATCAGTCCGACGAGCAGCGATATTCCCCAGCCGAGCGGCCGAATGAATTTCGCCGGCGAGAATTGAAACGGTTGGTTGTTGAGAAGGATTGTCCGCTGCTCAAATGCGTACGCGCCGAACAGACGTTGAAACAGCAGGAACGTGGCCGCGAGCAACAGCGCCGTCAGAATGGTAAAGCCCGCGAACAACGCGATCTTTGCTTTGAAGACGTACCAGTAGACTGACGAGTAACCGAGCGAGTTAAACCACAGCGCCGACAGGTAAACCGAAAGGATGCGCGAGAACGAGAACAACAGCAGAATCACGGCGATCGCGACCCAGAGCAACAGACGCCGCCGGCGCCTTGGTGGGCCAATATCGATGACGTCCGTATTCCGTGCACTCACGCGTTGTAGGATACATTTAATAATAGATGCGTACCACTGTATAATCGCCCCGTTTGCCGCCTTCGCGGTGTTAACTTACTAATGCTGACGCCGGAAACAATCCTACAGGGCCGTTATCGTATCGTCCGCCAACTCGGGCAGGGTGGAATGGGTGCAGTGTACGAGGCGATCGATCAGCGCCTCGACACGACGGTCGCGCTGAAGGAAACGCTGTTTTCCGAGGAGCGTTTGCGCAAACAGTTCGAGCGCGAAGCGCGCTTGCTGGCCCGTTTGCATCACCCGGCGCTGCCGCGCGTGAGCGACCATTTTTCCGAGGGCGACGGGCAGTTTCTCGTGATGCAGTTCATCCCCGGCGACGATCTGGCGGAGAAGATGAACCGCAGGCGCGGACCCTTCCCGGCGGATCAGGTTCTGACCTGGGCGGATCAACTGCTCGACGCGCTGGATTACCTGCACACACAGGATCCGCAGATCGTCCATCGCGACATCAAGCCGCAAAACCTGAAACTCACGCCGCGCGGCCAGATCATTCTGCTCGACTTCGGTCTGGCGAAAGGTCAGGCGGGCGAGATCTCGCGCGTGACCACCAGCGCCAGCATCTTCGGCTACACGCCGAATTACGCTCCGCTCGAACAGATTCAGGGACTGGGCACTGACACGCGCAGCGATCTGTACGCCCTCGGCGCGACGCTCTATCACCTGATGACGGGCGTGAAACCGCCTGACGCGCTGAGTCGTGCGGCGGCGATCGTAAACGGCCAGGCGGACCCACTGGCGCCTGCCAGCGTTGCGAATCCGTCAGTGCCGCCCGAGATCGACAATTTTCTCTCGAAAGCGATGGCGCAGAATCGCGACCAGCGATACTCCAGCGCCGACGAGATGCGCAGAGGCCTGCAAGCAACGGATCAGGCGACGACCGTCGTCAATCGCGGCGAAGCGCAGACGATCCTGTTCCCGCCCGCGGCCGCGAGCACTGTGGGCGCTCCCGCGCAAACACCAACTCAAACAATCGTCAGGCAACAGACAGTTCGCGCGGGTGAAACGACTGTCGTGCGACCTGTCGCCGACCGCAGACGCGTGTTGCCGTGGGCCATCGCCTCAGGCGCCGCGCTGTTTTTGCTGGTGTGTGGCGTCTTTGCGTTCTTTGCTTTTCAGAATGATAGCGCCGGCGTGGTCCAGGTTGCGCCCTCGCCGACCGTTACGCCCGCGCCGACCGAGACACCCGCGACGAGCGCGCCAACCGCTACGCCCGATCAAGCAGCGACGCCGTCTCAACCAGACGCGACGCAGAACACCAACGAGCCTGCGCCGAAAAAAGAGAAGCGTACTGACGAGACCAGGAGAACGCCCGCGCCGAATCCGCAAGTCAGCGTCGATGCCGAAATTCATGGTCACGAGGGTGTGCCGAAGATCGATCCGCAGGTGCCGAACCCGCCCGACGGTCGTCGCGTGCCCCGTGCTCCGAAGATCCAGACGCAGGTCATGCCTGGCGGTATGACCATTCGCACCTTTCCCGATGGCTCGCAGTTGATCACGACGCCGGATGGAATGCGCGTCTACGTCGGACCCGACGGCAAGCGCCAGGTATTGTCGCCAAGAAAAACTCCGCGCCGTCAACCTCCACCCTCGCCTTCACCGTGATCAGTTTTTATTTGAGGGAGAAGTGAAATGAGAACGTCAAGAGTCGCTTTCGTGCTGTTGGGTATCTGTCTTTTGGTGGTGCTGTTCGCGCCGGCGGGTGTTTCGGTAAGTGCAACAAACACCAGACGCGTTGCGCCAAACATCAGGCAGGCGCCGCCCGCGCCGGTATTCAACGACAAGGAGCGGGTCGCGGAGTTGATCCAGCGTCGAGAGCGCGTGGCGCAAAGCGTCGGCCCGCAGTCGATGATGATTCTCTTCAGTGGCGAGCCTCGCGTTTACGCGTACGACGTCGACTATCCTTATCGTCAGGAGAACAACCTGTACTACCTGACGAACCTGAAACAAAAAGGTGCGACGCTTGTTCTGCTCCCGGGCAACACGAAGTTCAAGGAAGTTCTCTTCATGCCGCGGCGCAACCCAGCGGCGGAAACGTGGACCGGCCACATGTACAGCGCGCAGGAAGCGCAGCAACTTTCGGGGATTCGCGAGATCTGGGCGTCAAGTGAGTTTGAGCCGTTCATCAAGGCGGTGCGCAACCGGCAGCCATACCGCCCGAAAGCCGAAAGCATTTTGATGTCGGACCTGCCGCTCGACATGCCGTTGAATAACGAGAACAACGGGTTTGGATCGCTGTTCGATGCGGCCGCGAAAGGCGACGCCGGGCTCTACATGCTCATGCCCGGCGAGACGGAGAGCCGCGAATATCGTCCGGAACAGAGGTTTGCCGTCGAGTGGGCCAAGACTGCGTCGGGTTACGGTCTCAAGAACGCATGGCCCATCTTCACGCAGATGAGGCTGGTGAAGTCGCCGATGGAGTTGCGTCTTCTCCAGCACGCGATCGACATCAGCATCGAAGCGCACCAGCGCTCGTGGGTGGCGGCGGCAAACGCGAAGTGGGAATACGAAGTAGACGCGGAAGTTGCGTACACGTTCAAGTTGAGGAACGCGGACAACTGGGGTTATCCGGACATCGTCGGCTGTGGTCCAAACGCCACGACGCTGCACTACATCGAGTCGCAGGGACCGGTGAAGCCCGGTGAGCTGCTGCTGATGGACGTCGGCGCCGAGTACGAGCACTACACCGCGGACATTACTCGCACGTTTCCGGTGAATGGCAAGTTCACGCCGGCCCAGGCCGAGGTCTACCAGATTGTTTACGACGCGCAGGAAGCGGTGGCGAAAGCGTCGAAGCCCGGCGCGACGTTGTCAGACGTGAGCCGCGCGGGAACGGAAGTCATCAAGGATGGATTGCTCAAGCTCGGGTTGATCACCGATCGCAATTCGAATCAGTTCCGGATTTGGTTCATGCACGGAACGTCACACTGGCTCGGAATGAATGTTCACGACGTTGGGGGCGGCGCGAAGATTGTGCCGGGAGTCGTGTTCACGAACGAGCCGGGAATTTACGTCAGGCCGGAAGCGCTGGACCAGATGCCTTACGGTTGGGACGAAGCTGAGTGGGCCAAATTCAAGACCGCGGTAGCGCCGGCGTTCGCGAAGTACAAAGGCATCGGCGTCCGCATCGAAGATGATCTGCTGATCACGTCCGACGGCGTCCGCTGGCTCACGGAAGCGCTGCCGCGCAAGATCGCCGACATCGAGGACTTCATCGCAAAGGCGAGACGGCAGTCAGAGTAAAGACTCCTGTTTCACTGCCTCCCCGCAAGCCCGCCAAGCCGCAGCGTCAAGGGCAACTGCATTCCTTGGCGTTGACGTTCTGCCATTATGGATAAACGACGGAGCGCAGTTCATCCGCGTGTACCTTTAACTCGCGTTTCACCCGGGTATGCCCCATCGTAACCAGCACAACCTGCACGCCTTCACGGCGCGCGAACTTCATAGCCGGCACAAAGTCGCTGTCAGCAGTGATTAGCACGATACGCTCGACAATCCTTTTACTCGCTAGCCAGGCAATATCCAGCCCGATTTTCATGTCGATATGCTTCTGCTTTAAGTCCGGCACGAAGTCGGTAGGGGCCAAGGCTCGACCGGTTCTCAGGATTTGAACCACAGATAATGGCTTGATTAGCCAGCCGTCAAACGAAAGCTCTCCGGATCTCAATGCTACGTTGTCTAAGATGGCCAACTCTTGTGACTGCGAATTCTCTGACTTCAAATGCGGTGGGATGGCGAGTGCCAAGTGAGGTCCGGAGTTTGGGAAGAACAAAACCTAGATCAAGTAAGACAGCGATCTTCTTCAAATATGAAGCCCCTCCTTCTGTGGCTGAATCCGCAAAAGAAGGGGCTTATCTTTTGCCGGCCTACCGGCGTACGGATGTGCGCAGTATACACACTGGGGAGAAACGTTTCAACGGTTGACTGCCAGAACGCTGGAGGCGGCGCGTTTGATCGCCGGCTAACTCCAGACCCTCAGACCTTAGTCTTAAATACTGGACAAGGGGTATCAGTGTTGTACGGGCACTAGTCTTCGTCTCACTTACCGCTCGCCAGCGCGGCTTTGATTGCGCGGCGGGTGTGGACCTCGGCGAGGTGACGTCGATAGTCGCTCGAAGCGTAAAGGTCCGTCGTCGGATTAATGCCGTCGCAGACCTTTGCGGCCGCTGCGGCGATCGTTTGATCGTCGAGACTCGCGCCCGTGAGCGCGGCCTCAGTCGCGTGCGCGCGAAAGGCCTTCACGCTGACGCCGGTCACGCCAACACCTGCCGCACTGCACGAACCATCCGCGTTGAATCCCAGATGGACCGCGACGCCGACGACGGCGAAGCCTGACGCGGGATGCGGCACCTTCTGATATGCCTGTCCAAACTGGCCCGACGGTTTCTTAATCCGAATCTCGCGCAGAATCTCGCCGGGTTTCAAGTCTGTAGTAAGAAGGTCGAGGAAGAAAGACTCGGCTTTCACCGTTCGGTCGCCGTTCGGTCCAATCAACGCGAGCTCGGCGTCGAGTGCGAGCGCGGCGGCGGGCCAGTCGCCGGCGGGATCGGAGTGGGCCAGACTGCCGCCGATCGTTCCCTTGTTGCGCACCTGAACGTCCCCGATGCGACCGGCGCACGCCGGTAACAGCGGACAGATGTTCTTCAACAGGTCCGACGATTCGAGTTGATAGTGCGTTGTCGTCGCGCCGATCAGAATCTGATCGCCGTCTTCACGGATGTAGGACAGCGACTTGATGCGCGCGATGTCCACGAGCAACTGCGGTTGCGCGAGCCGGAGTTTCATCGCCGGAATCAGGCTGTGTCCGCCGGCCAAAACTCTCGCGCCGTCAGGATCGGCTGCGAGCAATGAGACAGCTTCTTCGATAGTAGCGGGCGCCTGGTAATCGAATTGTGCGGAAATCATTTTGTTGCTCCTATCTGCTCAATGGCCGTTGATAATGCGCCAGACGTTTTCCGGTCTGATCGGCATGTCGAGATGCTTCACTCCGAACGGCGACAACGCGTCGACGATCGCGCCGACAATCGCTGGCGTCGCGCCGATCGTTCCCGCCTCGCCGACTCCTTTGACGCCGAGCGGATTCACCGGCGACGGCGTCTCGGTTCGATCAAGCTCGAAGTTCGGAACGTGCGAAGCGCGCGGCACCGCGTAGTCCATCAACGTGCCGGTGATCAACTGCCCGTCTTCGTTATAGACCACCTCTTCAAACATCGCCTGTCCGATCGACTGGACGATGCCGCCGTGCACCTGCCCGTCGACGAGCAGCGGATTGATCACCTTGCCGCAATCGTCGACGGCGACGTAACGCAGAAATTTGATGTCGCCAGTCTCGCGATCGACTTCGACAACGGCGATGTGCGTGCCGAACGGAAACGTGAAGTTCTTCGGTTCGAAAAAGTAAGTTGCCGAGAGACCCGGTTCCGTGTCGGGCGGCAGGTCCCTGGCGATATGCGCCGCGAGCGCGATCTCCTGGATCGACACACTGGAGCGCCCGTCAGTTTGCGGTTCCGGCAACGCGCCGGCGGGCGCCTCGCCGACCGGTACAACGGGATCGGACGTGCCAGTCCCAGCGGCGGCAGCCGCCGCTTTTTCCAACGAATACTTCCCACCTTCAAATGACATACGCGACGCGTCCGCCTTCAACATGTGCGCGGCGATCTTGTCGGCTTTCTCTTTCAACTTCTGAATCGCAACGTACACGGCGGTGCCGCCGACAGCCGTCGCGCGACTACCGAACGTGCCGATTCCGTACTGGACCACGCCGGTGTCGCCGTGAATGACTGTTACATCGTTGATGCTGACGCCGAGTTCATCAGCGGCGATCTGCGCGAACGACGTTTCCTGTCCCTGGCCGTGCGGTGAAGCGCCGGTCAGCACCGTGACCTTGCCCGTCGGTTCGATACGTACGGTCGCACTTTCCCAACCGCCCGCGGGCATCGCCTGCGATGGACCAAGCGCGCAGATCTCGACGTAAGTTGAAACGCCGATGCCGATCAGTCGTCCTTCCTCACGTGCTTTCTTCTGTTCCTCGCGAAGTTTGGCGTAGCCGGCGATCTGCTGCGCTTTGTCGAGTGCGGCTTCATAGTCGCCGCTGTCGTAATCGAGACCGGTCGCAGTGTGGAACGGAAACTCGTTCGGCGCGGGGAAGTTCCTGCGCCGCACTTCAGCCGGATCCATGCTGAGATCCGCGGCGACGAGATCGAGCGCGCGTTCGACGATGTACGTCGCTTCCGGACGACCCGCGCCGCGATACGCGTCCGTGGCCATCTTGTTCGTGAAGCACGCGGTAATATTCATCTGAATTGCCGGAATCTTATACGCGCCGGACAGCATGAGGCCGGTCAACGTCGGTATCGCCGGTGTCAGCAACTGGTGATACGCGCCCATGTCGGCAAACACGCTGTAGCGCAGGCCCGTGAGCGTTCCGTCGTTCTTGAACGCGATCTCGACGTCGCCGACCTGCCCGCGTCCGTGAATCGTCGCCTGCATGTTCTCGCGCCGCGTTTCGATCCATTTGACCGGCTTGTTCAACTGCATCGAGATCCAGCCGAGCAACGCCTCTTCGGCGTAGACGTTCAGCTTCGATCCGAAGCCGCCGCCGACTTCCGGCGTGATCACGCGCAACTTGTTTTCCGGAATCCCGATCATCAAGGCGACTTGCGTGCGCATGAGGTGCGGAATCTGTGTAGACGACCAGAGCGTCAACTCTTCTTCGCCGGGGAGGTAGCGCGCCAGCACTCCGCGCGGTTCCATCGCGATCGGGGCGAGCCGGCGGTGCAGCACGCGTTGTTTCACCGTGCGGTCTGCCGCCGCAAAGGCCGCATCGATGTCGCCTTCGCCGGAGGTGAGCCGGTACGCGATGTTGTCGCTGAAACCGTCGTGAATGACCGTTCCGCCGCGTGCTGCGTCTTCGACGTCCGTCACAACGGGCAGCTCTTCGTAATCGACCATCACGAGCTCCGCGGCATCACGCGCGGCGTATCGATCCTTCGCGACGACGACGGCGATCGGATGGCCCATGAAGTAGACCTTGTCTTTCGCCAGCACGCGATGATCGGGAACTTTCAGGTCCGGCAACGCGCCCGCGCAGGGAACTGGGCCAACCTTGTCCGCCACGTCGGCGCCGGTATAAACGGCCACGACTCCCGGTGCCGCCAGTGCGGCAGACGTGTCGATGCCCGTGATCCGTGCGTGCGCGTAAACAGAACGGACGAAAGCGACGTGCAACATGCCGGGCAGTGTGATGTCGTCGACGTAATGTGCCAGACCTTTGATGAGCCGCGGATCTTCAGTGCGCTTCACTCTTTGGCCAACGTATTTTTTTGCCATCACTTCCTCCTCTGAGATCTCAGATCTCAGATCTCAGATCTTAGATTTTTTGGCGGCGTACTCGACGGCCTCGATGATGTGCTGATAGCCGGTGCAGCGGCAGATGTTTCCGTCGAGACCATGGCAGATCTCTTCGCGCGACGGGGCCGCGTTGCGGTCGAGCAGCTGCGCGGCGGTAACGATCATTCCCGGCGTGCAGTAGCCGCACTGTAATCCGTGTCGCTCCCAGAAACCTTCCTGCACCGGATGCAGTTCGCCGTTCTTCGCAAAACCTTCGATGGTCGTGATCGACGCGCCTTCGGCCTGAACGGCGAACATCGTGCACGACTTCACGGCCTGTCCATCGATCATCACCGTGCAGGCGCCGCAGAGCGACGTCTCGCAGCCGACGTGCGTTCCGGTCAGTTCGAGCACCTCGCGCAGGTAATGGACCAGGAGCAGGCGGGGCTCGACCTCGTGCGTGTGAGCGACACCGTTCACGTTCAGATTGATAGTCTTCTTCATTTTTGTCCTCCCGCGGAAGGCCTAAACGGTTGCTTTGTGAATCCGTCGCTTCAAGCGATGAATCGTTCGCCGCACGACTTTGAGCTGCGCGTGATCGTGCGCGGCGATCGCGGCTGCGCGTTGCGTCTTCAACTCGCGAATCTTCGCCTTGATGCTGAATTTGTCGACCCCCACCACGTCGTGATGTTCGTGTTGAATGCCGAGCGCTTTGGAAAGCGCAACGAGCAAGTGGTCCTTGTTCATCTGGGTGTAACCCTGAACAGCCTCGTGTTCGATGCCTTTCGCGATGTCACGCAGGTCGGCGACGGTCTTGTGCTTGAGTTCTTCGAATGTGTACGCCATGGAAACTCCTGTAAGTAAGATGACCTACTGAATTTCTATTGAAAAGATCTGTTCGAGGTGGTGCTTCATGTGGACCAGGTAATCGCGCACGAAATAATCGAGCGTGGTGGCGTCGTTCTTATCCACCGGCCGCAGCGCAATCTGATCCAGGTTGTGATGGATTCGCGCGCGCATCAGCGACTCTTCCGGGATGTTTGAGATGACGTGCGCGAGGTGCATATTGTAAGAGCTCCATAACTGGATCAGGTCCGGCCATGGTTCGTCGGCATACTTTTGCGCGCTGACCCAACGCTCCTGTTCGTAACCCGGAAACACGAGGTCGTTGGTGAACTGGGCGCGCACGAAACGCTGGTGATTGTTGGCGGCGGAGTCGATCAGGTGGCCGAGGATCTCTTTCACACTCCACTTTTCCGGGCCCGGCTGACGCGCACTCTGTTCGGGCGAAATCTGACGCAAACGCCCGGTCGCGCTCACTACCGTCTCGCGAAAATCCCGCAGAAACTGGTCGATGCTACTGCCTTCGGCTGTCATTGGACTAATTGATGGTGGCCATAATACCACGGAAGCGCGCCGCACTGGACTAAGTCGCGTCTTTCTGATTCACTTTACCGTTCTTACCAAGGGTTCCAGCGGTACTGACTAATTCTAAAAAATCGGAGATCCCTCAGATGAATAGTTTTTCCTCCCTCAAACTCCTGTTCGTATTGTGCTGTCTGTTGTTCACCTTCACGCTCGCAACTCACAACGCTTTCGCGCAAGAGACTGCCGGTTCGAAGGAAAAAGCAACCTACAACCAGCTAAAAAATTTCGCCTTGACCGGCGGAATGGTCCAGGTGAAGTCGCTCGTCCTCAAGAAAGATCGAGCGCAGATCACGCTCGACGGAACTATCTATCTCGGCGAAGCCGTTAACGGGCAAATCACGGGCGCTGTCTTCATCGGCGACGGAAAGTTTTTGGCTGAAACTCCGCCGAACGAGTTCGAGAAAGACAACGTCAAACGTCTTCTCGGCGCGGACAACGTCGAATCGGATTTCAAAACCGCCGTCTTCAGGTTCACTGACGACACGGCCGCGCAGTTGGGCCAGGCGCAACCCGGCGCCGGCGACGATCGCGCACAGAAACTCGCGAAGGAAACAGAACAACGCATGTTGAAAGAAACGGGTGCGAACCTTTCCGCCCGTTTGGCCGTGTCGATGCTGAACGGCGAGAAACCCGGATTCTTCTTCGCGCAGTTTGACGGCGGCAGACGCGGCCGCTTCTCGATGGTGCTCGATTACCAAAACCGCATTCCAGTTAATAACTTCGAGATCAACGCCGGCGAAAAAGGACTTGTCTGGGCCTACAACACCGACATCTACAACGCGGAAGTCTGGCTCGCGTTTTACGGACTCGACGACTACGCGCGCGGCAACGTCGACTACTCCGACGCCAACGATCAGATCAACGTCAGTCACTACAAGATGGAGGTCGACCTGCGAGACTACGGCAAACGCATGCGCGTTTATTCGCACGTGGTCGCCGAAGCGCGCCAGCCAAACGTGCGCGCGATCGTGTTCAAGGTCGGCGAAGACCTCGGCACGTATGATGATCAGCGCCAGAAGAAACAGATGCGCGTGAAGAAAATCCGCGCGGGCGACGTCGATCTCGACGTGCTTCAGGAAGATTGGGAAGGCGGCTTCACCGTGTTGCTGCCGAAGCCGTTGAACGCGGGCGATAAACTCGAGTTGGACATGGAAATCGAAGGCGACTACATACGTGATACGGAGTCTTGCAAGGACTGCCACTATCCACGGTCCAACACGAGCTGGTATCCGCGTCATGGTTATCTGGATCGCTCGTCATACGAACTTACGTTCCGCTATCCGAAACGTCTCAGCGTTGCGAGTGTCGGCGCGCGTTTGAGCGAGGGAGTAGATCCGGAAGATAAAGACGCCGCCGTGGTCAGGTACCAGATGCAGGTGCCGGTGGCGCTGGTGACGTTCGCGCTTGGTCCGTTTAAGCGTCATAGCGACTCGATCAAGTGGGAAAAGGGCGGCGACCCAACTCCGCTCGAATTCAACTCGTTGCCCGGCGACCTGGCGGCTATCAAGGAAGACTTCATCCTCGCCGAGCTCAGTAACTCAGTTCGCTATTTCACTTCGCTGTTCGGGACTTATCCGTATCCGTCATTCGGCGGCGCGTTCCATCCGTTTGGTTTTGGACAGGGATTCCCGTCGCTGTTGATGATTCCCAATGCGGATCGGGCCAGCAAGTTTACCTACGTCTTTATAGCGCACGAGACGGCGCATCAATGGTGGGGCAACATCGTCGCGTGGCGTTCATATCGCGATCAGTGGCTGAGTGAAGGATTCGCCGAGTATTCGGGCATCCTCTACACGGGTCTGCGCGACAGTCGCGGATCGAAAGAAGAGCTACTAACGCGGTTGCGGTCGTCGTTGAAGGATCCGCCGGTAACGTTGACTGGGGTCGGCAAGGGCCGTTTGGTCGACGTTGGCCCAATCATCCTGGGCCACCGTCTCCAGAGCAGCAAGACGTTCGGCGCCTATCAGGCGTTGATCTACAACAAAGGCGCGCTCGTGCTGCGAATGCTCCACTTCATGATGAGCAATCCAACGACCGGCGAAGGCCAGCCGTTCTTCGACATGATGACTGACTTCGTCGAGCGTTATCGAAACCAGACGGCCTCGACTGACGACTTCCGCAACGTCGTCAACGAACACTTCGCCAGGACTCCGATCGCGCAGAAATACGGCATGAAGAACCTGAACTGGCTTTTCCGCCAGGCGGTTTATCAATCGGAGCTGCCGTCGTATGAAATGCAGTACAAGATCCAGCCTGAACCAGATGGAAAAGCGTTGATCTCAGGAACCATCGTGCAGAAGAACGCGCCGGAGAACTGGGTGATGGTGTTGCCGGTGAAGTTCGGTTTTGGCGGAAAGCAGGAAGCGACGGGAACGGTGATCGTCCAGGGACCGTCGACACCGTTCCAGATCCGGTTGCCTGCTTCGCCGTCGAAAGTCCAGCTCGATCCCGACCGCTGGATCCTCGCGGAGAACATTTCCACGAAGGGTAACTAATCGCGTTTAACCACAAAAGGCACAAAAGACACAAAAGGCACAAAAAGGATTTAAGGAGGGTGAGACTCTCCTTTTCGTTTTCCTTCTTTGTTTTTCCCTTGTTCGTTTTTGTCTTTGTGCCTTTTGTGTCTTTTGTGCCTTTTTGTGGTAAGGTTTTCGCAGTTCCAAGTTAACCCGGTATTCCCAAATTTCAATCTGTTGTTAGGAAGGAGCTTACGCATGCGTGCGCGATCCCGCTTTGTGCCTGTCTCGATCCTTGTCCTCTCCTTAGGTATTTCGATAGTTCTTCTGGCCCCGCGCTCGGGCGCCACTAATTCACAGCAAGATCCACCGGCAACGCCCGCGGGCGGCGCCGGACAGGACCAACCACAACGCCCCGGCGGCCGCGATCAGCAACCCGAAATCCGGCCCTACGAGCGCGTGATCACGAAGGAAGCAAAATCGGACGAAGGCGTTTTCATGGTCCATTCGCTGAGGGACAAGATCTATTACGAGATCCCAAAGAACGAGCTCAACAAGGAGTTTCTCTGGGTCAGCCAGATCGCCAGGACGACACTCGGCGCCGGCTACGGCGGCCAAGCGGCGGGCAATCGCGTTGTCAGGTGGGAACGCAAAGGCAATCGCATTCTCCTGCGCAACATCGCGTACGACGTAGTCGCCGATCCGAAACTGCCCGTGTCGCGCGCCGTGCAAGCCGCGAACAACGACACGATCATCATGGCGTTCAATATCGAAGCGATCGGCAAAGACGATGCCGCGGTAATCGACGTCACGCGCTTGTTCACGACCGAAGTCACCGAGTTCAGCGCGCGCACGCGTCTGCGGGCTCGCGGTTTCGACGCGACGCGATCGTTCGTCGAGAAGACGAAATCATTCCCGACAAACATCGAGGTCGAAGTCTCACAGACCTACACCTCGCCGCCGGAAAACACTCCCGCGGGCGGCGGCGGTGGCCCACAACCCCCGCCGAACCCGTTTGCGCAGGGAATGCGAGCCGGAACGAACGCAACCGTCGTCATGCACTACAGCATGGTGAAGCTTCCCGAGAAGCCGATGATGCCGCGCTTGTTCGACGATCGCGTCGGTTATTTCAGCATTCGCAAATACGACTACGGTATCGACGAGCAACGCGCGGCTGAACGTCGTTACATCACGCGCTGGCGTCTGGAGAAGAAAGATCCGAATGCCGCGATCTCCGAACCCGTGAAGCCGATCGTTTACTACGTCGATCCGGCGACGCCGGCGAAATGGGTGTCATGGATCAAGAAGGGAATCGAAGACTGGCAGCCCGCTTTTGAAGCTGCCGGTTTCAAGAACGCCATCATCGCGAAGGAAGCGCCGTCAAAAACGGAAGACCCGTACTGGGATCCGGAAGACGCGCGTTACTCGGTCATTCGTTACCTTCCGTCGACAATCGAGAACGCCAGCGGCCCGCACGTCGCCGACCCGCGCACGGGCGAGATTCTCGAGTCGGACATTCAGTACTACCACAACGTGATGAACCTGCTTCGTAGCTGGTCGTTCCTCCAGATCGGTCCGCTGAACGCGAGCTTCAAAAAGCTTCCGGTTTCAGACGAGATTATGGGACGACTGGTCGAATACGTCGTCGCTCACGAAGTCGGCCACACGCTCGGCTTCCAGCACAACATGAAAGCCAGTGCGACGTATCCGGTCGACAAACTACGCGACGTCAACTGGCTCAAGACGATGGGCCACACGCCGACGCTGATGGACTACTCCCGTTTCAACTACGTCGCGCAACCGGAAGACAACATCCCGCTCGAACTGCTGATTCCGCAGATCGGACCCTACGACAAGTGGGCCACGATGTGGGGTTACAAGCCGATCCCGGGCGCCCACAGTCCGGAAGATGAAAAGAAAACGCTCGACGACTGGGCGCGTGAACAGGACGCGAAACCGTACCTGCGCTTCTCGACTGCCGACGCGCGCGGTTCCGATCCGGGTGAAAACACCGAAGCCGTCGGCGATGGCGACGCAGTCGCGGCGACCACGCTTGGTCTCAAGAACCTGAAGCGCGTGGCGGACATGCTGTTGCCGGCCGTGTCGCAACCGGGCGAGCCGTATGACGATCTGGAAGAGCTGTATGGGCGCATGTTGGGCCAATGGGCCACGGAGTTGAATCACGTCACGGGCATCGTAGGCGGTTTCAACTCGCAGCAGAAACACGGCGGACAGGACGGCGTGCGCTTCGTGATCGTTCCGAAAGAAAAGCAGGCTGCGGCTGTGCGTTTTCTGAATGACAACGCGTTTGCGACGCCGGCGTGGGCGTTGAAGGCGGACATTCTGCGGCGCATCGAACCGGCAGGCGCACTGGCGCGCGTGAACGCGGCCCAGGAACGAGTCCTGAATTCGCTCCTGAGCAACACGCGTTTCGATCGTCTTGTCGAACAGGAAGCCATCGACGGTATGGCCGCGTATCGGCCGGCGGAATTTATGTCGGACGTGAGGCGCGGAATCTGGAGTGAAGTCGAGGGTGGACCGGTTCGCATCGACGTCTACCGTCGCAATCTCCAGAACTCGTACATCGACCTGCTTTCGACGAAATTGAACGGTCGAACGCCGGTGATCGACGATTATCGGGCGCTGATCAAAGCCGAACTGCGTGATCTGAGCGCGGCGCTCTCGGCGGCGATGCCGCGTGCACTCGACCGCCAAACGCGGGCACATCTCGCGGATGCGCGCGATCAAATTGCGAAGGCGCTGGATCCGAAGTTTGCGCCTCCGGCGCCACCGGCGGGTGCTGGTCCGGGCGCGAACACGCTCGGATTCGACGACGAGTCCAAGTTCAACTCAGGCTCGCTCGAAGAGTTCGATCCCCGCGACTGCTGGCCGGATTACGCCGTTCGCATCAGGCCGCGCCGGCAATAATCAGTAGTTGTGTTCGAGGAGGTTGGTGGTGCGCTCGGTAACGCTGGCGGGCGCATTCACTTTGGTTGGTTCGCCCTCGGTCAGATCGCGAGGTGGAGTGATTGGCGCCTCCAGCTCGCGGTCAGGTCGAGGGCGAATGCATAGACCGGCGAGAATGTTTCCGACACCACTCAGCATCGGTACAAATCCGGTCCACCACAACACCCTCACCACCGGATCAATTTCGAAAGGAATCTTCGCGACGATCTCGGGCGGAAGCTTCAACACGAGCGCCGCCGACAGAAAGTAGAGAAAGATCGTGAGACCGGCGCCGGAGAAGAGTGAAACGACGCCTTTCGTGATCTTGTCTTCGCGACGTTCCTGCGGTGTTTTCTTCTTTCGTAAACTAATGAACGGGCGGCCGTGTTCTCGCTTGTGACGGCGTTCCAGGTGAGGCTCTTCCTGATGTTGAATCTCGGCGAGCTCCTGGTTCATGCGGTCAAACGCGCGGGAGACTTCCTCGGTGACGTGGTCGACGTTCAGTCCCTTGACCATCTCCTTGAGCTTGGGCAACGGACCGCGATCGCTCCTCGCAATCGCCTCGCTCAGCGTCACCGCTTTGCCGATGACCTTCAGGTTAGCGCCGCAGACGCGGCAGTACTGTGTGGATTGTGATTCTGTTCCGCACTGTGGACAGTACATGTTTTTTGAGCCCAAAGTGTCGAAACGTGGGCGAGATCCGTTTAGTTCCTTCGAACTTCGTTAAAGTTCCCGCAAAGGCGCAAAGACGCAAAGGAAGGAGGGTTCTGATGGTTGTGTTCTCTTGGCGTCTTTGCGCCTTTGCGGGAACTGGATCGAAGTTATTCGTAGCTCAACGCTTCAACCGCATCCTGCCGCGCCGCGCGCAAAGCCGGATACAAAGCCCCGATGCTGCCGCCCAACAGTCCAACGCCGAGCGAGATCAGCACCCAGCGAGGCTCGATCTCGATCGTCAAACTGGTCGTTCGCATGACGGCCAACTGCGCCAGCATCGCCAGTCCGACGCCCACCGCAACGCCGAGAAAACTCACTATGATCGCCTCCTGCTCGATGACCCACGCTATCGACGCCTTCGACATTCCCAGCGACTTCAGAATCCCGATCTGTCGCGTACGCTCCGTGACTGTCGTGTACATCGCGAGCAGGATCACCAGCATACTTATCGCCGCGGCAACGCCGACGACGACCTTGATGAAGACGTTCAACGCGGGCACACCGCTGGCGTAGATCTCCGGCAGGTCGCGCGTGAAGACGAGCTGATCGTCAGGGAAGCGCTGCAAAATCGCCGCGGCGACCTCGTCCTGTTTTGCCGGATCCTGGCACGCGATCAAAATCGCCGACGCGCGATTCTCAGCGCCCTCCTGTTCCTGCATCGTCGACAGCGGAATCTTGATGCGTCCGCCGCCCGGCGGCTCGTAAACGCCGACAATCGTAAACGGACGCTCGAATAGCTGGACTGTGTCGCCGATCTTCGCTTTTCGTCTGTCCTTCCAGTCGGGATCGACGATCGCCTCGTCACCCGATTGCAGTTTTCGACCTTCTCGGATCGTGATGCGCGCAATGTCGGCGTATTCGTCGTAGTTTATGCCGTCGATCAATCGTTGTCCGAAACCGGAATCACTCTTATCGAGCGCCTGTCCGACCGGCGTTGCGGACCTGACGCCGGGCACCGCCGCGACCTCAGCCGCGTGTCCGACGTGCAGCCGAAACTCCGAGGCACCGAGCCCGATCGATCCCGACGGGCGAATCATGATCTCCGCGCCGATGTTCGACTCGCGGCGTCCGCGTTCGTGCAGGACGCCGCGCGAGAGCCCGACTGTGAAAACGATGAGAAGCACGCCCACTCCCGTGCCGAGAATGCTGACGGCTGTGCGCGCGGGCCGATGAAAGATGTTTGAGAATACGAGACTATCCATAAGACGTTGTAAGCGCGGGCTCCGATCCAGTATTCGACGCCACGCATTCGGAAGCGTGCGCCACGTAAGCACGAGCAGGCCGGCGGAAGTCCAGGTGACGATCGCGGCCTTACGCACCAGCGCGAGCGCAAGCCCGGCGGCCGGTGTGAAACCGAGTCCTTTTTGCAGAATCACCTCGGTTCCGCCTTCGTAAACTCCGATCGTGCCCGGAACAAAAGCGAATACCGCGTTGATGACTTTCGTCAGCGACTCGATGATGTACGCCTGGGCCACTTGAGTCTCGAAGCCCAGCATTTGCAGCGCCAGGAAAACCTCCGCGACGCTGGACACATGCGCCAGCAGGTTACAGAGGATCATCAGGAAGAACGCGCCCGGATGATGTTTGTAAAAGTCGTAAACCTTCGATTCGAGGTGGTAAATGTGATGGCGCCGCTTGAGAATCACCTTCGGACTGAGTCGAAGTTGCGCCAGGCGATCGATGATCCACGTGAGCAGCATCACGCGGCGTTTCGCGGCGATCGCGGCGACCAGAATTCCCGACGCTGCCACGGCTGCAATCAGCAGCAATACGAGGTTGACCTGCGGCGGCAGCGGATACTTTATCAGCATCACGACAGCGCCGCTCAATATGAAAAAGACGACCGAGAGGTTGTAGAGCAGGTTGTCGACGACCAGCGCCGGAACGCCGTACGTCAGCGGCACTCGCTTTCGCAGCAGCGCGACCTTCGTCGCTTCGCCAAGCAACGGGCCGGTGAAAGTCAGGAAACTGATCGCTTCGCCGCCGAGTCGCGCGGCAAACGCCTGCCGGAAAGTTATGCGCCGGTGTTCGGCGGGAACTGCCGCGCGCATCGCGATGGTGCGCAGAACGTGACGTAGCCCGCTGAGCCCGACGATTATGAAGAAGCCGAAACCGATCCGCAGCAGTGCGTCAAAGAGCGGCTGCACGCCAACGCGGTGGATGACGTAGATCAGCAGGCCGAGGCCCAGCAGGAAAGCGATTCCCTGAAGCCAGAAGATGTAGCGGCGCGAATTGTTGGTTGGAGAAGCGTCCGGCGCTTCGGCGAGTTCTTCTGCGTCGGCAGTTTGCCAGTTATCAGCCAACTCTTCCGTCGATTCACTCAAGGCGCTGCATTCACTCCATTAACCGAGAAGTTCTTTTTGTCCGGACCGTTTGGCAGCAGCTCTTTCACTACGCGCCCGGGAAAGCGTCTGAATCCTTTGTCCCAAAGTCTTGGAACGGGATTGTTATCATCGCGTAAATCGCCCATTAGTGCCAGCACAGTCGGCATAAAACTGAGACTGTCGTACGGAGTGTCGATGGTAAACCCCTGCGGAATCCTCGTGTTGGCGCCACCGGCAAGCATGAAAACGGAGTGCGTCGAGATGCGGAAGAACGAGCCGTGATTGCCGCCAGGATTGAATCCGCGCACGTCGAAGTTCCAGTGATTGCTGGCGACGATCAGCATGTCGGCTTCGACGAGTTCACGCTTACGACGCGCGTACTCGTGCATCAGTTTCTCCTGCGGAGTCAGCGCCGGGTCGCTAGACGAGAGCCTTTCGTTGGGATGGCGGGCAAGTTCCTCGTGAAGACCGACGAATCCATTTGAATAGTTCGTTCGATGAATCGCTTCGAGCCACTCGACGTCGGTGTGCCACTGGCTGAGCCACGCCGCACGGTTCGCCTCGGGCACGGCGAACTTTGGATCTTCGAGTATCTGCAACGGCAGTCCCGCCTGCCAGTCGATCAACTTGAATTGCAGCTTTCCGTCCGCGTCCTGTCTGAGATTGCTGATCGGGACGTAGCGAAGACTCAACTGGCCGTTCGCGTCCGTGCGTGAAAGCAGCAGCGCCTGACGGTCCGCACTGGCGCTGATCCAGACTACGTCTTCGTCGATGCCGCGCTCCGAGATCAACGGCAGCACCGACTCGCGTGAGATACGCGTCGCGATCAGATCGATTGGACGATTGGTTATGCCACGCTGAACGTTGTTGCGGACGTTCACGCCGTGCAGCAGCGCGAAGTAGTCGACGCGCAGAAACGTCTTTTCGAAATCCAGCGATCCGTCGGTCTTGAGCACAAACCCGTTCGGTCCGAGACCGATGACGTAGTTCTGGAGCTCATGGATCGTGTTGCGATCGCCCATCGACTCCTTCGGAATGATCTCGCGAATCTTCAACTTCGCCGGAGCAAATGTTTCAGCCGACAGCGACAGCAGGTTGTTCATCGTGCTGAGGTAATAAGTGTACTCGCGCTGTTCGTTCTGCCAGCGGTCGAGCTGGACGAAGATCCGTTTCGAGGCGTCGTCGAGCCCGGCGTCCTGCTGCTCTTTTGTGAACTTCTTTGGCTGTGCCTGCCAGAGTTTGCGCTGTTGCTCGATCGCGAGGTTCAGCGCGCCGAGCTCGTTTCTGAGGTCGATGAGATCCTGTTCCCAGTCCGCGCGCCGTCTCTCGATCGTGTCGAAAAACGCATCGGTTGCGGCTTTGCGGACGTCAGGCCGCAGGTCGTTGCGTTGAAGCTGCTGGACCAGGATGTGTAACAGGTTTATATCGCTGTCGCGCAGGTGTACCGACGCGCGCTCGTTGCCGTCGAAGTCGAGCATCGCGGTCGGGTAGATGGTGCTTTCGCCTTTCAGGTAGTACGAGTCGGGTGTTGTCGTTGTGATGAGCGGCACCAGCGGATTGACGCCCTTGATCGAGTAGTCGAGCATCAGGCGGCGTTTGGTGATGACGTGATGGCCGCCGCCGGCGCGGCTGCCGAGCAGTCTTACGAGATTGTAGCCCTGGCTGTAGATCTTCTCGTCGGTATTGAAGCCGTGATCGGAGACGAGGACGAGCGCCGTCTCGCTCGCCTGCGGCGTCTTTTGAATCTCCGTCCAGATCTGACCGATCACGGCGTCCATCTGTTTCAGCACGTACGTCTGCGACTCTCTGTCGTTGTTGTGGTGGGCGATGTGGTCGAAGTCCGGCAAGAACAGGTCCAGATATTTGACCTTCGGATTGCCCAGTTTCTGAACCAGCTCTCTCAAGAGCTGGTCAGTGACGACGTGTCGAAACTCCAAACCCATCGTCCATTCATCAAAAAGTTCTTTGGGATTTCTCAAAAACTTATTTTGCAGACCGCCCTGGAGCGTGGAGTAACGCGGGCCGCCACGCAGGAAGAGAGAGAACGCCATGTAACGCTCGTCGTGCGCGTAAGCGTCCGCCAGCAGCGGCAGGCCGAGCGAGTCGAGGATTTCCACGGCGGGCATGTCCGTTCGAGCCCCGGCAATGCCGCCGACGTACAACTGAAAGAAGTTCAGGTAGTCGTAGGAACGAAGCGTATAGCGATCGAATTCGACGTTGCCTTTGATTTGCAGATGCTGACCGGTCTCCAGCAACGACCACGAGGGCGCCGACAGACTCATGCCGCGCACGTAGAAGTTAGCTAACCGCGACCCGCGCTGGTAGAAGATGTGATCGATCCACGGCAGCACGCTCTTGCCCGATAGCGGATCGCGTTGGCGCGTGAGACGGTCCACCATGTCGTACGGAAGTCCGTCACACTTGATGACGACGACGCGTTTCGGCTGCGCGACGGCGAAAGAGTGCCACGCCAGCAGCAACACGAAGGCGGCCAGAAAGAGCGTCCGACGATTCATATCAGGGCTGGCCGACTGTAATTGGTGTGCCGCTGATGGTCGCGGCTATTGGCTGGCCTCGACGTCCGCCACGGAGATACTCGTTGGCGATATCGCGAAGCGTCTGGTCGACGTTGGTGTTTTGTGAGATGCGAACCAGTTCGGTTTTCGCCTTCGGACTACGGATGCGCGCGAGACCTTCGAGACACGCGCGTCGCGTTTCGTCATCTTTCGTGCGCGCGAAGATGCGAGCGGTTACGCTTGCGGCGCTGCCGTTGGCATGTTCGCCGTGGCTGGCGATGAACTGGAGTGATCGTTTCACGTCGTCGAGGTTCCAGGTGATGTCGACTTCGGCGCTCGACTTCGCGATCTGTTGCAGGAAATTGGTGTGATACTGAAGACGCCGCGCGATATCGAGACGGTCCTCCATATCGACAGTCAGCTCTTCGCGGTGGACGTACTTGCCGAACGTCAACACGTTCAGCACGCGGAAAGCGATCTGCGCTTTCGTGCCGTGCTCGAGCGGTGTCATTTCGGCGCGGCGGTCGCGCTCGATTTTCGCGGCCAGACCGTTCGGATCTTTCGCGAAAGCCATCAGCGCCGAGTACTGATCGAGGGCGATGTTTGCTTCGGCGTTGAAGTCGTTCTCAAACGGGTTCAGCGATATCGTCTCGATGCGTCCGCTGACTTCGTTTCGTAACTGCGGTTCCATGGAGCTATTCAGAGCGAGCAAAAGTTTGAGCTGCGAATATGTCGCGAGCCGCGAAGGCTGGTTGATGTCCATACCGCGCCGGCCGGTGACGAAGTCGAACACTGTCTTGCCGAGGAAGTACGGCAGGTTGCCGAACTTCGAGACAGACAGGACGTTGCGCGTCACGTCATTTAGAACTCGCCGCGACATTTCACGTTTTTTCGGATTGTAATTGTCGCGAAAGTCGATCAGCAGCATCGGAATTTTCGGATTGTCGAGACCATAGAGCCCGAGCGGAATCATGTCGACTGCCTGCGCGCCCGGCGTATCGCTGCTGACCGGCTGATTGTCCGCGTCGAAATAACGTGTCGCGACGTAGCCTTCCCACTTCAGGAGGCGTTTGTCGGTCCACGGGTTCGCGATGTTGAGGAACCTGCCGCTGAAACGCGCGTCTTTTTTCGCCAGCAGATCGCGCTTCGCGACCCAGACGATTGCGTGGGTGGCGCTACCGTCCGGCATGATTAACGGCTCGAAATACAGCGACTCCGCTTCGGCTCGCTGGCGCAGCAACTCCCAATTGTGTCCGCGGAAGTCTCTCGTTGCCGCGACCTGTTTGGCGTAGTACACAGGCAGGTTCGAATCGTCGACAAGACCGCCAAACGTTTTGTCCGTCAACATCAGGCGCGCCTGGATGGTCGCCATTTCGGCTTCGGAAAAAGCTGACTCGCCTTCAACTTCCTGGTAGAGCGCGAGCACTGACAGTGCGCGAATAATGTGCGACTTGCGGTAGTCGCTCGTGTTGCGTCGATACGTGCTCGTGGACGCCTTAATCGGAGTTCCGTATGGATCGAACAGGATGTTTTGCAGCGCGGCCCAGAAGATCTTGTTCCAGACGTCGCTTTCAGGAGACGCGAGATCCAGCGCGGGCGGCGGCGTCTTATCGGTCTGATCCTTGTTGCCGATTCGCTTGTAGAAGAAGGGAATCGCGGCCGCGATTTTCTGTTTTGTTGTCGGTCGCGTGTAAGTCAGCGGCCAGACATAGCGCAGGCGATTGTTCTCGGCGGTGTTGTCGCCTAGAGTGTCGCGGAGAATGGACACCAGCGGTATCCATCTGTCGTTGTTATCAGACTCCAACCCGGCGAGCTTCGCATGGACCGTGATCAGCTCCGCGCCCGCGCCCGGGACCTCGACTCGTTCGA
>DASURS010000136.1:0-11186 GCA_036279935.1 Pyrinomonadaceae bacterium
CGTGATAGACGGCAGACTGGTTAATAAATTGATGGTCTGCACGTTGTCGCCTGGGATGTTGAATATTATTGTGTCTTTACCCGGAATTTCATTCGCGTCCAGGATCGCCTGACGGAATGAGCCTGCGCCATGATTGTTTGTGTTCGTTACCAGAATTTGCTGGCGCACCGCGATGAAGTTAGCGGTGTGGTTCGAAGTCAGGTTGACGAAAGTATTAATCGGTAGAGTAAAGGTGAAGGAAGGATGCGACGGTACTACTGTGTAGGTGCCTCCGGCGGGGACGGTGAATGAGTAGTCCCCATTGATGTCGGTGATCGTTTGACTTTGTTGCGAACCGCTCAGGGTTACCGGTATCCCTCGCAGTCCAACGCCATTTTCAGCTACCCGGCCACTGATCGTGAAAAAGGGCGAGTTGGCTGATGTTGCGGTAAAGTTCTGAACCTGATTGCCGGTTAAGTTGTTGAAGTTTTGGGTCAGGGGCGCCATCGTGAAATTGGCCTTGCTCGCGCTTACTGTGAAACTTCCTCCTTCGGGCAAGCGAGGAAACTCGTAAAAACCAGCACTGTCAGTAAAGACGGACGTGAATGTCCCACCATCGTCCAACACAACCTCCGCACCGCTCAGCGCATTGCTCGCATCCACCACGTGACCGCTGATGCCGTATGACGTCGCCAGCCTGGCAATAAAGACATCGGTAGAACCTAAATTGACCGGCTGGTACACGTCGAGAGTGGTCATGAAGTCGAATGCGTTAGTCGTTCCGGTAACATACGCGTTCCCGATGGAATCGATGGCGATAGCGGCGCTTTCATCAAGTCCGGCGTTCGACGCTCCGCCAAGGCAGGTTGAATAGACCAGCGCGCTGCCGGCCGGATTTATCTTCGTAACAAACGCATCGTTATCAGTGCCATTAGAACTCGCGACGTAGAGTATTGAAGTATTGGAAGGATCGATCTCCAGCACGTTTGCACTAATCGTATTAAGACCCTTGTTCATTGGAACCCAGGTCTCCCCGTTGTCACTGCTCTTCAAGAGTCGCTCGAAGAAGTCCAATAAATAGATCGTCGCCGGGTTCACCGGATCGAAAACAACTCTTCCAGCAAAAACTCGCAGCCGCGACCAGTTAGTCCCGCCATCGACACTTTTGAATAAGCCGGTGTCCGTCGTCGCATACAATAAATCAGGCGTAAGCGGACTGACGGCGACAAACGTGCCGTGCGCGCCGACTTGACTAAACCCGATTCTATTCCAGGTGATTCCGGCATCCAGACTCTTGAAAATTCCGCCGATGTCGCTGGCAAAGTCCGTCGCGTAGACCGTTGTGTGATTAAACGGATCGACGGCGATGAAATTGCTGTTTCCGACGGTTGGATCTCCTACGAGCGTCCAACTGTCTGCTCCGTTGGTGCTTTTGTAAATCCCGCGGCCAAAAATACCGGCGTAGAGTGTCGCCGGGGTCACGGGATCGATAGCTAAATCAAGCACAGTGATGTTGCTGATACCGTTACTGGTCCTGGTCCAGGTATCCCCGCTATCAACGCTCCGATAGACGCCGCCGTCTGCCGGATCGGGGCCGAGGAGGACAGCGTAAATTCTGGAAGGAGTGGCGGGATCGACAACTACTCTATAGACGAAGCGAGTTCGCAGACCATTATTGATCGCCGACCATGTCCTGCCACTGTTGGTGCTCTTGAAAACGCCGGCAAAGGTCGCGGCGTATATGATCGACGGTTGGACCGGATTGATTGCGATATCCAGAACAGAAGAATCCTTAAATCCGAACGTGTCATTATTCCAAGTTGCTGCACCGTCAGTGCTCTTAAACAGCGGGCTCCTCGTACGCAGCGCGCCGGCAACGATCGGAAAGTCGGTAGAAAAAGTAGATCCCGTCACATAGGCGTTGCCTGCCATATCGACGGCTATCCCGCGTCCGGTGTCTGAGGTAGAACCACCCAGGTAAGTCGAATAGACCAGACTCGATCCGGCACTATTGAGCTTAGTGACAAACGCGTCGCCGCCGACGCCGGGGCCGCCGATCGTTGTTTGAATCGCATTGGCGGTCGGATAGTTGGGCGACGTGGTGTTGCCTGTGATGTAGGCGTTGTTCGAAGCATCGACGGCGATTCCGAGGCCCGTGTCAGTGCCGGTTCCACCCAGGTAAGTTGAATAAATCAACGATCCGGAACTGCTGAGCTTTGTGGCGAAAGCATCAGTGCCGGTCGGATTACCTATAGTTGGTTGGAACGCGTTTGCAACCGGGAAATTATCTGACTCGGTCTCGCCGGTGACATAAACATTGCCCGCTGCATCGATTGCAATCGCGTTGGCCCGGTCGCACTCGTTGCCTCCGAGGTAAGTTGAGAAAACAAACCCAGGCGTCGCCGGATTTATCTTTGTTACAAAACCATCCTGCGAACATGTTTCTGATGGTCCACGAGTAGCTTTAATTGCATTTACAACCGGGAAGTTCGTTGAGGTGGTCTGTCCGGCGACGTATATATTGCCGCTGCCGTCGAGCGCAATGCCATTAGCGCGATCTTCGCCGCTTCCTCCGAACCGAATCGAGAGCAATACTGCCGAGCCGAGAGGATTTAATTTGTTAACGAAGACGTCGACCGGCGTTGAACCCGTGACGTGAGCGTTGCCGGATGAATCGACGGCGATCGCGGTTGCGATGGTTCCGCTCAGGCCAAGATAGGTTGAGTAGAGCAGTGTAGTACCCGTCGCATTGAGTTTTGTGACAAAGGCTGTGCCGGGAGATGGTTGAAGACTGCCGGCGTTGGATGTGGTTGGGAAGGTTGCGCTGGTCGTAACGCCTGTCACATATGCGTTTCCTTGAGTATCGACCGCTATGCCATTGCCGGAATCGTCACCGCTCCCTCCCAGGAGCGTCGCGTATGAAAGTATGGGATCGATGACCAGCGGCTTGCGCGAATCAAACCTTCGCACACTGAAACCGATCTCCGTGCCCTTGACGACATATTCGCCCTTCACTTCGCTCCGTTCACCCGTATCCGTGACCTGATAAATGACCGGTTTATGCAAACGGACTTCACTATTGTTTACTGTGAGGCGCAAATCGCCAGACTCGTCCAGGTTGATTCGATCTGCGCCCGCGAGCTTAAACTTTATAACTCCGGGATCGCGGCCTGCGGCGACGACAAAATCGTATTCAAGCTGACGCTGGTTTCCGTAATAGACCACGTCCACGCCGGGATAGATTTCGCGATAGCGGACTTTCCTGTAGGTCGGAATGTTCGTGTGCCATTGCTCGGGCTTGTCGCCAAGCAGGTAATTGACCTTGCCGGGTAGTTCGTCTTCACCGTCGATCGACGATGCGCGATTCGAGCCGACCATGGACAATCGCAATACGGAAGCGTTGCGCAAAGTAAGCACTACATCCCCGCTTGTCAGAAACAAATCGTAGCCGCGACCTCGCGCAAGAAACTCGACCCGCCGATCCGTCTGGCCCTGATTCCTTTCAAAGCTCATCTCGAGCCGGCCATAGCGATCGGCAGTTTCCGGTTTAGTCGCGCCGGATTCAATACTGGCTGACGCCGACGAGTGGCTGACGTTGTTGCGAACGACAACAAAGGCCGTGGCAACTACAACCGTGACCAGCAGAAATATGCGAACGATGAAAAACGCGCGATGAGAACGCAAAGGTCGAGGAGGAAATAGTCTCATAATCGCGAGTGAAACGTCTTCAGTAAGGTCGACGGGCGGAAAGAACTTACTGCTGTAATTCGCTCGGAGTCAATGGTTTTTGGACCTCGGGTAGTGGGTCAGTTTTGAAAGACCTCCCGCAAAGGCGCAAAGTCGCAAAGAGAAGACGACGAAATCGCTGTTTTCTTTGCGGCTTTGCGCCTTTGCGGGAAACATCTTTTTTATACTGACCCACCACTTGCTGCGAAAATAACTTGGATTTGAAGTGTTAAAGATGGTATAAGCAACACACCGCTTTACGCCCCTATTTGTTGTGCGCGCAGAACTGTGTGCCTGCGTATTTCCCCCACGTCTCCCCCGGATTCCATTCGTGCGGCGCGTTTACATAACGCAATAGTGTCCTTTGAAACAGGGGGTTGCGATGTTCAAGTCGCTAACTGCTGCCGCCATTCTCGTATTGTCGGGCGCGATTGCGTCCGCGCAAACGAGCGTAGCTACGAAGCAATCACTTGCCTTAACGAATCACGTCGATGAAACGCCGGCGGCCGAACGTCCCGTTTCGCCGGAAGCCAAAGCCGAAGCCAGAAGACTGTACAAAGAAGGAGTGAAGTACGGTACGGCGGGTCTGTTCGCTCAAGCGGCTGAGATCTTCGAACAAGCAGTGAAACTGGATCCGCGATTCGCCGATGCGCAGTTTGCGCTCGGTCATGCGTATTTCGACATGCGCCGTTGGGCTGAAGCGGCCGAAAGTCTCGAACGCGCCGTTGAGTTGAATCCGAAAGACATCGAAGCGAAGGATCGACTCTCGTTCGCGCGCACGATGCTGCAACCGAATGGTGGCGGCACTAAACCAGTCACCGCGAAACGTAGGGAAGAACAGCCGCCGCAGGCGCCGGTTTCAATGGTCGCCAAACCAGCGGCAGGTCCGGCGGACACGATCGAAGTCACCGAAAACAAGATCGATCCGGAAGAGTTGGCATTGACGCGCATCTATCGCATCGGAGCGAACGACGTCCTGGACGTTCGTGTCGCTGACTCGTCGTCGCTGCAATCGACGTTGTTTACAGTCACTCCAACCGGCTTGCTGGAACATCCGCAGCTTCCCGAACCATTGCAGGTCAGCGGGTTAACGGTCGAAGAAGTTTCTGCGCGGATCGGCGAAGATCTCAAGCGACGCGCGCTCGACGATTCCAAGGTGTCGGTGGGAGTTCGCGACTATGCGAGCCACGCGATTCTCGTCAGTGGTCTGGTTAAAGAGTCGGGAACGAAGATTCTCAGAAGGGAAGCGATTCCGCTTTACGTCGTGGTCGCGGACGCGCAGCCGCTGCCGGAGGCTGCGAGAGTGAGCGTTGTCAGAAACGAGTCCAATCAGACGTTTGAAATCGATCTCGCGGAAGCGAGTGAGATGAACATGCTCGTGCGGCCGGGCGACGTCGTCACGGTTCACGCGAACGAGACGCAGTTTCTCTACGTCGGCGGCGAGGTCAAGTTTCCGGGTGAGAAGACGTATCGGCGAGGTTTGACGCTGACGCAAGCACTGATCTCGGCCGGCGGCACGACTGACAAAGGAAAAGAAGCGCGACTCGCGCGAGACGACGGTAAAGGCTTTTTGGTCGTGACGAAGTTTAAGTTGAAGGCGATCGAGTCCGGGAAAGTTCCTGATCCGCCGGTGAAACCAGGTGATCGAATCACGGTTGTTGATTAACGCATGGCTGTCCCACGCAAATTCTTCGTCGCCCCGACTGCCGCCACGCGAGAACTCTGGCGTCTCGCTGAGTGCGGTGAAGTTCGCGAAGTCGAGGATCTGCTGCCGCAGGCCGACTTCAACGCGCGCAACGAACATGGAATGACGGCGTTGATGCGCGCCGCGTATCACGGGCGCGTCGAGATCGTGCGCGTTCTGCTCGAACACGGCGCGGATCCGAATGCGGCGCGAAACGATAACTTCACCGCGTTGTCGCTGGCGGCGTTCTTCGGACATAGCGAGATCGTCGAGATGCTCGTCGGCCACGGCGCGCGGACCGACGTTGCAACGCGTCAGGGCACGTCGGCGCAGATGTGGGCGAAGGCCCGCAGCTTTGGTGACGTCGCGCAATGTTTACAGAAGCGCCGGAATGAAGATGCCGGCGCGCGCGCGCAAAAGCGGGTTACTGCGGAGGCGGTGCCTCCGAGTGAGCCTCTTGTAGTTCGACGAGAACGTTCAGCGCCGCCGCCAGGGCGTGAGCCGGAAGTTGTTGAAAAGAAGTTCGAAACTGAGCCGCTTGCAGTCAAGACGCTCAGCGATCCACCCGAAATCTGGGATCTCGTGCCGGAAGCGCCCCGCGATTTCAGCGCCGGCTCCACGTTTGTGGCGCGCGTCGGATCGATAACGGCCGGCGTCGTCGTTTGTCTCGCGGTGGTTTTGATTGTCGCGGGTGGGATTGTCGGACTTAAGTACTACTGGAAAAGCACGCCGCGATCGCCGCAAGTCGTCACGACGCCGCCAGCGTCGTCGAGTACGACAACGGTTCCGCCAACTGTTGCCCAGCCAGCGCCTCCGGCCGTCACAGCCACGACCGAGAGCACTGCTTCCGAAGCGCCTTCGATCAGTCTTCCTGAACCCGCCGTGCCGAGGAACAGCGGTCGCCGATCGTTCCCGAAACCGCTACCTGTCAAGAGCGAGACAACTACGGCGACCGTCCCAAGTGTCGCGAGCGCTCCGCCGCCCGCCACTGCTCCGAAGGTCGAGACAGCGAACACGAGTTCGAGCAAAATAACCGCGCCCGCAAGTCCGCAACTAATCTCACCACCGAAGACTCAACAACAACCTAAAGCGAAGGTCATTCAATGGCCGTAATTCTACGGTCAGTGAGGCCCGTTTTTCCCGCACCCATCCACGAACCTTTGAAGTGCAAAAGCCCTTGCAAAATCGGACTTGTTCGTTTTGTTTCCGCGCGTGTTGAGTTTCTATCACGACGGCAAATGTGTGTTGACCCTCTATCGTGAAACTCTTATGCTTCGGCTTCTCCCTTATCTAAAAAAGTTCAGGGTATTTGTAAGTTTGTTTTTGCCCCCGCAGTATCGCGCCGCAAATGCCACGTGCGGGTGCCTTCGCGGGCTTGTCTTAGATCGAACAAGGAGGAATGTAATGTCCCGATTCCGTAAACTCTTTCTGACGCTAAGCGTCCTGGGCGTGATGGTCTTCATCAACGCCTCCGCGAAGGCCGATACCATCACTGTTGTTGGTGCCGGTAGCGGCCAATTCTCAACAGCCACTGTAGTGTGCGAGTTCAACGCGCAAACCAACACGTTCACATTCACGATCACAAACACCTCGGCGATTACTCAACCGGGTTCGACTTCGACCATCACAGGCATCGGCTTTGACTTGCCGCCAATCGGCAACGCCAGCGCCTCCGGCCTGAATGGTTTTACCGGTATGCAGGCACCGAGTTTGTCCTCGACTTTCGACTTCTCTGATGCCGACCTCGGAAATGTACCGCACGGGTTTAACTCCGCAGTGCTCGACTTCGGCTTTACCACTGGCCCTTCCGGTAGTTTCAGCGGCGGCCAGGTATCGCTCGGGTTGTTGCCGGGAGAGAGCGCTTCGTTCACAGTTTCAGGCGCCGGTTTTGCCGGATTCACAGAAGCTGAGATCTGCAACGCCATCTTTGTGAGGTTCCAAAACGTGCCGTTGGAAGCGGGCAGCGGAGGCAGTGACGTTGGCATATCCACCGCGGTGCCGGAGCCGTCAAGCATGTTGCTCCTGGGTACTGCCCTGGTCGGTCTGGGTGGAATGGTTCGACGTCGAATGAAATCGCGACGCTAACAGCCGGTTCTCATCACAAGCAAAGAGGGCGTCGCCGTTTGCCCCGGCTGACGCCCTTTGCTTTTTGTACCACTGTATTAGTTCTGTGCGCGGTAGAAGTAATACTCAGCCGTGTACGGAACCTCTCTGATTTCGTTCAGCACACCTGCCTCGATCGGAGCAAGACCGCCGGCGGTGTTCGTGCGTTGAATGTATTCGACGTTCGCGAAGATACCGCCTCCGCTCGTCTCGACTTTCTTGAGCAACAGCCACGCAACCGCCGTCGGATCCGGTGTGCAGCCGGTGCCGAGAACGCGCGCGGCTTTCACTTTGCTGCCGCTCTTGCTTTCCCAGTGCGGACCGGCGTAGTGAGTGCCGACTTCGCCGAAATAGTTCTGTTCAGCGAACAACGAAGCTCGTGGTGCATCCAACACCCACGCCGTGCCGTTGTATCTGTAGATCTGCACGCCCTTCGCGTACACGTGAAACGCCAGTTTGTATCCTTCGCCGACTGCGATGCTGCCGCAGTCGGCCGGCAACTCTGGACCATCCGAATTGGGGGACAGCGGTGCTGCCGAGTTCGGCTGAACAGCGCCGGCGCTAACCAGCGCAAGCATGACAAGCAGACGTATGAAGCCTCTGACTTTATGGTAGGACATGAATGTTCTCCTTCAATGATTGAAAAACGTTAATTGGCTTTACCGATGCGCACAGGGACGATCATCGGGACGTTCTCTCGATAGCGGCGGTAGTCGTCGCCGAACGTATCGAGCAGGTCTTTCTCTTCAAACTGTATTGCCAGGAAGATGTAGACCGTGGTCGCGATCGCAAACACCAGGTGCGCGATGGTCATCGTCGGCGTGGACCAGAACGCGAGCAGCCAGCCGAGATAAAGTGGATGACGAACGTGGCGATACAGCAGCGGCGTGCCGAATCGCAGTTGCGAGTATTCCTTGCCGCGCAGGTAAAGATAGACCTGCCGCAGTCCGAACAAATCGAAATGGTTGATCAGAAACGTGCTGATCAGGACGATGCCAAAGCCCAGCGCAAACAGGCCGTATAGGACCATACGCAGCGCCGGCTGCTCGACGCTCCAAACTACTCCGCCCATCGGCTGCCACAACCAGAACAAGAGGATCAGCGCCAGTGACGACAGCAGGACGTAAGTGCTTCGTTCAGCCTGCTTCGGAATCACGCGCGTCCACATGCGTTTGAACCACGGGCGCGCCATGACGCTGTGCTGCACGGCGAAGATCGCGAGCAGGCCGGCGTTGACCAGCAGCGCGACGCCGAGTGGCGCGGTGCGGCCGGAGTCGATCGATTTCGGCACCATAACGTTGCCGAGAAAGCCGATTGCGTAGAGGAACGTCGCGAAAAAGATGAGGTACGACACACTGCCATAAACAAAAGTGGTAACCCTACCGAACATGCAAATCTCCTTTCGCAGGGGAAACAAGGATAAAATTTGCGAGGCAGTTGGCATGATGAATTGGAATGAATGTCGTCATATGATCTCCCGCCAGTCGATGAAAACGCTGCCTCGCATCTTCAAGCATCGACTGTGGAAGTTGCTGAACCTCCTGGGATATTACTGATCGAAAAAAGATTTTTATTCCTGACCCTCCCTGACCCTTTCGACGATTTTTTTACGCGTTAACAATTCGAAAGGCTTAACGCCTGACTTGCACTTTGCACGGGCTCTGACTTGCACAATCGGCGACCCCAGCGTCTGGAAGACCACCCACGGAAGTGGGTGGATGATTTACTACCAGCCTACGGGAACAGTTGAAAAACAATAGGAATCCTACCAACGGCAGTTGGTAGATAGTTCACTCCAGGCGCACGTTAATGCCGTACACGTTCCGCGCAGCGCTGTCTCTACTAATCCTCATCACTCCGGCGTTTGCGCAGTCTCACTCAACAACTCCGACGCCGGCTTCCGTAGCTGACGACGCGATCGTCCGAACGTTGACCGACCAATATCGCCAGGCGATGGCGGCGGGCGACGTGGACGCGATGCGGAAGTTCTGGCGTGCGGAGTCGCCGAACCTTGCGGCCCACGTCAGGTACTACAAAAACGTCTTCGCGCTGGCTCGCATCGAGTTCAACAAGCCGGAACTGACGAGTCTGGAAATCAAGGGCGACAAAGCAGTCTCACAACTCACGTCGGACGAGAGCCGGTTCGACAAGCAGACGGGCGCAGTCATACTCACCTACGATCCTTTTCGCGGTGCCTGTCATACATTCGAATGGACGAAGACGAGTGCGGGCTGGCAACTCGAGCGCGAGTTCCTGGTCCAGGATGAGCTGGCGACGCGCCTCGAAGCGGCAAAGTCTGAACGCGAGCGCGACGAGATCCTCGAAAAAGAGAAACGCTTCGTTAACATCACGCTCATCAGCGCCCTCGGCACCAAAGCGCTTCGCTGTTCGACGCGCACCGAGTACGAGACGGCGATGCGTTACGTTCAGTTGCAGCAGTTGATCGCCGAACGGATCGGCAGTCCGGTCGGTTTCGCCGGCGCATATCTGAACGCTGCCATCGTGAAGCACTCACAGGAAGAGCACGAGGAAGGTTTGCCGCTCGCGCTCAAAGCGCTCGCTTTGTACGAAAGCGCCGGCCTGAAGCGTGGCATGTCTCTCGCACTCGAGAACATCAGCAACTTCTACCGCGCGCTCGGCGATTACCGGCGCGCTTTTGACTGTGCGCAAAGGTCGCTGCGCATCGCCGAGGAAGAGCACCACCGCAGAAACACGATGATGGCACTGTCGGAGCTTGCCATCATCTACGGACATCAGAACAACGCGGAACAGGCGCTGGCCCATTACCAGCAAACACTCGCGCTCGCCGAGGAGTTGGGCGACGCGTTCATGATCGCGTCGACCCGTCACGACATCGCGCTCCAGTACAAGAGGTTTGGCCAGCACGAGCGCGCGCTTGCGATGTATCAGCAACTGCTGAAACAGATGGAAGACTACGGCGATCAGGGCGGCGTCGCGATGGTGCGAGATCAGATTGGCAGGATCTTCACCGAACAAGGGAAGTACGACGAAGCGTTGAAATATCATCGCCAGGCGCTTGCCGGTCTCGAAGCGGCGAATAAAAGACGCGCGACAGTCGTGTCGCTCAACAACATGGCCGCCGTGTATCTGCTGCAACGCAAATACGCCGATGCTTTGTCGATGTCGGAGCAAGCGGTCGCGGTGTCGCGCGACAAGGGAAGGAAAGGCGACCTCAGTTTCGCGCTCACGAATCTTGGTTATGCGCAGCTCGGGTTGAATCGTTTGCCGGAAGCGCGGCAGACATTCTCGGAAGCGGTCGGGATGGTTGAAACGATGCGCGCGAAGACAGCGGGCGGCGTTCAGGAACGGCAGCGTTATTTCGAAGCAGGACTGGAAGCGCATCACGGTTTGCTCAGCGTGTTGGTGAAGGCGAATCAACCGCAGGAAGCGCTCATTTTCGCCGAACGTGCGAAAGCGCGCGTACTGCTCGACATCCTGCAACAGGGACGCGTGCGCGTGCTCAAAGCGATGACGGCTAAAGAGCAGGACGAAGAGCAGCGTTTGAAGTCGGATCTCACTCAACTCAACAGGCAACTCGCGCGCGTCACGCAGTCAGACAAACAGGACGCCGCCGGTGTTGCGGAAGTCGAGAGTCAACTCGAGAAAGCGCGGCTCGCGTACGAAGCGTTTCAAAACACGCTCTACGCGACGCATCCGGAATTGAGAACACAGC
>DASURS010000137.1:0-5783 GCA_036279935.1 Pyrinomonadaceae bacterium
TAAACATTTCGTAGGCTGTTTTGCCCGTATAAGGATCGAGAGAATAGGGATCGAGATAGAAGTCTGTCAGGGCTTCAGGATAACCGCCGCGCTGGCCCTGACTTACCCACGTTAAGACACGACTGCCATCGGGAGATTCCCAGTAAAAAGGAACCTTCCCCGGAGCAAGCGAAGTGGCCGTGTTTATAAAGACGTTCGCGCCGACGACGAGATACCGCATATCGCTGCGAGCGAGTACAGACGGTAGTGTGGACGGGTGACCGGGCACGTCATCCATCATCGCCATCTGCGTCTCCACACCGTATAAGCGTTTGAGCGCAGCGTAGTCGTAACAAAGACGATTCAGCTCCTCAGCACCCATGAAATCGGTGTGCATACTGCCCCAGGCCGAGGAGAGTGAGATGCGTCCACTCTTAATGAGATTAACGAGCCGCGCGATCTTCTGGTTGTCTTTCGGTAGTACCGACGTCGGCGTCTTCGCGCGTTTCAACCATTCGTTTACTTGCCAGACACTCTCGATGGTCCAGCGAAAATCAGGATCAGCTTCAGCGATGCGAATTACTTCATCGATGTGACGCGCCGCGCGTTCGCGGATAGCTTCCGGCGGATCCACGAAACCAAAATCGTAGTGGCTGGTCGGCACGATGTAGACAGTCTTGATCGAACTAACCGGCGCGCTTTGTTGGGCACGGCCGATGTGTGGAACGATTAACACCAGGAGCGGCAGCACCCAAATCAACAGGCTGCCGCTCGTGCCGCACCGAGTTTTAGACTTCAATCGCATCCTGATTAGAAGAGATAGCGCAAGGAAAACTGAATTTGACGCGGGCCGCCAAAACCGAGCAGTCCGCCAAGTTGATTGCCGACGGTCGAGATACTTTGACCGAAGAACGCCGTTGGTTGCAGCGAATTGTTATCACCTCGAACCAGGCCGCCGGAGGGATCCGCAAAATTCGCATGGTTAAAGAGATTGAAGATCTCTGCACGAAACTGGAGCGAACTGCTCTCCGTCAGCCGAGTATTCTTAAAGACCGAAAAATCTACCTGGGCAAAACCAGGCCCGCGCAAAATGTTGCGGCCGGCATTGCCGAAAACTCCGTCGCCGGGATTCGAAAACGCAGCGGCATTGAATTGACATTCGGGAAGACGGTAATTCGGACAGCGCGTGTCGACGCCCCCAACCACGTCAGGCCGGAAAGAAAAGCCACCAAAGACGCCGCCTTGTCTGGTGACGTTTACAGGGAGGCCGCTTCTGATTTGCGTGATCGTATTGAGCTGCCAACCGTCGACGATCCAACGCGGCCCGCCCCCAAACCAATCGCGAAGCGGCAAATCGTAGCCCGCATCCATGGTGAAGTTGTGACGAACATCCTGATCGCTGCTGGCCCGCTCCGCGTGTGCGTTGTTTTCGTCCTGATAGTCCTTAAAGAACCCGACAACGTCATCGATGGCGTGAGCCCAGGTGTAGTTTGCGTTGAATCGCAATCCCTTCGCGAGATTCCTTCTCAAGGTTACCTGCAGCGCGTTGTAGTTCGACTGCGGGTAGTCGCCGACTACGAAGATGTCGCCAAAGGCTGAAGACAGCGGCCGAACCTGAGTGACAGGATCTCTGCGATTTATGTTTCGCGGCGTAACGACGCCGTTTGTCAAAAGGTGCGTCACATGATTACCGACATACCCGACCTGCAAAGTCGCGAACCCAAGGTCGTGCTGAACATTGAACGACCAATGCTGCGCCATTGCCGTTTGCAGGTCTCTCTCGATATGAAAAGCATTCGGGACCGCACACGCATAAGCCGCGGGATCAACCGGATATTGCGGGAAGATTCCGCACACAAACAATGCCGTAAAGAGATCGACCGATAGCGTTGGGAACGTGTTTGCCTGCGGCGAGCCGAAACTAGCGGGCAGATCGCGATCGTAGAAGATGCCATAACCGCCGCGCAGGATTGTTTTCGCGTTGCCAAACAGATCGAAAGCAAAACCAAAACGCGGGCCGAAGTTGTTCTTATCGACATCATGCAACTTCTGGCCAAGCGGCGTGAACGTCAACGTGTTAAGGTCGAAGTTTTGCAAACGACCTTCCTTCTCGCTGCTCACGCTGCTGACGTCGTATCGCAATCCTAAATTCAATGTCAGACGCGGATGCGCCTTCCAATCATCCTGGACAAAGAACGAATAGTTCTCGTTCGCATAATCGAGCAGCGGATTGCCTCCCCTGGAAACTATGAAGGGAACGTTGTCTCTGAAATCATTCAAACCGAAGAACGTAAGTGTTTCCTGAGTATCGGAACTGGCCGAACGGCGATTGAGCCGAAAATCGATACCTGCCTTGAGCGAGTGATTTCCGCGAACAGTACTCAGCGTGTCAAGAAACTGGTAGACCGTGCCGGTGCGGAACTGTTTGAACTGTGCTGGTCCAGGAACAGCGATCGCCTGATCGACAAACGAAAGATCGAATCTCGGCAGAGTCGATGGTCCGGCGCCGACATCGGTCACGTTGCGGTTGATGCCGAAGGCAAACTCATTGATCGTATTGGTCGAGAATGTGTAGTTGTGCGAAGCCTTGAACAACTGGACGCGCAGTGTTCCCTCCGCGGTCTGATCAGTTCCGACGCCATATGGTGTCGTGGTCCTGGAATCGTTGATGTTATATCGAACTGAAAACTGACTTCGGTCTGTGTGCAGCCAATCGATTTTTACAGACCCCGTATCTTCGCGCAGGTCGCCGCCCTTCTGGATCGAGAATATGCCGAGGTTAGGGTCAGGAACATTACTTCCCGCCGGAAAGAATGGCGCCGACGGAAGCGGGATTGTCGCCAACACCGGAGCGATCGACGGAGCAAATGTAGACCGGAAACTTGCGGTAGGAACCAGTGATGTAAACGTCGTTCCGCGCGTTTGTCTGACGCCTTCGTAATTCGTGAAGAAGAACAGCTTGTCCCGAATCAGACGCCCGCTGACATTGCCGCCAAACTGATTCAAACGGAATTTTTGTTTACCGGCGAAGAAGTCTCTCGCATCGAGCGCCTCGTTCCGGAAATACTCAAAAGCGCTGCCATGAAAATCGTTTGTTCCCGACTTCGTGATCGGGTTGATAACGGCGCCAATAGCTTGTCCGTACTGCGCCCCATAGTTTTGTTCGACAGTCTGGACTTCCTGGATGCTGTCCATACTCACACGGTTAACGCGTGATTCGATGCGCCCTAGTACATTCGACGTTCCATTTAGATCGACGCGTCCGGCGTCAATACCGTCGACCAGTACGCTCGAGCCGCCGAATGTCGAAGGGATGCCGTTGATGCTCGTTTGAAATTGATTAGTCGTTTGCACGGAACCGGGGACGGTCGCGAGCAAGCCGGTGAAATCTCGTCCGTTGACCGGATTGTCGGATATTCGTTCCGTTGCAATCGTATCGCCGACGGTCGCCGTTTCCGAATCGAGCCTTGTCTGGCTGGCTACCGTTACCGTGGCGTCCACACCGCCGACCTTCAGTGTCACGTCGGCACGCGCTCGCTCGCCAACGGCCAAACGCAAATCTTTGATCGATGTTGCCTGAAAACCCGTCGCCGTAGATTCTACGGTGTAAATGCCGGTCGGAAGAGCCGGCACTTCGTAGCGGCCCTCGCCGTCTGACTGAACGGTCCGTTTTTCATTCGTTCCCTGATTAATGACGGTGACCGCTGCATTAGGCACGACGGCGCCATTCACGTCGGTCACAACTCCCGTGATCGAACCGGTGTTCGATTGAGCGAAGGCTACGCCGGCGAAAACTAAAAGGAGGGATAGGGAGATTAAAGTTCTACCGATCTGGGTCGTAGTGTATTTCATTCGAACCTCGCCTGTGTTCTCTAAGAGAAAATTGAGCGTCGCCGGTTCTGGGAACGGCGACGCGACAACGCTATTCCTGAGTACATGAAACCGATGTAATCAGGCTCGCGACCGCGTTTAAATCAGGTGTCCAAACACCATCGATCTTTGGGTAATACTTCGGCAGGATCTGGGCCGTAACTGGAATTGCAGGAATCACGTCACGTCGATTCACTTCGTGACCCGCATGAATCCGCATCACGTTGTCGACGCAACGAGCGGCGACATACTCCGGAAACATTGCCGCGCCAACCTTGAGAGGTCCTCCCGACGTCAGCAAGTCCTTTTCGTGAGTGCCGGCCAGGCCGAAGGTTGACAACGTTATCTGCTTCGGATCGCGTCCCGCTTCCAAATACGCTTCAAGTGCCCCCTGGCCCGTTTCGTCATCCATCGCAAAAATCACGTCGATCTCGTTGGACGCGACGACAGGAGCAGCGAGACGCTTTGCGATGATCTTGCTACCCTCGCCATTCAACCTCGCAACAAAAGAGGCGTCGCGCTGAATCGATTGCAAGCCGTCAATAAAGCCTTCACTTCGAAGCAGACATGGACGTAGAGTAGGCAGTCCCATGTCGAGGACCCTTAACGGCTTTCGGGTCGCGAGCCGGATGTTCTGGCCCACCCACATTCCCAGGGCGAAGCCGGCATCGTAATCACAGATCGCGACCAGAGTTTTCATTCCCTTCACCGGGTTCGCTTCCACAACCACCGGAACATTTCGCTTCGCGCCCTCGGCGACGATTGATTCAAGTCCTTCAGTTGCAGCCGGTGTCAGGATCAGCGCATCGACTTCGTCGAACAGTTGCCGGGCCTGTTGAATTTGCCGTTCGACGCTCAGTTCGGCATCCAGTACTGTGACCGTTGCCCCATATTGCGCGGCCCGTCGCCGGATAATCTCGATCAGGATTTGATACCAGATATGAAAACTGTAATTTGTTAAATAGCCGATTCGCTTTGGCGCGCCGGCGCCGACCGCAATGAGCGGCAACTGATCCAGCGCCGCATCGAGTCCCGGAGGTGGCGTGTAAACCGCCCGCGGATGATCGCTTAAACCGTCAGTCGCAGCGCTGTTGCTTTCGGGATTTACGCCTTGTTTCGCTTCGTGGCCCATAGTTCCTCTCTATTCCAGATTCGATCGCGGTGTACCGCCAATAAGAGTCAACAGTCCGCCATCAACGGTCCAGACAGCACCGGTAACAAACGACGCGCTCTCGTGGGCCAGAAAAGCAACCACCTCTCCGACTTCCTCTGGTCTCGCGATACGGCCCAATGGATGCATTCGCGCACACTCGTCATAGACTGATTGAGGATTTGGATCGAGCGAGGCTGCCCAGTGCAGCATCGGTGTGTCGACCGTGCCGGGGCACACTGCATTGACGCGCACGTTCTGCGCCGCAAAATCCATCGCCATCGACCGGGTGAGTCCGATCAGCGCGTGCTTGCTGACGGTGTAGGCGAGAACGTTGTATTGGCTCGCGAGCGACTGTACCGAAGCGACGTTCACGATCGATCCCCCACGACCAACCATGTCAGGCAAACAAAACTTTGCAGCGTAACGCGCACCGTTTAAGTTGACGTCCATCACTTCTGACCATTGAGCGTCGTCAGTTGTCAGCGCATTGCCGTAGCGCTGTATACCGGCGCTCACGACGAGAATGTCAATTGGCCCAAATGTTGTGCGCGTTTTATCGATCGCTTCCTGGAGTTGTTGAGGTCGAGAGACATCAACCGAAAAGAAGACGGCTTTTCCATCGCGCGAACGAATACTTTCAAGAGTTTCATTGCCGGCATCGGGCGAAACGTCAAGCAGCGATACCGACGCACCACGCGCCGCCAGTATTTCCGCAGTTGCGCGGCCAATTCCCGACGCGCCTCCTGTCACAACCGCTACTTTTCCATCAAATCTCATAAAG
>DASURS010000138.1:0-2017 GCA_036279935.1 Pyrinomonadaceae bacterium
CGACTCCCTCACGCGCCAGCGCGTTCCACGTTCCCACCACAGGATGGCCCGCAAACGGAATCTCGCGCGCCGGCGTGAAGATCCGCAGATGACGGAGCACTTCCGGTTTGTCTGACTCCAGCACGAAGACCGTCTCCGAGAGATTCATCTCGCGAGCGATCTTCATCATCACTTCGTCACTCAGTCCCTCAGCCTCGGGAAACACCGCCAGCGGATTTCCGGCAAAGGGCTGATCCGTAAACACGTCGAGTTGTAGAAATCTATATTTAGGCATGGCTGTTTTAAGCGGTTCTCCGAAACACGTCCTTCCGAATTACCCAGGCAAACACCAGAAAGGGGATGACGATAAATAGTACACGCGCCAGTGACTTCAAGTTAAAGCCCCACTCCTGATCCGTGCGATAAAAGTTTCGCGCGGTCCAGATCGCGTCCCACGCAAACTGCGAATCGAACATCGCCGCCACGGACAAGCCGCCAATCACGATTAGTGAAACCAGCAAAATGCCGAGGATGGCTTTCGCGAGATTGAACCAACGATTACGGCTGTCGATCAGGTCGCGCAGGACCAGAACGGCCAGGTGAACTGCCGCGGTGATTCCAAACGCCGTTATCGCGAACTGTTGCACTTCCTTCGCGAGCAGCAGCGTGCTGCCGGCAATCAACAGCGCTTCGAGGAAATAAACGAGCTTCAGCCAGTGGCGAAACAGGAGATCCGGAAAGCTTCGCGGCACGGCCACTTCAACCAGCGACCAGAACACCTGGCCCAACCTGATGATCCATACCGAGTACTTGCTGTTGATGCCGCGGCTCTTCGACATGGCGCCGAGTATCTTACCGACGACGGTCGTCGCGCGCGCCGCTGAGCGCAACGCGCTCTCCGGCTCCACTTTGCTCCGCTTGCGAAAGTTGTCTTCGTAAAACTGCCGCAGCTCGTTCGGATCAATCAGGCGTTTGAGCCAACTGTTGAGCTCGGGATTGCCGGCGCTGTTCCGGAAGAGACGATCGATAAACGCATCGAGCTGCTCCGACTCAGGTTTACGCGAGCGCGTGCGCATCCACGATTCGGCGAGCAGTTTGAGACGATCGCTGTCCCCCAGCGGCTCGAGCGTTTCGCAGACGATCTGCGCCTGCGCCTCGCCGATCAGCTCCACTCGCGCAGGATGATTCGGAAGCAGCGCGCTGATGATTCGTTCGGCCCCATCGAGGCGTCCCCAAAGAATGTCATTCTGTCGCCACTCGCGTTGCAGAAAGGCGCCGAAGTGGCCCAGCGCCGTGCCCGCGAGCTTGTGACAACCGGTGTCGCGCTCGTCGATCAACTGCTTCGCGTCCTCCGGACTGATGCGGATGATATCGATCGTATCTGCTTCGCCGACGTCCGTGTCGTAAAGGATCGGGTACGTCAGCAGGTCGTAGTCTTCGTAGTTGTTGTAGTAGTGGGCCAACGCGTTTCGGGCGAGCCAGATGACGCTCTCGATCTCCGGATAGATTGAGACGGGATTGGTGTTCTTTTGCGAGAACAGGTCGATACTTCGTCGCTCGGCGTCGGTCTTCGCGTCGATGATGTTTGTTTTCAACGCGGCGGCCGTCGCCGCAAACTGCGCGAGCAGATCCGGATGATTCTTCAGAAAAACTTCGCAGCGCCTGATGCAGACTTCCTCCGGCGATTCGCCTTTGTAAGAACGAACGATTTCCGTGCCGTTTTGCTTGCCGAGAAAGTAATCGAGAATCAACGACGGCGCGTCAGGATCGGCGGCGATTTTCCTGACGGCGTCCTCGATTGCAGCGAACAGTCCCATCACCTGGTCCTTCACCGGGCTCACGTTCACCGTCGCTTCTTTCGGGTCGCCCTTCGGCGCATGGCGTGAACGCAGCGAGCGTCCCGAGTACCTCAGCGAAACGAACAAATCGTTGAGTGTGCGTTTGAAACGGAGTATCTCGTCCTTGAATGCCGTTCGCTGCGCCTTTGTGAACGGCTCCTGGTCGGGCGCGTCAGGTATGACAAACTCGGAGTTCTTGT
>DASURS010000139.1:0-16187 GCA_036279935.1 Pyrinomonadaceae bacterium
GAAGCCGAGGTTGTTCAGTGTTTCGGCGTCCTCTTCAAGTTTCACGGCACGTTCGAACGAATCTCTGGCGCGTTGGCCGAAGCCTTTTCTGTCAAACGCAACGCCAAGCAGGTTGTGCGCTTCCGTGAGTTTCGGATCCAGCGAGACTGCGGTCGAAAGCTCGGAGATCGCTTCGTTGTAAGCGCCGTTGTTCAGAAACTCGCGTCCGGCGTCGAGGTGCTCGCGTGCGGAGCTCGCCGAGGTTGCCTGCTTCACCGTGCGTGCATCTTCGACTCGCGTTACGCCGACACTCTCGAAACGCTCGGCGTCTTTTTCGGTCATGCGCTCGATCTTGTTCGGATCATTGCCGCCACCGAAGAGCCGGCCGACGGCCCTGAACGGCGCAGTCAGCACTTTAACGACTTTGTTGCCCTTCTTCTTCGGCTGTTCGACAGTGGCTCCCGCTTCCGAACCCGAATCTTCAAGCACGATCGCGTCCGGGTCGCCCTCACGTTCAATCGTAGACGCGCTCCACATGGCGGTCGCTGCTACAGTCACTACTAATGCAATCAGTATGGCTATGATTCTGCGTTTACTCATTGGTCCTCTCCTCTACATCCTGTCCAAGACGTCCATGAGGTTGAGGGCAGCCGGGCCAAGGATTGCGATGAAAAGCGTCGGGAACAGAAAACACGCGAGCGGAAACAGAAGTTTGACCGCGGCTTTTTGCGCTTCCTGTTCAGCTCGCTGGCGGCGCTTGGTGCGCAGCGAGTCGGAGAACACTCGCAAACCTTTGGCGATTGAAGTACCGAACTTGTCTGTCTGAATCAGCATTGCGACCAGACTACGCAGGTCGTCGACGCCGGTGCGTTCGGCGAGATTGCGTAATGCTTCGTCACGGTCGCGTCCGACACGAATCTCGAGGTTCGCCAGCTCGAACTCGATCGCGATCGGTGCGTGTACTTCTCTCAATTCAGTCGCGACTTTCAACATCGCGGCGTTCAAACCCAAACCTGCTTCGACTGAAACGACCATCAAATCGAGCGCATCGGCAAGGCCCCAACGCAACTCGCGCTGACGGTTCTTGGTGATGCGCGACAGGAAAAACCGCGGCAGAATGAAGCCCGCAATGAACGCGATCATGATGAACATCAACGCGTCCTTGAGCGGTTTCGCCATCAGCGCACACACGCCCGCGACGATCAGCGGGAAACCTGCCATCGTGATCAATTGAATCGCGCGATAGATTATCGGCGCTTCAGACGAGCGAAAGCCCGCATGCATCAGTTGCTTTTGCAGCTTGCGCGCTTCGGTCGCCGAGGGTGGCAGCAGTTTGTTCAGCGGAGACGCGATCTTCTGCGCGATGTCCGTGGCGGGCCGCTCGTCAGGCATGACCGCGGACTGCGTGCTCTGGACAGTGCCTTCCCTGCCGCCCGCCAGACGGCGCAGCCGTTCGGTCGCGGCGCTCTGCGGTTTGTACAGCAGCCAGTAGACACCGAGCATTCCGAGCGAGATGCAGACGAAAGTAGAGATGGCGATGATTAGTATCATTGTAGGTCTTGGGTCTTGGGTCTTGGGTCTTTGGTCTTTGGTCTTTGGACTTGGGCCTTGGTCTTAATACAAAGACCAAAAGCCAAAGTCCAAAGACCCAAACTCTAAATCTTAATCTTCAGGATCTTTCTTACAATCAACATCCCCGTGATCTGCATGAACAACGCGGCGGCGATCAGATAATGGCCGCGCGGGTCTTTCCACAGCACGCTCATGTAATCAGGATTCATTACCGTGACCATGATCGCTACGAAGATCGGCAACGCGCACAACAGCCAGGCCGACATTCGCGAGCTCGTAGTCAACGTCTTCAAGTCGCCCATGATGCGGAAGCGCTCGCGAATCGTGTACGAAACTTTTTCGAGGATCTCAGCCAGGTTACCGCCCGTCTCGCGCTGAATCAGGATCGCGGTCACGCACAGCCTGAGATCGAGAATCGGTACTCTCTGCGTCAGGTTGTCCAACGCCAGTTTCACTGACAGACCGAGGTTCTGTTCTTCATACGCTTTGCGAAACTCGGTCGCGATCGGATCCGGCATCTCCATCGACACCATGTGCAGCGCTTCGGAGAAAGCATGGCCGGCACTGAGAGCGCGGCTGATCAAGTCGAGTGAATCGGGAAGCTGTTCGAGAATCGTGTCGAACCGTTTCTTACGTTTCCACCACACGTGCAGAAACGGAAGACAAGCGCACACGAGCCCCGCCAGGATCGCCAGCGGGATAAAGACCGTCACCACTGACGCTGCGAGACCGCCGAGCAGACCCGCCATCGCCGCAAACATAATCAGGCGCGACGGCGTAATGTGCAGATCCGCCTGGTCCAGCATCCGCTTCAGGTGCAATGCGGCCTGGATACTGATCAGCGAACGGTTGACCCACGGAATTTCGCTCATCAACTCGCTGCGGGCGAGCACGACGTCCACGTCTTCCGTGTGCGCCGAGTGCAACAGCGCTTCGGACAACCGTTTTTGCAGGCGCGCGCGTTTCTGGTCCGTGCCGTGAGTCGCCAGCAGATAGGCGCCGAGCACGAGGAAGAGAGCAAAGACGAATACGAGAAACGAGATAACCATTTTGAGTTACATCTCCTCGAAGAACACGCGCGGCAACTGTAAACCGCAAGCTTTCAACCGTTCGGCAAAGCGCGGACGGATTCCCGTCGGCCGGAAACGTCCAACCACCTGGCCTTCCTTGTCGACGCCGGTGCGCTCATACATGAAGATCTCCTGCATGGTGATCGTCTCGCCTTCCATGCCGGTGATTTCCGAAATCGACGTCACGCGCCGGCCGCCGTCAGACATGCGCGCAACCTGCACGACGAGATTGATTGCCGACGCGATCTGTTGGCGCATCGCGCGATCCGAAAGACGCATACCCGTCATCTGGATCATCGTCTCGAGACGGGCCAGCGCATCGCGTGGAGTGTTGGCGTGAATCGTCGTCAAACTTCCGTCGTGGCCCGTGTTCATGGCCTGAAGCATGTCGATCGCTTCGCCGCCGCGCACCTCGCCGATCACGATGCGATCGGGACGCATACGAAGTGAGTTGCGCACCAGGTCTCGCTGCGTGACTTCGCCGCGGCCTTCAATGTTTGGCGGACGGGTTTCAAGACGGACCACGTGCGGCTGCTGGAGCTGAAGTTCCGCCGAGTCTTCAATCGTGACGATGCGTTCGTTTTCGGGAATGAAAGCGGAGAGCGCGTTGAGCAGCGTCGTCTTACCGGCGCCGGTTCCGCCTGAGATCAGAACGTTCAGACGCGCCGTCACAACCATCTGAAGCATGTCGGCGATGTCTTTGGTAAGCGCCTTGTTCTCGATCAGCGACGACATCTTCAGCGGATCGGAACCAAAGCGGCGAATCGAAAGCACGGGACCGTCAATCGAAAGCGGCGGGATGATGGCGTTGACGCGCGATCCGTCCTGCAAACGCGCGTCGACCATCGGCGACGACTCGTCAATGCGGCGGCCGACTGACGAAACGATTCTTTCGATCACGCGCATCAAGTGCTCGTCATCTTTGAACCGCACCGTCGTTGGTTCGATCTTTCCGCGTCGTTCGATGTAGATCGTGTCGTGTGCGTTTACGAGGATGTCGGAGATTGTCGGGTCCTTCAGTAACGGCTCGAGTGGCCCAAGACCGAAAAGCTCGTGCTGAACGTCGCTGACCAGTCGCTCGCGTTCGGAAGCCGACAAGGGCATGGCTTCCTGGGCCAGAACGGTTTCGGCCAAACGAGAGACTTCGGCGTGGACCTGTTCCGGCGTAAGAGCCGAGAGCTTGGTCAGGTCCATACGGTTGATCAACGTCCGGTGCAGGCGCGACTTCATCTCCTGGAAGGAGTGTTGGCCGGTGCCGTCTAATCCGCTGCCGGGACTACCCTGATTGCCGATTAATCTTTCACGTAGTGCCATGATGTTTTCCGAGTGCGGACGTGTGCCGCGTCACTAGATCTTTTCCATTGAGGTTTGAAGTTTGAACTGTTGCTGCGCCGGCTGCTTCTTTAGTAACGAGCTCAGGAAACCGCGACGCTGGCTCGTTTCCTGGATGGGCGCGACACCCAACGACATCTGCTGCGCGATACGACGAATCTCCATCGCGATCTTTGAAGTCGGTTCAGCCTGGACCAGCGGCGTGCCGAGATTGATCGAACTCACTGCCTGCTGATAGTCACTCGGAACAAAACCCACGCACGGCTCGCCGAGGAACTTCTCGACCTGGCGCAGATCGAGGTCGATCTGTTTGCTCCAGCGGTTCACGACGATGCGGACTTTCTTGCGCGGATATCCGAGCCGGTCGAATATCTCGAGTGCTCGCTGCGTGCTGCGGATTGCGGGTATGTCGAGCGTCAGGACGAGGACGATCTCGTCAGACTGATCGAGCGCCGCCAGCGTGATCGAGTCGAAAGTGTGCTGCGGATCGAGTACGACGTAATCGTAATGCTCGCGCAGTTTCTGCAGGACTTCGAAAACGTGTTGCGGCTCGATTTCGTCGGCCGAGTCAGCTTCGCGCGGCGCCGCCAGCAATGACAGGTTGTTCGAATGCGGCGTGACGAGACTCGCGATCAGCGCTTCGTCGAGACGTTGGCGCTTCTCGACCATGTCCGCGATCGAGTACTTCGGATCGAGTCCCAAAAACAGCGGCAGGTCGCCGGCCTGGAGATTGAGATCGACCAGAATCGTTTTGGATGACGTCGCCGCCGCCAGGTTTGTGGCCATGAACGACGTACCGCATCCGCCCTTGCTCGAGAAGACCGCGACCATGCGGCCTTTCTTCTTCGGCGCTTCGACTTGCTTCGTAGTGAACTCGGAAACGCGATCCAGCACCGTGCGCAGCTCGTCGCTGCTGATCGGAATGCGCAGAAACTCGCGCGCGCCGGCGCGCAAACTTCTCAGGATCAGATCCGGTGAAGCATCCTGGGCAGCGGAGATAAGTGCTGTGTCGGGGCATTCGGCGTTCAAACGTTCGATGAAGCGAACGGCGTTGTCGGCGTTTGGGCCAAGCGCGATGATCGCGGCGGTGGGTTTGAGGCGAACGATCTCTTCGTAGAGCTGATCGGCGTCGTTGCCGCCGGCGAGCAGTTGCACTCGGCTTTCGGCGGTCAAGGCGCGTCGAATGTCTTTGAAGTTTTCGAGCCCGGTGCTGAGCACGACTACTGAAATTGGTTCCGTCATCTGTTCCTCTTATTCGTTCATTCGATCCCCACTACCAGCGGCTTGCTTCTGAAATGAAAATTACTGACAGAGTGCCGGGGGTTTACGGCGGGACATCGCAAACTCACAAGGCCGATGTCACTCGGGCGCGATGTGCGACAGGCAGGCTTACTTACGGAGCCGCCCGGCAGCGGGATCGAAGACTTTAAACATTGTTCGGAATAAACCCAGCACATTCACCCGTGAGCGTCGTCGAATAATTTGGCATCGTGATCGTCGTACCGACGATCGGAATCACCAACTGGAACTGATATCCGTCGATGCTCACCGTCACGGTTCCGGCGTTCATACCAAAACTGCTGTAGTCGACGTCCACCTGGTTCGTGCTCAGGTTGGGAAGCATCGGCTCACCAGTGCCGGCGGGATTGCCGTACACGACAACGTTCTTGACCTGTGCGACGTTGCCTGCCGAATGAAGCGTTGCGTAGCGGGCGCCACGTCGCGCGGCATCAGTCAACGCGTTGTGCGCCCACAGTGCGCGGCTGAATTCCAGGACCGCAAACATCGCGGTCGCAAACACCAACACACCTATTGAAAACTCAACCAGCGTTGAGCCTCGTTCATTGTCTTTGCATTTTTTAAGGCGCAGCATAGTTGTGCCTTTCATACGCAGGGCTGCGTTAGCAGGTAACGCATCGTTACGCTCGGTTTCACATCGACGGCGAGCGACAAATCGTCGTTACGAAGCAAACCGCCGAGATCGAAAACCGGGTCGTGTTGAAAGCCGGTGATGCTCACGGTTACCGTGGCGGGTACACCCACAGTGCCGCCCGCATACGCGACGTTCACGTTGTTCGTGCCGAGGCCCTGGAGTACCGGGTCGCCCGTACCGGCTTCGTTTCCGTAGACGACGATGTTCTTCGCGATGGCGCCATAGTTCGTGGCGGAGCCATTGGCGCATTTCGACGTCAGGTATCGCGTGCCGACTCGCGAAGCCTTTGCCAGCGTGGTGTACTCGTAAAAGTAGTTGCCAAATTCCGCGACGGCGGCGAACAGCAACAGCATGATCGGAACCACGATCGCGGTTTCGATAAGCTGCACGCCTCGCTCGTCACGGCGAAAGTGGCTCAGCCAATGCAAGCGGCGCGAGCGTCGAATGTTTCGGATCTTTCTTATTCGATGGTGCATCATTGTTGCCGCCTTATTTGTAAAGGACCGGGACCGCCATCAGACCGTTCACCGGCGCGCCGTTGGGATCGAATCCGCCCTGGCCAAGGACGATGTCGTCGATGTATTCGGCAACCAGGTCGCCGCCGTTGCCGCTGCCCACCTTGGTTTGCAGGAAGAAGGTGCCGAAGCGATCGAATTTGACCGTGTTGCGACCCTGGTCGTACTCACCTTGCTTCACAATCGGAATTACAACCACGCGACGGCCATCGACGCCTTTGTGCTTCGGTCCCTGAATATCACTCGGCGACGTCGGGTTGATGTATTTGTCGTGGTTGATGTTCTCTTTGATATTGGTGTCCGGCGGCATCTGGTCCGGGTTCACCTGCGACGTTTGATATTCGTCGAAACGAGTGTTCAGCCCCTGACGCACGGCGCCCGCCGTCACGCCCGGTTTTGTATCGACCTGGTAGACCTCGCCCGGCGCAGCGCATTTGTCGACGCCGGCTGCGATACCGACACGAACGTCTTTACCGCCTTCGCCGGCTACCGCAAGAATCTGGTAGTTGCCTGGTGAAACTGAAGTGCCCGAGCTCGCGCGGAAGGTGTACGTGTTCCCAGCCGTGATCGGAGTGCCATAGTCGATCACCGAGACCGGCAGGAAGTTGCAGAACAAGTTCAACGGCACGGACAGTCCCGCGGTGGCCGATGCCGTCAGGTTCTTGCTGCTGCCAAGCACCGAGACTGCGAACGAAACTGGAATCGCCGATTCAGGTGTGGTCACTCTCACGAAACGGATGTTGTGGGCCAATCCCGGTGCAGATGCGGCCGCTTCGTTGACGTAAGAGCCTTCGAGATTGACTGCAAACAGCACGTTCGCGCGGGGGAAAGTCACGCCCGTGCTGTTGAAGTCATAGTTGTTCATGCTCGCTACTGCGCGGTCGACGGCTTTGTGAATGCCGGTGGGCGAAGTGTCGAGCGCGGACACAGCGGCAAGAGCCGCTGCATCCGCTGCATTCTGAAGTTCCGTTTTGGCGAGATAGAACCTGCTGATATCAACTCCCAAACCTACCGCCAGCAGTAGCGACAACATGCCGATTGCCGATGTCGCCAGAACTGAACCTCGCTCACCCTTCCTCGTTCCCGCTTGTTTGATTGATCTGCTCTTCATGTTCTTTCCCCCCTCTGGCTGCGAACGAAGATCTCAATCGAAAAGAATTCCCATTACCAATTACCAGGGCCGGACCAGGTCCGGGTTGAAGTCGACGCGCATCGCTTTCGCGACCGGCAGGTCCGTATTCGCGCTGCGAACGCTGCCGACTGATCCGCTGCTGCTGGTCGTCGTCGTTTCTGCTGCCTTGGTCTTCTGCTCTTCAGTCTTCGCCGGTGCGGCCGGAGCCGGAGCCGGTGTTTGACCGTTCTGTCCCGAAACCTTGTAGCCGGTCTGGCCGGAGATGCCTTCGCCCTTCGGCTCGACGCCCAACGGCGAGTTGCCCTTCAGACCATCGATACCGCGCAGTGTCGGCAGGTCGTCGGTGTTGACCGGTTTGACCATGTGCGCCGTCACGAAGAACATCAGCTCGGTCTCTTTCTTCTCGAATGACTTCGACTTGAAGAGAGCGCCGATCACGGGAATGTCACTGACGATCGGAATGCGCGAAAGCGTCTTCGATTCTGAGTTGTCGAGCAATCCGGCGAGCGCGAACGACTGGCCGTCGCGGAGTTCAACGCCCGTCTTCGCACGGCGGGTGCGGAGGGCCGGAACTACGAAACCGTTGAAGCGGACGCCGTTCGAGAAGTCGATCGTGGAGACTTCCGGTTCGAGCTCGAGACGGATGTGGTCTTCGTCGATGATGGTCGGTTTGAAGTTGAGACGGATGCCATATTCTTTCCAAACGATGGTGATGCCGCTGTTCTGCTGGCCCATCTGAAGGACCGGCACCGGAAACTCACCGCCGGCGAGGAAGCTCGCCTGCTGACCGTTCATCGCGATCAGGTTCGGTTCGGCCAACTCACGGAAGGCGCCTTCCTGACGCAGCACGCGAAGCATCGCGCCCGTGTTGATCTGACGATTGAAAACGAAGAGGTTCAGCGCCGGTTGAATGATGGTGTCGAGAATCGCGCCGCCCGGGCCGGTGGTCGTGTCGCCGAGAATGCTTGGACCATTACCGCTGTTCCAGTAACCACCCGTTCCTCCCGGAGGTCCCGACAAGAACGACGTGCCGTAGTCACGCAGCCGGTTGCGGTTCACTTCCGCGACGCGAACCTGGAGCTGAATCTGAGTAGCGTTGCTGACCGGCGAAGTCAGCATGTTCACAGTCTTGAAATTCGCGGCTTCGATCACGCTCTGGACCTGCGCGGCCGTCGCTGCGTTCGTCACGCTGCCCGAGATCACGACTGAACCATTCGCCTGGCTGAGACGGATGTCGTCTTTCGGAAACAGCGCGCGAATCTGGGAGTCGATCAGCGACAGGTTGGCGCGGACGTAAACGTCAAACACCAAGAACTGGCCGCCGGTCTGTTCCCAGGCGATGAAGTTGACCTGACCGAAAGCTTTTCCATTGACGAGCACCTGGTCCGGCGTGACTAGCACTGCCTCGGCGATTTCCGGATTCGACACCGAAAAACGTCCGACCGGGCGGTCGAAGTTGATCACGCGCGACTGTCCCACAAGAACATTGACGGCAATAGCCTCTTTGTTCTGGGCGAACGACGCCTTGTAGGAGGTTTCCTGGGCGTGCGTGACGGAGTAACTAAAGATAGTAATCAACGACGCCAGCAATAAACTCACTCGGCGCGGCATTGGGGAACGGCTCTGCATGATCTTATGCTCCTTTGTTTCTAGCGATCGTCGATGCGATCAACTTCAAGAGTTATCCGGGCGCTGAACGCCCGGCATAGATGTTTGAAATGACACTGATCTACGGAAACTCGACGTTGCGTTTCTTCGCGCCTTCGATCATCTCGACCTGGGTGCGCGGCGTCGGTTGAGGAGCTGGGGCCGTTGCTGCTGGTTTCACTGCTGACGAGCGACGCACTGCGGGCTTCGCGTCGGTCTTGGGCTGTTCACTCTTGAGTGCGCCGGGCTCCGGAACGGGCGTCGCTTTATCGCCGTTCAACAGGTTGCGCTTGTTGACGCCAGGCGTCTCTTCGTTGCCCTGGTCGATCTGGCTGCGCATGACGAGCTGGAGTTTGCCTTCGGTCGCGGCCAGCGCGAGTTTCTCTGCCTCTTCGGGAGTGACCTGAAGAGTCACGGCCTTGACGCTGTTGGCTTCGCGCTCGTTCTCAGGTTTGTCGATGTTTTGACCGTTGGCCAGGACCTTGATGTTCTGCAACACGATCTTCGAGACGGGGTCCTGCCTGCTGTTGGTTTCAGGATCGATCGTCACGACGACGTCAACCAGCGTTCCCGGTTGAATGAATCCGGAGATGCCCGCGGCATCGTCGACCTTGACCGTCATCGCGCGATAGCCTTCGGGAATGATCGCCGAAAGACCGGCTGCGGTACCTTCCGCCGCCAGTCGTGATTCCGTGATCGGTTCGCGCGCGCCGATATTCACCACAGCCACGCGGCCCGCAAGCTTCTCAGCCGAATCAAACGCGCCGTCGGGAGTCGACTCCTTCGGGAATTGGACCACCATGATCTGCTCGGCGATGATCTTGCTGCCCAGCGGGATCGCCACCTTGGCCACGGCAACCTTGTTCAGGTTCTTCGTGTAGGCCTGGGCGCTCGACAAGTATTTGCTGACTGAAATGGCAGCGAGCACTCCGAAAAGCAGGGCCCCTACCAAAACTATGAAGAAACGTTTGTTTCGCATGGATTCGACTCTCCGTTCTCGCCAGGTCCGGGCCTGGTTATTTGCCGCTGGTTAAGGGTGAAATATCGCGGTTGCGATAATGGCGCCGATCGTTATCGCCGCACCGTACGGAATGGTGAGACGACGATCAGCGGGAACACTGAATTTGGGCATTTGCCATCCCGGCAGTAAGCCCACCAGGATTTGCAGCACGCGATGCATGGTCGTGACGAAAACGCCCGAACGCAGCGTGGAGACCAACGCGAGTAGACCACCCGTCAGCACCACCACTACGAAAGTTGGAAGAACGAGCTGCGCGCCGATGACGGCGCCAACCGCGGCGAAGAGTTTGACATCGCCGGCGCCCATCGCTCCGAAGACGTGCAGCAGGAACATCAGGATAAAAGCCAGGACGCAACCGCCAATGCTGTTTAGACCACCCCGCCAGCCGAACATCACGACGTTGATGGTCAGCCCGCTGATCAGAGTGGCAAGTACGAATGGATTAGGAATGCGGCGATACCGCACGTCGTAATAGATAATGAGAACGGCGAGCGGAACTAAGAAAAGTTCGAAAACTGTTGCGGTTGGGCTAAGCATGTCGGCAATTTGCTTTGCGGGTTAAGAGCAGAAAGCTGGCGGCGGCCCCGTGTAGCCGAAGCTTCACGAGGCACGCCACCGATGGTAGTCACTGTTCAGAGATCAATCGATGAAACCTGCCAAAGCCGTGATCTTGCCGGCTATATTGGTTCCGAGTAATTCGAAGGCCAACACAGCCGCGACTGCTACGAGAGCCGCGGCAACGGCATACTCGGAGAGCTCAAGCCCGGTCTCATCGCGGAAGAATTTGCTGAACATGTCTCTCCTCCTCACTGAAGGCTTGAGCCTTCCTCAGGCCGGCAGCGGAACTTACGTGTCGCTGCCGGCGCAGTAATTCACGGAGTTATTGCGCGGCGCCGGCGCCGATGGTGTTCGCGAGCGTGTCGATCTTGGCACCGATGTTCTCACCGAGAAGTTCGAAAGCTGCGACGCAAGCCAACGCGACGAGCGCTGCGGCAACTGCGTATTCCGAAAGTTCAAGACCGGTTTCATCACGCAAAAAATTCTTAATCATGTTGTTGCTCCTTTTGGTGTTCGATTAGGCGTTATTGCTGCGAATGAGCCGACAAGGGAATGCAGCCTTGGGAAGGATTGCTACCGGCTTGTGTGATAGGCGCGGTAACTGGACCAGGTTTGACCGTGCGGCGGCCAAAGCCATTGATCCCACTTAACACAGCACTCGATAACGTCAACAGCAGTAGTAATACTTCGTTATCCCGAATGCCCGCGGTCTTGATGCTGACTAGCATTGCCAGCGCCAGGAACGGGGAAAGGATCACGAGCATTACGACTGATGTCAGGTTTCTTGTGGTGTTAGCCTTCATAAGGTTTGTCTGCTCGCCAGTTGATGCGAGGCAATGTGCTGCTTCGCGACGAGCATGACATTTACAACCGGTGTGCCAGTGGGCCAATGCTGAAATAGTGGGAGTTTCGCCGCTCGTTTGTCGCCCGCAGTTGACAACTCCGCGTGGTCCAGGAAACGTGTTACTGACTGAGAGCCGTGTTTTTATTGGGATTTATCTTTGTCGCCTGCGGTTGACAACATTCAACCACGGACGACACGGATACTACGCGCGGTATTGCATGCCGGGTTCGGTGTCTTCCTGGAGGAAGTCGCCGATGTCGATCGCGAGGCGTTTGAGTTTTTTGTAGAGGGTCTGGCGGGAGCCGAGACCGAGCGCTTCACTCGCCTTCGCCACGTTGCAGTCGTGACGCTTAAGTGTCTCGGTTATAACTCGGCGTTCGTAATTGTCTAACAGGTCTTCGAGCCGCTCGGCAGGTGGCTGGTTCGCCGCCCCTGCTTGCGGGAAGATGCGCGTGCTGATGTTCTGCGGCCTTATATATCCATCGTCCTCCGCGTACAGGACCAACCGCTCCATTTCAGCAGCAAGCTCACGGACGTTCCCGGGCCACGAGTAAGTCTCAAGAATCTGGATCGCTTCGGCAGTGATTCCAGAAATCGAGCGCTCGTTCTTGCGCGCGTAATAGCTGACGAAGTGCGAGATCAGCGCGGAGATGTCCTCCGGCCGCTCGCGCAGCGGCGGCACCTGAACGGTCAGCGTAGCAATCCTGTAATAAAGGTCTTCGCGGAACAGTTTCTCGCTTACAAGCTTCTCAAGATCTTTATGCGTAGCCGCGATCACGCGCACGTTCACCTTGCGCGGCGCACGCTCACCGAGCGTGTGAATCTCGCCTTCCTGAAGAAATCGCAACAGCTTTGGCTGGAGCGACAACGGCAGGTCGCCAATCTCGTCCAGAAACAGCGTGCCGTTTTCAGCGGAACGTATCAATCCCGCCTGGTCCGACATCGCGCCGGTAAACGTTCCGCGCCGATGTCCAAACAGCATGCTCTCGATCAACTCCGCCGGTACCGCGGAACAGTTGAACGGGATGAACTCACTCTCCGATCGACGGCTGAGACGATGAATAGCGCGCGCCACCAGCTCCTTGCCCGTGCCTGATTCCCCGGTGACGAGGATCGTCGAATTGGAATCTTTGATCCGCTCGATGTTCCGGGCGACGTCACACATCGCTCGGCTACTGAAAACCATGCCCGGCAACGAGCTCGCCGGCGATATCGCCGTCGCCGGACGGCTCACACTCTCGACAGCAGGTCCGGACGTCTGGTGGGAATGGGCCAGATGGGCCACATCACTCAGCGCATTCAACTCTTTCGCCTGTTCGGCGCTGAGCGGCCTGACGCAGCGGCCATAAAGCGCCGCGCCTTCGCGCGTGCTCGACGGCAACCCCAGCAATAAACAGATCGATTGGTCGCCTTCTTTCGCGGGTTGCGGGCGTCCCTGACTGCCGAAGATCTCCGCAACGACGCCCTCGGCGGTCGCAATCTCCTGTTCCTCGAGACCTTCCGCCCAACGCAGACTCGGCTTTCCGGCCATCGGCGTGGCCCAAATCGACAGGCCATACGTGGGCGCGGTCGCCTCCACCATCAGGCTCATCTTGATCATGACCTCGTAGAGCAGATCAGGACCACCGCTGGCGGCTTCGCAAACGGCTCGGACTATGGAGCTGATCGGTAGTTGGTAAGAAACTGAGTCAGATGTTGGAGCGCCCGGCGCTAGGACCGAAGAGTCAGACATCGACACCCTTTCCTTGGTTACCTGCGAATTCTGGGACTATTTTCGATGAGGGTACCGCAATCTTCGTCGGGGCAATGCGCGTGTGGGTCTTTAGTTGTCGCCACACGGCTACAAGTCTAGTTGCCGGGAACGCGAGCTGTCAACAACTTTGTTAAACACCAATGAATTGGCAATTTACAGCGATTCTGGAGTCAAAAATGGGCCGGATTTTCGTTCGCCTCACGTTCGCCAAAATTCCTGCTTAAGCGTTCTTAGTTGAAGTAAACATTGAACTTACAGTCTTAAAGTGTTGAGGAGAAATGTCTTTACACGCTTAAGCACGGGTGTTACAGTCCGGCCTGTTGCCGCTAAGTTGTTGTGCTGCAACGAATTGACAACTCGCAAACTACATTTAGTTGGGGCTGCCCCGCTCTACTGCCCCGCTATCTTGTGGATAAACTCTCAAACTTGGGTTAAGCAGCCTCTTAAATGAAGAGCAGGATGTCCAGAGTTACCGTCCGGCGAAAGATGGCGTCACGGCGAGTCGGGTTGCAGCGGCGCCGGTTGCTGACAACGAGGCTGAACGCGAATTAAACACGATTTATGACACTCGGTGCGTCCTTTGGGAATCCCCGAACCCTGGTACGTATTTAGGCGAAATCGGAATCGGACTTAACGAACTTGGAGGTGTTACTTGAGCAAGGTCGCAAATACTTACTGGGTTGACGAGCGCATTCAATCGCAGCGTGTGCTGCCGCGCTCCGTTGGTTCTCTGGCTTCTATGCAACAGATCTCGATGGAGATCATCGGAACGCGCACCGAAGTCCGGCGCCGGGGAGGGTTGGTCCCTTCATGGGTGGTCTTTGGAATGATTTTGCTGGCCACTTTCGCCGTCTGCGTGACCGTGAACATGCGCACTCAGGCGAAGTTTCAGGTGGCGGCACAGCAGTTTTCATCAATGCAGACTGACGTCGAAGCACTACGCACTATTAACCGGTCGTTGAAAGCCGACGTCGAACGGCTTCGCAATGATCCGCGAACCATCGAGTCGGCGGCACGCGAGCGGCTGAACATGGTTCGGAGCAACGAATACGTAGTTCCTGTTGACTGACGCGAATGAATATCGGTTCAACATTGAAGGAGATTGAGTTCCATGCCTGCCAACGCCTGCCTTTAGTTTTCCCCTGCTCGACATCCACGTTACCGGGTACCCTACCGTGACGGCGCGGCTGTGACTGCCATCGCAACCGCGCCCCCTCTCTTATATTGCTACGCAAACTGTTAGCTGAAGTTGTCAGTTATCCACGCCACGATATTTCCCCATTCCGTTGATTTCAGATAGGTATTGGTGGAGTCCTGCATCGCCGTGATCGCTGCCGGCGAGTAATCATTCAGCGCGATCGGCATGGACAGCGGCACGTTGGCGCGTTGATACTGCGCGCCCAGCAGTTGCTGACATTGGTAAGTATCAACGTCGGACGTGCCGTCGAAGATCACACTCATCATCGGCAGGCTGGGCGTGTAGTTGTTTGCGCCCTGTACCGCCAGCGGCCAGAACCAGAACAGCGGCCCACACCCATTGACGCCGAATGTGTTGACGATCGAAGCCGGCATGGAGTTGAGCGAATTGCCCGTGCTCAGTGACAGCATCCAGATATTTTCCAGAGCGATTCCCGAATTGACCAGAGTCGTCAGCGCGATCGTGCCGGGGTTATTGGCGAACATGCCGCCGTCGACGCAGAAGCCATAAGTCGGATGGTTGTATGGCGGGAAATACATCGGAGCGGCGCTCGTGCTCATGGCCGCGTCGATGACCAGCGTGCTCGCGCTGTTATTCCCGGCAACGTTTGGCAAGTTCGTTAGTTGTAGCGGCGTCCAAACGTTGTTGGCAGCGCACAGCTGAAACGTGTTCACCAGCACATACTGAGGATTCGTACTGCTGACGATGCTGCTGAGAGTACTGCTCGCATTGCTACCGAGCTTACTTTGCAGGAGCGAATAGAGCCCGGAGTTCGTGTACCACGTACACGTGAGATCCTCGAGGTGTTCGAGAATCCATTCCCACCAGCTACTGGTCGACGCGCTGCTGCCGGCGGGCGGCGCGACTGTTTGGGGTTTAGACGCTGCCGTTGAGCCCATGCACGAGCTCGCCTGGAAAATGGCGGACCCGTTGTTTTCGTAAAGGTCTACCATCTCCGTTGCCGACACGTTAGAGGCTAACGCGAGCGAGATGATCCCGCCGGTTGAAGTTCCGGCGTATAAGTAGACGCTGTCCAGGAACTTCGGATAGTTGGTGGCCAGCGATTGAAGCAACATCGCCGGAATGAGGCCGCGAATTCCCCCGCCGTCACACGCGAGGATCAGGTATTTCGTGTTTGATGTAGTCATAGAGAGTCCTTTGTCAGGGGCCACTTCGAGACTGCTGGTGGCAATTAAAATTGCGGGAGGTAAGAGAGTTATTGGGCGATGGGCGTGAGATTAGCATCGAGTCTCATGCATATCAACTTTCTTCCGGAAACACTCGTTTGACACCCTTTCTGGCGTAAACTAATATCCAAATTCGCTGCGAAATTCGTCAGTTTTTGAGAGGTGGAATGCCTGAAACAAAGGAAAGCTCCTCACCGGCCGAGATAGAAAAGGAACGTTGGGAGCGCGAGACGCTCGGACCCGCCACCGCGAAACATCCCGAACGCAAAAAGAGTTTTCAGACGGTGTCGCTCGAAGACGTCGACCGGCTCTATACGCCTGCCGAGGTCGAGCACATCGACTTCAATCGCGACCTCTCGTTTCCGGGAGAGTTTCCTTACACCCGCGGCATTCACCCAACCGGCTATCGGGGCAAACTCTGGACGATGCGGCAGTTCGCTGGCTTC
>DASURS010000140.1:0-3096 GCA_036279935.1 Pyrinomonadaceae bacterium
CGAAGCCGAACAGCAGTATCAACTCGCCGCCCAGATCGCGCCCGACGACGCCCGCGCCTATGCAGGCTTAGGCAACGTCTACGTCGACCAGGGCCGCTTTGCCGAAGCCGTGACCGCTTACCAGAAAGCGCTCAAACTCAAACCGGACTACAGCGGCGCATATCTGCCGCTCGCCTTTTCGCTCGCGCGCCTGAACCGCTATCCCGAGTCGATCGAGGTCTATCAGCAGACGTTGAAGTTCGATTCTTCGAGTCCCGACGTCTACAACAACCTCAGTTTCGCCTACAACCACAGCGGCAAATATCAGGAAGCCGTCGACGCCAGCCAGCAAGCGATCAAACTGCTCGGCGAAACCGGCGAAGCGTTCAAGATGGGGTTCCAGGAACGCAACGAAGTTCGCTCCTACGCTTACAAGAACCTCGGCAACGCTTACAGCGGCTTACAGCGTTACGAAGAGGCCGCGAACGCGCTGAAAAAAGCCGCCGAGATCGAACCGAAAAACGCCGCGGCCCATTTCAATCTCGGGCTCACGCTCTATAACGCCGGACGCTATTCGGAAGCGATCGAGTCGTACAAGGAAGTCATCAAACTCAGACCAACGCTGGCCCAGGCCTATTTCAACCTCGGCCTGACCTACATCGCCATCAACGACAAGAAAGCCGCGATGACCCAATACGAAGTGCTGAAAGGCCTCGACGCGGAGATGGCGCGCCAGCTTTACGACGCCATCAAATAGTTTTTATATCTCGTCGAAAGCGTGGATGATGCGGAAGCGATCCGTGTTTGGTTGTGGCTGGTTACCGGGACGTATGGACAGGAGAGTTTTCATGCCTGCTGTGTTTGCGGCTTCCAGCTCGGCGACGACGTCTGAGATGAAGAGTATTTCATCCGGTGGGAGCTCGATCGTTTTCGCGATGCGCCGGTAGCTTTCAGGATCCGCTTTGCGTCCGACATTCGTGTCGAAGTAGTCGCTGATGAAGGGCGTCAGATCGCCGGCTTCGCTGTGTGCGAACAGCAGTTGCTGGGCCAGTGTGCTGCCTGACGAAAAGATGCTGATGCGCAGATTTGCCTCGCGCCATCGCTCGAACGCCGGCCGCACGTCATCGAACACTTGCGACTTCAGTGTTCCCTGGCGATAACCTTCGCGCCAGATCTTTCCCTGCAAAGACTTCAGTCCTGTCGATTTCCGATCGCGATCGATAAGCCAGTTGACGTAAGTGGCGACCGATGCGGTGTCGTCTGTCAGCGGTGGCGGTTGTTCGACGTCGTTCCTGTGTTCTTCGCGGAGTTGGGCCACATCAGCCGCAGCTTCATCCGCGTGTTGGGCCAGGTAATCGCCGACGTGAGCTCGCGCGTACGAGAACAGCACGTCGTGCACAAATGCGATCGGTGTCGTTGTTCCTTCGATGTCGAGCAGGATGCCTTTCACGGCTGTTGATATGGAAAGTGCGTGCCGCCAAAACAGACTGGCAGGAAACCGTCGTCAACCTGGCTTTCCGTGTAGTGCGGCGTCCAGCCGGCTGTGTCCTGAAACAGGCGGATCGCGCGGATGCATCGATCGCCGCAGAGGTTGAACCAGTGAAGCGTGCCGCGCGGGACGCGAATCAGGTCGCCGGCTTCGACTTCGATGGCGAGAACTGCTCCGGCTTTTGAGTGAATGTGAAACAGGCCGTGTCCGGCGATGATGAATCTCACTTCGTCTTCGTCGTGCCAGTGTTCGCGATTGAACTTAGCGAGCATGGCGTCGAGGCCCGGTGTGGCGGGATTGACGTCGATGACGTCGGCGGTCACGTAGCCGCCGCGAGTCTTGAGCTCTTCGATCTCTGTGGCGTAGGCGTTGAGGATCGCGTCCGCTGGTGCGTCGTTCGCGACTGGATGCGCCGGTTGCCAGCGTTCGTAGTCGATGCCGTATTTCGCGAGGCCTTTTGCGATCTCTTCCGGTGTGCGCAGAGTCTCGCCTTCGTTGCGGCCTTCCTGAAAGATCGTAACCAGAGCCATTGCCAGTTAACTCCTGCGGCCTTTTAGCGTCGCTGTTCGGCCGATCGTTTCCAGCAGAAACTCGAGGATCTCGATATGCCGCTTCGCCTGCGCGAGATCGTTGCCCCACGAGTAGAGTCCATGACGCTTGATCAGAAAGCCGTGCGCTTGCGGGTTTCGTTCGAGGACGTTGCTGATCGTGTCGGCCAGCGCGGGGATGTCCTGCGAGTTTTCGATAATCGGCAGCCACTCGGCGTGTTCGTGAGTGCGCACGCCGTCGAGGCCTTTCAGCATCTCGTAACCTTCCATCTGTATGCCGCGCTCGAGTGCGTGAACTTCGGAGAGGATCGTGTTCCAGACCGAGTGTGTGTGAAGCACTGCTCCGGCGCCGCGCTCCTTCACGATGCGAATGTGGATCAGGCTCTCGTCCGATGGTTTATAAACGGCGGTGCTCTTGTCCCCGGATCGCAGGAACCCGGGGCTCTCGCCGGCCGGCTGTTCCTTGATGACGTGGGCGTTCTCGTCGATCATCAGCACCTGCTTTGGAATCAACTGCCCCTTATCGACGCCGCTCGCCGTGATCGCCAACTCCAGCGGCTCGCGTCGCACGACCGCACTTAGGTTACCACTCGTCCCGAGCAACCACCCGCGCGCATAAAAGCGCTTCGCAATCAGCGCCAGGTCCGTCACCATTCCTTCAACACTTTCACTCATGCGGAAAAGATGCTCCCAAACCCACCCTCCACGCAAGTCCGCGTGATTAGGTAAGAAATCAAATCAGAGATCCGCAGGGTTACGACTTGCGGCGGGTGGGTTTGTGGCGGACGCCCTGGTAGTTCACGTTGCCGGGGAGTTTGGAGGGGAGATCGAAATCGTCGCTGACGATATCTTCCAGATGGACACCCGCGACGTGCGCGTAGGCGAGAAGAGTCATTAACGTGGGCTCGCGCTCGTCGTTCTCATACTGCGAGATACGCCCGTAGTGCATTTTTTCTTCAAGGCCGAGCTTCGCGAGCATCTGGCTCTGCGATAGACCAAGCTGCTGACGAATCTGGAGCAGCTTGCTTCCCAATCGTCGCGGCCTCGGACGCGGATTTCCCATCAGGAGTTACCTCCTGA
>DASURS010000141.1:0-17299 GCA_036279935.1 Pyrinomonadaceae bacterium
GCTGCGGATCGGCGACGATCGTTTCATACCGGGTCTGCGGAAGCTGGTCGACGTCGTGCGCGAAGCGAGCGGCGGCGAGACGTTGCTGTTCATTCAGATCATCGATTTCCTCGCCGTCAAACGCCGGCCGGAACGCGCGAAGTACTTCCAACGGTTCCTGCAAATCCGTGAAAGACATCGACGCGCGCTAGCTGAAGTTACGGGTCAAACCGACTGGACCGACGATGACGTAAGAACGTTTCTACTGAACGCAAGCGACGACGACGTCTCTGTCGTTCTCGATCCGCGCGAACGTGAAGCGCTCGACTTCGGTTATCGCGAACGCGTGACCGATACGCACCTGGACCACATCGCACGCTTGCCACACGAGCTGCCGCCGATATTCGCCGCCGCCGCCGGACGCGCCCGTGAAGCCGGGTTCGACGGAGTCGAATTGCATTACGCGCACGCGTACACGATGGCGGGTTTTCTGAGCGCGCAAAACGATCGGACGGACGGTTACGGCGGTTCGCGCGAGAATCGAATTCGGTTGCCGTTGGAAGTCTATGGCGCAGTGCGCGAACGCGTCGGAGGCGATTACGTTGTTGGCGTGCGCTTTCTGGCTGACGAAGTGATTGCGGGCGGCAGCCGCGTTGAAGACGCGGCATATTACGCAGTCGAGTTTGCGCGGGCCGGTTTTGACTTCCTTTCGCTTTCGAAAGGCGGCAAGTTTGAAGACGCGCAACAACCGAAGGTGGGCCAGGCTGTTTATCCGTACACGGGGCAGAGCGGTTACGAGTGCATGCCGACCGTGCTGTCCGATGAAGCAGGGCCGTTTGGACGAAGCATTCCGCTGGTCGCCGTGATCAAACGCGCTGTGAACGAGGCCGGGTTTACGACGCCGGTGGTTGGCACCGGCGGCATCTCGACGTTTGCTCAAGCCGAAGAGATCCTGCGCGCAGGTCATGCGGACATCGTCGGCATGGCGCGACAGGCGCTCGCCGATCCTGATTGGTTCGTCAAGGTGAAACTCGGTCGAGGCACTGAGGTGCGGCGTTGCACGTATACCAACTACTGCGAAGCACTCGATCAAGCCCATCGGCCGGTCACGTGCAAGTTGTGGGACCGCGTCGATCTGGATGAACCGGGAATTGCGACGGTTGACGATGGACGCAGACGTTTAGAGCCGCCCGCGTGGCGTTAGTCGCGCGATGAATTCCGGATCACGTGCTTTTAAATCCTCATAACTTACGCGCCCGCTGCGAGTCATCACGCTGTACGCGAGTTCCAGGGGCGTGAGGTGCATGTACTGCGCCGCGTTCTCGAACCACCTCATACTCTCAAAAGCGGCTGCTTGAAAAGTTTCAATCACCGGGCGGCGTGTGCTCGTGAAGTGTTCGAGTGAGTTGGATTGCGCTAATGCGATCGCGTCTTCCATCGCTAGTTTAGTGCCTGACCCGATTGAGAAATGCGCTGTGTGCAGGGCGTCACCGAGTAAAACGACATTGTCGAAGAACCAATTCGTGTTCTTTACGAGCAGGAAGTTAATCCATTTCGAGTTGTTTGAAAGAAGACGATTGTTATCTAGATCGTTGGCAAAGACCTGGCCCAGGTAGTCTCGTGTTTGTTCGTCGCTCATCGTCGCGAATCCCGCTTTTTCCCATGTCCTTGGATCGCATTCGACGATGAACGTGCTCGTCGTCTTATTGAACTTGTACGAGTGCGCCGCGAATGTGCCGGCTTCGTTCTCGCGAAACGTCAGCGTGAGACCGTGGAAGAGTTGGTTCGTGCCGTACCAGATGTAACGATGCGCGCGCGTGTCGAGATTTGGTTGAAACCGATCGGCGTAGCGCAAGCGGACCGTGCTGTTAACGCCGTCCGCGCCGATGAAGAGATCGCAATCCTTCCGCAGCGGCTCGAGGTCCTGAATCTCAGTGCGAAAGTGAATCTCGACGCCGAGCTCTTCCGCACGCCGTTGCAGGATCTTCAACAGTTGCAGTCGCGCGATGCCGGAAAAACTGTTGCCGTGGATCGAAATCTTCTGGTTGCGATGAACGACGTCCACGTTGTCCCACGCCTCGAACTCTTTCGTGATCTCCGCATGTGACTCGGCGTCCGCCGCGCGCAGGTTCGCCAGTGTCTTTCCTGAAAACACGACGCCCCAGCCAAACGTGTCGTCCGGTCCATTCCGCTCGTAGATCGTGATCCTGTGTCCGGCGTCAGCCTTCTTCATCAGGATCGCGAAATACAATCCCGCTGGTCCACCGCCGATGATCGTGATTCGTTTTCCGTTTTCCATTTCTCATTTTCCATTTCTCATTTCAGAGGCAATGACAAACGAAAAATGACAAACGGAAAATGACAAATGGCAAATGGAAAATCCTATAACTGTTCCTTCAAAAGCTGGCCGGCGATCACGAGCTTCTGGATTTCCGAGGTGCCTTCGTAGATGCGCAGGGCGCGCACGTCGCGGTAGAGCTGCTCGACCATGTTGCCGCGCACGAGACCGATGCCGCCCTGGATCTGCACGGCTTTGTCGATAATGCGGCCCGCGGCTTCAGTCGCAAACAGCTTCGCCTCGCTCGCCTCGCGCGTCACGCGTCGCGCGCCGCTGTCTTTTGCGTACGCGGCGCGATAGACGAGCAGACGCGCTGCGTCGAGCTCGGTGATCATGTCGGCGAGTTTTTCCTGGACGAGTTGATGGTCCGATAGCAGGCGGCCGAACTGTTTGCGCGTCGAGGCATAACGGAGGGCTTGATCGAGCGCGCGGCGGGCCATGCCGCATGCAGCAGCGCCGACGCTGGCGCGAAACGTGTCCAGCGTTTCCATCGCGAGCACGAAACCGTCGCCTTCGTTTCCCACCATGTCTTCCGCGGGAACGCGGCAACCGTCGAACGCGATCTCGCCGATCGGATGTGCGGCGATCAACGGCGTGCGCTCGACGACGCTGAAGCCCTGCATCTTCGAACCGACGACGAAGGCGGAGAGTTGAGCGCGGCCGTCGTCGCGCGTTCCGGTTCGCGCAAAGACGGTGTAGAAGTCGGCGATGCCGGCGTTTGAGATGAAACGCTTGCGGCCGTCGATGACGTACGTTTCGCCATCGCGGCGCGCGGTCGTTTGGATCGCCGCGACGTCGGAGCCGGCTTCCGGTTCGGTCAGTGCGAACGCCGCGATCGCCTTTCCGTCGATCGCTCGCGAGAGCCAGAAGTCGCGGACGTGCTCGGGCGCGGCTTTCGCGATGGCGTACGTGCCCAGGCCTTGCATGACGAACGCGAGATCGGCGAGCGGCGAAGAGTACGAGAGCGCTTCGCGAATCAGGCAGAGCGAGCGAACGTCGAGTTGCGACTGCGCGACGGAGTAGCGCAGCAGGCGTGCTTCGGCGAGAGTTTTGACGAAATGCTTTGCGAGGCCGTCGACGTCGTCTTCGACGCCGGCGTGCGGCTCGATTTCACGTTCGACGAAAGTGGCGACCGTTTGCGCGAGACTTCGGTGTTCGGGAGTGAAGAAGGGAAGTTGATGGACCAGGTTATCCATATAGATTTCGGATTGCGGATTGCGAATTTCGAATTTGCTGAGAAATCCTTTAAATTCGAAATTCGAAATTAGCGATTCGAAATTCGACTTTACTTAAACTTTGCCTCTCGCTTCTCGACGAATGCTTCGTAGGCTTCGCGATAATCGGGATGCTGCATGCAGATCGCCTGCGCCTGCGCTTCGCATTCGAGCGCGGTTTCGAGGTCCATGTCGAGCTCGCGATTGAGCAACTCTTTCGTCTTTGCGAGTGCGAAAGCGGGACCGCGAGCGAGACGTTGCGCAAAGTCGCGCGTCACGTCCAGCAGCTCAGTCGCAGGGACGACGCGATTATACAATCCGATGCGTTCGGCTTCCGCGGCGGTGATGAATTCGCCCGTGTAGAGCAGTTCGGTCGCCTTCGCGAGACCCACGACTCGCGGCAGCAAGTACGCCGCGCCCATGTCCGCGCCTGAAAGGCCGACCTTCACAAACAGGAATGCGATCTTTGCGTGTTCGCTTGCAAGGCGAATGTCGGACGCGAGTGCGATGCAGGCGCCCGCGCCGGCTGTCGTGCCGTTCAAACTGGCGATCACGGGTTTCGGCAGCGCGCGGATGTTTCGCACTAGTTCGCACGTCATGCGCGTGAACTCGAGCAGTCCTTCCATGTTTCGGCTGAACAGTTCGCCGATGATGTCGTGTACGTCGCCGCCGGAGCAGAACGCTCGTCCCGCGCCGGTGATCACAACGACGCGCACGTCCTTTTCCTCGCGCAGCGCCGCAAACAGGTCCGTCAGCTCGCGATAGACTTCAAACGTCAGCGCATTCAAGCGCTCCGGACGATTCAGCGTGATCGTCGCGATGCCTTGCTCGTCCTGTTCGTAAAGAAAACTGCTCGGCTGCTTCATGAGGGGATTACCGCAATACCTTCGATTTCGACCCTGGCCCTGTCCTCCAGCAGGCCCGCGACCTGGACCAGCACCATCGCCGGGAAATGTTTCCCCATGTGTTTGCGGTAGCGTTCGCCGACTTCGCGGGTGCGTTCGACATACGCCTGCTTGTCAGTAACGTAAATGATCAGACGCGCAACGTCCGACGCCTTGCCGCCGGCCTCGCTGACGACAGTCATGACGTTTTCAAGCGCCTTGTCAAACTGTTCGACGAAATCGTCGCTGACGATCTTGTGTTCTCGGTCCCAGGCGACCTGTCCAGCGATGAAGAGCAGTCTACCATTTAACTCGGTAAGCAGTCCGTTTGAGTATCCGCTGGGTGCTCCGAGTGATTGCGGATTGATTGGCGTATGTGTCATCAGGAGAGATTAGAGCAGCTTGTCGAGGCGCGGCGCCAGTTGCGCGGCGAGATTGCCGCCGGGATCGAGCCCGCCGATCGGCGCGCCTGACACAGCGCCTTGTTTGTCGAGAATCACGATTGACGGCAGTTGGTCCACGCCAAACTTCTTCGACACCACGCCGTCAGGATCTCTCAGCACAGTCACTTTCAAACCATACTTCTGCGCAAACGATCGCAGTTGTTCGTCACTGGCGAAGTTCTTCGACTTCGAATCGTCCGACTCGGTGCTGACCCAGTAAACGACGACGCCGCGCTGGCTGTACTCGTCGGCCAGTTTTCTGACGCCTTGCAGTTGGGTCTTCGACAACGGCAGCCACGAAGCGCCGAACGCGAGTACCACGACCTCGCCGCGCAGGCTCTCGGTCGTGACCGTCTGTCCGTCGACTGAGCGCAGCGAGAAATCCACGCGCGTTTGGGCAAGTGCGACGGTGATTATCAGCGTCGCCAGCAGGCCCGCCAGGAACCCTTTTTTTAACGTTAGAACCATCTTTTCTCCTTCGCCGAACCGCGTAAATGCGCCTCGACTGGTGTTTTAGATGAGTCCCTCTGGGCTTTCGTTGGGTGGTGGATGTCCGACGGCCTCTTCGTACAAGGCGCGGTAATCATCCCACGTATCCATATCGCGAGCAACGAACGGGGAATCGACGGGGAGGCGTTTGGCGGCGTGTTTTTGGAAAAGTGCGCGCAGGCCGCCGCTGCGGTCCAGGTGCAGGAGCTCGTTTTTGAAGGTGAGATCGACCAGGACCGGATGTCCGCCGCGGTCCTGCCAGGTCGGGATGACGATGCGCGCGCCGTTTTGCCATTCGTCGATTAGCTTTGAAACGACGTTTGCAGGGACGGCTGGATGGTCGACGAGTGCGATTAGCACCGCCTTTGTTGTATCGGGAAACGCCTGAACTCCTACCGCAATCGAGGCGCCCATTTCGGAGTCTGGATCGGGATTAATTGCGATCGTCACATTCTCAACGCGGATCTCATCTGCGCGGTGACCAAGGACCACGACGATGTTTTTGATTCCACCCTCACACAGGTAATCGATGCAGCTTTCGATAACTGTTTTGTCGCCGAAGGGAAGCAGCGGTTTGAAGGCGCCCATGCGGCGTGATTGACCGGCCGCGAGGAGGATTGCAGCGACGTTGTTCACTGAAGCTCGCGCAAGGCTTGTAGCGTGTATTGCCGCGCCATCTGTTTGCGCCACTGGTAGACGAAATCTGTGTTGTCGAGTGGTCGCGCTTTGATGTAGGCGGCTTCGGCAGCGGCTTGTATGCGATCTTCGTCGAGCGGTTGTCCCGTGAGCGCGGCGGCTGCTTCTTTAATCTCGACAGGTGAAGGGGCAATCGCGCCGAGTACGACTTTCGCGTCAGTGACGGCGCCTTCGTTCGTTTTGATCCACGCGGCGACGCCGAGGACGGGGAAGTCGAATGCGCCGCGGCGACGAAGCTTTTTATAGGAGGCGCGCCAGCCGTTGGTCGGTGGGAGATGAATGTCGACGAGCAGTTCGTCAGGACGTTTGCGGAGGTATTCGATGCCGTCGTCGTTGTATAGACCGGCGGCGTCAACAACGCGTTCGCCGAGTGTCGAGACGAACCGCAGTTTCGCGCCGATGGCTACCATCACCGGGACGAGATCCGACGACTGGACGGCCCAGCATTTCGAGCTGCCGGGAGCGACCCAGCAGACGTCGCCGTCTTTCTTCAGGCAGAAGTTGATGCCTTTGCGCCACTCGTAGTTCTGGTCGTAGTAGTTGCAGCGAGTGTCGAGCAGGAGGTTGCCGCCGATCGTGCCCATGTTTCGCAGGAGCGGCGTCGAAATCGTGCGCGCCGCGTAAGCGACGACGGGGTAATCTCTATTGATGATCGGGTTATCACAAATACCCGTCAGCGTCACGGACGCTCCGATTCTCAACCCGCCTGCGCCGTCACCCGTGATCTGATTCAACTCGCCGAGACGCATCACCGAAATCACTGTCTTCGGCATCTGCTGCCGTCTCTTCATATTCGGATACAGGTCGGTCCCACCGGCCACGAACTGCCCCTCGAGCCCGGCGTCACCCATAATCCTCACCGCCTCCGCCACCGTCCGCGGAACGTGATATTCGAATTTGGGCAGTCGCATCATAACTATCTTGCGTTTGACAACCGTGGCGCCCGTCGAGATCGTGCTGGAGTCTTGCGGATTCGGGCGGACTGTTTAGCCGCCTTAGCAATTACACGCAATGCCTCATTCACTGATTCATCATCCGGAAACGCGGCTCGTACATCAGGTTCGAGCAGAACTAAATTGGTACCGGAGCGGTAACGCTCCGCGTAAATCCCGCGGCCAACAAACTTGAGTTTCCGCAGATCGTACTCCGGTCTCATTTCATCGGCTTCATCTGTCTTCTTCTTCATAGAGCTTCTTTTCTCGTCGTGTGACTTTTCGTGCACTGATGATTCTTATGCGTTCACCACGATCTGCAAAAGCTACGTTTAGCAGTCTACCTTGAACCGAAGCGCCAATTATCAGATATCGCTTTTCATGGGCTGAATGATCCGGATCCTGGTAAACCGCAGAGAGCATATCACTAAATACTGATGACGCTTCTTCGAATGAAATATCGTGTTTTCGAAGATTCGATTTTGCTTTTCGCAGATCCCATTCAAATTCCATTTTTGCAAACTTAAACTTACCTTACGAGTGAACTGCCACGTGTGGCATCTCGGTGCCGTCGCCGCCTTCGGCGGGCGTCAGGACGCGCAGCGGGTCGGGCCAGGAGACCGAGGGGACGGAGGAGGGGCCAAAGCGAGGATCACGTCCGCGTGATTTGTCGCGCAGCGCGCGCATCACTTTCTCGGGTGTGATCGGGACTTCGTCGATGCGTACACCAACCGCGTCGTACACGGCGTTTGCGACGGCGGGCGGAACCGGCAACAGCGGACCCTGTCCAACCTCTTTAGCTCCATACGGCCCATTCGGATCCGGATCCTCGATCAGGTACGTGACAACATCGCACATCTCCATCGTCGTCGGGCTCTTGTACTCGAGCATCGACGGAAACTTGTGTACGACGTTGCGGTTCGTGCGGTACGTCATCTCCTCCATCAGGATCTCGCCGAGCCCCATGTAAACGCTGCCCTCGACCTGGCCCAGCACGAGCATCGGATTGATCGATCTTCCAATATCGTGCGCGATCCAAACGCGCTCGACGACGACGATCCCCGTATCCGGATTCACGTCGACTTCCGCGACCGCAGCTGAATAACTGTACGCCGGCGACGGCCCGACACCCGATCCTTTGTAACGTCCAGGCGAACGCGGCGGCGAGTACGATCCAACCGTCCCAATCGTCCCAAACTTCGACTCCGCCAACACAACAGCTTCAGCAAACGAAACCCCAACATCAGGATTTTCGACGTCAAACACGCGGCGCTCCGCCAGCGAAAGGTTCTCGATCGGCACGCCAAGCTTCTCGGCAACAGCCATCACCAACAACTCACGCGCCCGCTCGGCAGCCTGAATCGCCGCGTTCCCCGTCATCAACGTCACGCGACTTGAATAACTTCCCAGATCAACCGGCGTCAGGTCCGTATCCGCCGTCACGACGCGAATATCAAACGGATCGATCCCCAAAACCTCGGCGACGATGTACGCGAGTATCGAATCCGATCCCTGTCCGATGTCGGTCGAGCCGCACATGACGCAGACGCCGCCCTGTCGATCCAGTCGAAGCTGCACACCCGACTGCGGCATTTTGTTCCAGTAGATCGGCAACCCCGCGCCGCAGAGGTACGAACTGCACGCGATGCCGATGCCTTTGCCATACGGGAGCTTTCGGAAGCGATTCTTCCAATCCGATCCCTCGACAACGCGATCGATACACTCGCCCAATCCCATGCTGCCGATGCGCAGATAGTTCGCGGTGACGGAGTTCGCGGGCGCTAGATGCTTGCGCCGCATTTCAGCCGGATCGAGTTGCAACTGCTCGGCGATCTTGTCGATCTGTACTTCCAACGCGTAACGCGGCTGCGGCGTGCCGTGCCCGCGTTTCGGCCCGCACGGCGGCTTGTTGGTAAACGTCCGAATGCCCTGAAACTTGTAGCGCGGCACGTCATACGTCACGGTCTGCAACGCGCCCGTGTAGAACGTGCTCGCCACGCCGTAACTGCCGTACGCGCCGCCGTCGAGATACGACTGAAAGTGCATCGCAGTGATCGCGCCGTCGTTTTTCACGCCGGTCCTGACCTTCATCAGCACCGGATGACGCCCGCGATGACAATAGAAAACCTCTTCTCGTGTCAGCGTTACCTTCACCGGCCGCCCCGTGATCATCGACAACTTGCAGACCGCGACTTCGTGATTGAACGGATCGCTCTTACCGCCAAACCCACCCCCATTCGGCGTCGCAATCACGCGAATATGACTGGCAGGCATCTCCAACACTTTCGCGAGCGCGCGATGCACGTAATGCGGCGTTTGCGTCGAGCTCCAGAGCGTGATCTTCTTGTCGGAATCGTAGTGCGCGACGGCGGCGTGCTGCTCCATCGGCAAGTGCGTGTTGCCTTCGTAGAAGAACGTGTCTTCACGCACGAGATCGGCTTCCGCAAACCCTTCCTCGATATTTCCAAACTCCAGCGAAACCTTCTTGTGAACGTTTCCGCCGTCGCCGTACTCGTGAATACGCGGCTCGTCGATCAGCACTGCCTCTTCGATCGTCGAGATCGTGTTCAGCGGCTCGTACTCGACCTCGATCAGGTTCATCGCATCAAACGCGACGTCCTCGTCGATCGCCGCGACAGCCGCAACGGGATCGCCAACGAACCGAACCTTGTCGATACAAAGCGCGTGCTCGTCCTGGCTGACGGGCAGGATGCCGTACGAAATCGGCAGGTCTTTTCCGGTGATGACAGCAAAAACGCCGGGCAACGCCAGCGCTTTGGAGACGTCGATGCTCTTTATCAACGCGTGCGGCAGATGGCTGCGCAGGATCTTACAGAACAACATGCGCGGCAACACGATGTCGTCCGCAAACTTCGTCTGGCCCACGCACTTCGCGCGCGCATCAACCTTGCGAAACGGCTTGCCGATAACTTTGAAGTCTTTACTCACCATTGTTCACAGCCGGAAGGTTTTCCCGCAAAGGCGCAAAGACGCAAAGGTAGTTAGCTTCATGTCTCCGTCACTCTCTTAGCGCCTTTGCGCCTTTGCGGGAAACCGTCTTCGCGCGCATTTCCGCTGCGGCCAGTTCCACAGCTTCGTAAATTTTTAAATACCCGGTACAGCGACACAGGTTACCTGACAACGCTTCCTGAATCTCCGCACGCGACGGATTCGGCGACTTCTTCAACAACTCTTCAGCGACGAGCAGAAAACCCGGCGAACAGTAACCACACTGCGCCGCGCCGAGATCCGCAAACGTCTGCTGCAACGGATGAAGCTCCGCGCCCTGGGCCATCCCTTCGATCGTTTTCACTTCGCGACCTTCCGCGTCGACCCCGAGCATCAGGCACGAAAGTATCGAGCGCCCATCGACCAGCACGGCGCACGTGCCGCACTCGCCCAGTTCACACCCGTGTTTCGTTCCGGTGAGATTGAGATCCTCACGCAAAACTTCGAGCAGCGTCTTGTGCGGGGCGAAGGCGACTTCGACGTGTTCGCCGTTGAGTGTAAACCCGATCTGTTTCTTACTGAGAAGCGACACCGTCTTTTTTCTTGACCTTGTTCAAAATCGTATTGTCGATCAACCGCGTCTTGCCGATGTACGCGGCGACCGCGATCAGCGTTGGGCGTTCGTCGATCCTGTCCACCCGTTCCAGCGTGTCGGCATCGGAAACGGTCACGTAATCCAGCCGCGCGCGCGGCTCAGACTCGACCGTCGTGCGGATCATCTCGGCGATCCGCGCTGCGCTGCGCTCGCCTTCCTTGTAGGCTTTCTTCGCCTGGACCAGCGCATGGTGAATCACGGTCGCGGAGCTCTGTTCATCCGGCGTCAGGTAGAGATTGCGCGACGAGATCGCCAGTCCTGAATCCTCTCGCACGATCGGCAGCACGACGATCTCCGTGTCGAACGCGAGGTCTTTCACGAGACGTCGAATGACGAGCGCCTGTTGCGCGTCTTTCTGTCCGAAGAACGCGAAGTCCGGACGGACGGTATTGAGCAGAATCGTCACCACTGTCGCGACACCGCGAAAATGACCCGGACGCGACGCGCCTTCCAATTGTTCGGAAAGACTTTCGACGTTCACATACGTCGAATAGCCTTTCGGATAGATCTCTTCGACAGTCGGCGCGAAGATGTAGTCGACGTTGTAATCGGTCAACAGCGCGGTATCTTTGGTCAGGTCGCGCGGATAGCGCTCAAAGTCTTCGCCTGGACCAAACTGAGTCGGATTCACAAATACGGAAACCACCACGACGTCGCACATCCTTCTCGCTTCGCGCACGAGGCTCAGGTGTCCTTCGTGCAGAGCGCCCATCGTGGGAACGAGGCCGATGGTTTTGTCCTGTTCACGGCGGATTTTGCGCGCGACGGAGGCCATGCGCTGACGGCGGTTAATGATCTCCATAGTTTTGAGGTTGGATCAGGACTTCTCGGCTTTTGAGTCTCTCGCGGGAATGTCTATATCCAACTCTTCGGCGGTCTCGGCGGGTAGACCATACGACTCCGCTTCCGAAGGATACGTGCCGTTGCGGACGTCGTCCGCGTATCTGCTAACTGCATCGGTCATCACTTCACGCAGGTTTGCATACGGCCGCACGAAGCGCGCCTGCTTGCCGAACGACAGACCGAGCATGTCGTGCAGGACCAGCACCTGAATGTCGCAATGAACGCCGGCCCCGATTCCAATCGTCGGGATGCTGATGCTTTCCGTGATAATTTTTGCTATCGCGCGCGGCACAACTTCGAGCACGACTGCAAACGCGCCCGCGTCTTCCAGCGCTTTCGCGTCGTCGATCAACTGCTGCGCGGCGCGGGGCGTCTTGCCTTGCACGCGATAAGCGCCGAGTTGATTGATCGACTGCGGCGTCAAACCGATGTGCCCCATCACGCTGACTTCCTCGTCCACCAGCCGTTTGACCAGTTGGACGCGCTTGTGACCGCCCTCGAGCTTGATCGCTTCGGCGCCGCCCTCTTTGACGAGACGCAGTGCGTTGCGAACCGCGTCGTCGTCGCCGGTGTGAAACGATCCATACGGCATGTCGGCGACGAGCAGCGCGCGCTGCACGGCGCGTCGCACGGCTTTCAAGTGGATCAGAATCTCTTCGAGCGTCACCGGCACGGTGTTGCCGTAGCCGAGCACGACGTTGCCGAGACTGTCTCCGACGAGAATCACGTCGATCCCCGCTTCATCGACGATGCGCGCAGTCGGGTAGTCGTAAGCTGTCAGACAAACCAGGCGTTCGCCTCGTTGTTTGCTGGATCGCAAAGACGGGGCACTAACCTTCTCCGGACGTTCAGGCTTCAGATAAGGCATTTTTCAGCTCTCTTTACACCACGATTTGTGGACAATTGACTTGCCAGAAAGACGGAAAGTTTGGCTATGTCGCGGGCGTGATAACAAGGCGGTCATTATAGCGGCAATCGACTTTTTTGGCACTTCCATCGCGCAACGGACGACTCGTCGGACGTGTTCGCCAATAGTTCGCCGATGGACTTCCCGAGCGTCGGATGAATGAGGTTGGGGACGAGCTCGTTCAACGGGACGAGGACGAAGCGGCGCAGGTGCAGCCGCGGGTGCGGCAGCGTGAGAAACTCTGTTTGTATTTGTTCGTCTCTGCAAATCAGAAGGTCGAGGTCGATGGTGCGCGGACCCATGTGTACCTCGCGCGTCCGGCCGAGCGCGTACTCGATGCGCAGCAGTCGCGCCATCACCGTTTCACAGGAGGGAAGCGTCGAGCCGCGAAGCTCGGCGACCATGTTGAGAAAGTGCGGCTGATCCTCGTTGTCGACCGGCTGCGTCTCGTAAACGTTCGAAAGGCGAATCACGTCGAGGCCGGCGTCCAGCATGCCGCGCACGGCAAGCAACAGGTAACCCGCGCGATCGCCGAGGTTCGAACCGATACCGACATAAGCGTTCTGGATGGGCATTGTTTCGAGCTTGGTACTTTGTGCTTTGTACTTTGTTCGCTTTGCGACAGGTTAGTGGGTTAACTTATCGTCTTCAACGACAAAGCACAAAGCACAAAGCACAAAGCACAAAGCACAAACGTGTCCCAACTAAGAACACTCATCTGGCTGAAGTGGAAACTGCTTCGCAACCAGCTTCGCTCCCGCAAGGCGGTCGTTAACAAACTCGCGACGATACTCGGGATGCTGGCGGCGCTCGCCCTTTCGCTGCTGGTCGCGTTCGGTCTCGGCTTGACTGCTTACGGTCTCACGCAGGAAGGGACGGTCGGCCAGATATTCAGACGCGCCACGGCTCGCCAGGCGTCCGCGTCGGTCGAGTTCATCTTCTTTTCGATTCTCGCGTTCATGTACCTGATGTGGGCGACGGTGCCCTTGAGCATCGGCGGCGGCAAACAGTTCGACGCCGGTAAGATGCTGATGTACCCGATCACGCTTCGCAAACTGTTCGCCGTCGACTTCATCAGCGAGTTCACGACGTTGCACTCGATCTTCGCCGTTCCGGCAATCCTGGCTCTCAGCATCGGCGCTGGGCTCGGCACCGGCAACCTCGGCATTGCACTGATCGGTGCGATACCGGCGACGTTGTTCGGCGTCTCGCTTTCGAAGTGGCTGACGACGACGATCGGATCCGTCCTGCGGCGCAAACGCGGGCGCGGCGAGACGATCGTAGCGTTGATCGGCGCAGTCGCCGCGATGGGCGGCGCACTCGCCGGACAGATCGCGCCGATTCTGATTCGTCACGCGGAGTCGGTGCGTTCGTTGCGCTGGACGCCGCCCGGCGCGGCTGCGATGCTGCTCGTGAACACCAGGGCCGGTTACAACCTCGACTACGCGCTCGCTTTCGTCACGCTGTCCGTTTACACCATCATCCTGATCGTCTTCACTTACTGGATCGCCCGCCGCACGGCGCTCGGTCTCGGCGGACGGCGTAAACCGAAAGCAGCAGGCGAGATTAATCTAGACGTGCCGGCGTACACGGGTTGGCAACTGCCGCTCCTGTCGCCGGATCTGTCGGCCGTCGTGGAAAAAGAGCTTCGTTACGCACTGCGCAATGCACAGATTCGAATGATGGCGCTCATGCCGCTGATCCTCATCTTCATTCGTGTCTTCAACACCAAAAACTTCGGCAGCATGGGGCAGTCGCCGAACGCAGACACGCTACTCGCTTATAGCCCCGGATTGTACGCAACGGGCGCGGTGCTTTACGTCTTTCTGATCCTCAGTAGCCTCTGGAGCAACGCGTTTGCGTTTGAAGAAGGCGGCATGCGCAGTTTTATTCTTTCGCCCATCGACCGGCGCAAGATACTGATCGGCAAAAATATCGCCGTGACGGTGCTGGCGTTCGTGTTCTCGACGTTGTTGCTGGTGCTCAATGCGATAGTGTTTCGAGATCTTGCGGCGCGCGATCTGGTGTTTGTGGCGCTGAGTTTCGTCGTGTTTGCGTCGTTCATGTCTATTTACGGAAACTGGGTCTCGATTCGATTTCCGAAGCGAATGCGATTCGGCAAGCGCATGAACGTGTCCGGAGTCGGCGGTTTGCTGTTGATTCCGATGATTGCCGTGCTCGGCACGCCGCCGTTCCTGGCCGGGGCCGCAGGCTATTTCACGCGCAACATCTACATCTCATATGCGACTCTTGCGCTCTTCGCCCTGCTGTCCGCCGGCATTTACGCGATCGCCGTTAATTTTCAAGGCAGATCGCTTGCGAAGCGCGAGATCGAGATACTGGAAACGGTCCGCGAACCGGCGGATGAATAGGCCGGCCGTTTTAACCGGTGTTACACTACGCGAACGAAATAAGCCAATGGCCCGCAGAAGATTCCGCAGCAATCAGCGACATGAACCAACTACGGAGCGTTCGTTCCAGGAATACATCCTCTCCACTTCTGCGCCGCAAACTTCGCGAACCGAACTGCTGCGGCTGATCCGCGGCGGCGAAGACACGTTTCTCGAGCTCAAAGTCAAACTTTCAAACACTGAGAGGGTCGCGCAGGAGATCGTCGCCCTCGCGAACACCGGCGGCGGCGTCGTCGTCTTCGGCGTCAACGACCAGATGCGCGTGGAAGGCGTCGACGATCCGGAACGCGTGCAGGAAGATCTCGTGCGGATCTGCCGCGAGGAAGTGCAGCCGGCAATGGTGCCGTTCATCGATCGCATCGCGCTCGACAATGGCCGCCGCATCGTCGCGCTCGACGTCGAAACGAAACGCCGCCCGTATCGCACGCGCGACGGACGTTTCTACCTCCGCATCGGCGCGGAAAAACGCGAAGCGTCGCCCGAGGAGATCTCGACGCTGCTCGACGAAGCCCGGCCGCTGCGCTACGAAGCCGTCCCAGCGCTCGGCTCGACGATGGCGGACATCGACGAGGCGCACCTGTGGAGTTACCTGCGCGAGTTCGAAGGCGGCGCGTTTGAAGAGGCGACCGTCGTCGGCTATCCGACGAGTGACGTGCTCGAACGCGATCTGTTGCTGGCGACGAGTGACGGGCGGGAAGTCGTGCCGACTGTGGCGGGACTGCTGCTGTTCGGGCGTGACGACCGCGTCGCCGAGTTGTTGCCGCGCGCGTCGGTGACGGTCACGAGATTTTCCGGCGACTCGCTGCAGTCGCCGATCGTCGAACGTATTAAAGTCACCGGCAATCTGTTGACGATCTACGAAACGGTGCTGCGGTTTGTCAGCCGCTACTGCGACCTGCACGAAACGCGTCCGAAAAACCTGCCGGAGACTGCGGCGGGCGATTCGCCGGTGCCGGCGCGTGCGAACTATCACCGCGGCGTCGTGACGGAGGCGATCGCCAACCTGCTGGCCCATCGCGATCTCGCGTTGCGCGATCTTCCGAGCCGCGTACACGTGTTCGATCACTCGCTGGAGTTTGTTAATGCGAGAAGGAGCGCGGGTTTTTCGCCGGTGACGCAGAAAGCAATTCGCTACGGAATCCCGCAGCGATTGAACCCGCAGTTAGCGTCCGCGCTCACCAGCGCTGAGTATGGTTTGAAACTGACGCTGCGCGGCCTGCCTGCTCTTTTACGAGAGACAAAGAGGTTCGCAAATCGAAAAGCGGAAATCGTCTCTTTTAACGACGAGTTCCGCTTACGACTTTACGGTGCTTGATTTGATTATCTACTTGCCGCCGCCCTTGTCAGCCTTATCCGGCTTGGGCGAGTTGTAGAACTGGCGCGCCTGAATCACGTACTCCTTGTCGTCGTACGTCCCATCGCCATCCACGTCCACGCTGACTTTCAACTTGTGCTGTTTGCCGTCGCGAACGTCGCCCGGATTGAACGCCAGACTGTATTGACTGCGCAGCAGCGCGTTGATGCTGCCGAGCACTTTCGGGAGTTCGCCTTCGAAGGTCACTGGAAAATAAGCGCCGCCCGTTTCTTTCGCGAACGTCTGCAACGTGTTGTCAGCTTGCAGCCAGCTCATCCGGCCCGGCATTCCAAACACGCCGTCCGTCGCCGGCAACTGGTCGCCGTAGATCTTCTTGAACATGTTGGCGGTGCCGATGATGTAAACCGGAATGCCGGAGTTCTGGAGGATCTTGCGCGTGTTGTCGTAGTTGATCTTGCTGAACGTGTCGATTCCGGAGGCGACGAGAATCACGGCGCGACGCCGTCCCTGGATTGAAACCATCCCGGCGTAATCCGACTTGTCGCTCTTCGAATCTTCAAGCACGACGGAGTCGCCGCGCCCGCCGACGAGCACAAACTTCAACGCGTCAAAGAGGTTCGTCTCACGAAACGCCGGCGTGTTTCGCAGCAGTAAGCTGATTACCTGTTGCAGTCGCGACGGATCGTTCGTGAAGTCAGTCAACGGAGTAGGACGAATGTCGAACGCCACGACAGAGACGTAATCGTCAGGCGGCTTGATGAACTGCGACAGGAACATCGCCGTCGGCCGAATCACTTCGTACGTTCCCGGCTCGTAGCCGCGGCTCGATGCGTAACCGAAATACTCCGACCATTTGCTGTACTCGACGACCATCGAAACGGTGATTGGCGCTTCGGGCGTCGAGAAGTTCGTGATCTGTTGCTGGACGCCGTCGGCGAAGATGGCGAAGTTCGGTTTCTTCAGTCCGGTGACGATCTGGCCGCTCTTTTTGTGATAGATGACGGCGTCGATGTTGACGATTTGCGTCGAGATGCTGACTTTTTCCAGGTCCTGTGGTTTGGTGGGTTCGAGATCCTTCGGCAGCGGCTCCTGTTCGCCTTCCTTCGTCGGCGCTGTTTCGCCGGGTCGCTTGTTCTTCTTCTCGTTCGAGGTCGGCGGCTGCCGTCGCGACTGCGACAAGCTCGGATTTACGCACAATCCGAGGATTAACAAGCAAGCGAGGGCGATACCAAAAAACGGATATG
>DASURS010000142.1:0-26945 GCA_036279935.1 Pyrinomonadaceae bacterium
TGCAGGCTGCGGATGCCATCATCGCGGCTGATCAGGAGCTCTACGAGGGAGCAAACAGAGAACGACTCTGTAAGATATTCCGGGTACAACGCATCTATGCCCCAGCTGATTGCTCCTATTCTCCTTCTTTGCCGGGCTACACGAAACCTTGTACGGACTAGGCTTTCATTTGGAAGCGCTTCCGAGTTTCAGTTGCTTCACGAGCCAATCGTCGCGGTCGCGGGCGATGTCGTTCGACTCCATTTTGTGCGACGCGTCGTACAGCTTGCGTTGCTTTGGTTCAGGGGCGGCGGCGAAGAGGACCGCCCCGTCCGCCTGTGAAACGTAGAAGTCGCCTTTTCCAAACTGAAAGAACTTGCTCGCATTCCTGACCTGTCGCAAAGAATCCGTCAGCTCCAGGCTCGCATTCTGTTTGAGGTAGGCTGCTTTTGATTTCGGTTGCGGACCAAGGAAGGCCCAGTCGTTGAGACTCTGCGTTGCCGCAATGAAGACGAACGTACTCACGCGCTGGTCCACTCCCGCCATTAACATCCCGTACATCGCACCGTAGTCATGACCGACAAATCCAATGCGTGTCTTGTCGACGTTCGCTTGTGAAAGCAGCAGGTCGAGAGCGCGTCGGAGCTCGACAACCTGCCGTATCGAGTTCTCGTAATCCTTTTCCGGCACTCGATTCCCGAACCATTTCGGCTCCGACCACATTGCGTCGATCAACAGCGACACGGCACCCTTCGGAGCAAGTTCAACAGCTTCATCGAGGAACTGCGTGCGGTTTGATTTCTCCTCGCCAAGCCAGTGTACCCACAGGATTCCGGCAAATGGTCCATTTCCCTTCGGCACCAGGAGATATGCTTTGACATCTCGTCCCGGCGCGGGAGAAAAGGTGAGGTCGCGCACTGTAACGTCGCCCCGCTGTTCGGATGAGACCTCCTTCACGTTGAGCGGTGCGCGCTCGTTATATCGAAACAGAGCCGTGCGCGCGGCGACGTCCCCGGCCGGCTGTGCCTGCGCCATTAACGAGAATGGGAACAAGAGAACGAAAGCGAGCGCCTTCATCAGACTCCTCTCTGGTTTATTGTTCAGGCTGCTTTAGCCGACGCGGTGAATGCCGCTGCGTTCTTCCTGACGAATTCCTGCATAGTCAGCGGCGGTTGACCTGTTAGCGTCACCACGTCGTCGGATATTCGATCGTAACGTCCGGCGCGGTGCAGATCCGCCATCGTCACGAGGTGGTTGACGAGGTGAAGCGGCAAGCCGCGTTCGAGCAGTCCGTTCTTCCACGTCTCGACCGGAATGTCCTGATACGTGATCGTGCGGCCAAGCGCCTTCGAATACTCGCCTGCATAGAATTCCATATTCTCAGACTGCGGCCCGGTCAGATGATAGATCTTGCCGATGTGCGGTTGCGGAGCCGCGAGCACCGCCGCGAGCACACGCGCAACGTCGTCCACTGCGACCGGCGAAGTTTTGCCGTCGCCGAACGGCAATCGGATCTGATTCGATTCCCTGACTGAATCCGCGGTGAAAATCAGAAAAAAGCCTTCGACCAGCACTGTCGGGCGCACGTGTACGACCGGTAGGCCAGACCAGTTCAACGCCAGCTCCGCGAGCCAGTGCAGCTTGTGCTGTGGGCTCGTTGTCGTTTCGGTGATGCTCATCTGCGACAGCGTCATCTGCGACATGTTGACGAAGGCTTTGACGCCGTGATGCTTCGCGATCGCTGCCACATTTACCGTAGCCTCCAGGTAAGCATCCGAAACCGACATGCCGAAGTACATCGTCTCACAGCCCGCAATCGCTCGATGCATCGAATCGAGATCCAGCACGTCGCCGACTACGACCTCCGCACCCATGTCGCGCAACGACTGCGCGCGATCATCTTCAGTTCGCACGAGCGCACGTACGGCCCTGCCCTCTTTCAACAGCAATCTGGTGACTGTGCGCCCGATCCCGCCGACACGTCCGGCAGCGCCGGTGACCAGAATAGGAGTTGTCATGTCTTTCGTCTCCTCTGTGCTGTCCATCATTGATCAAGGTGTGTAACGAGTGAAGACGAAATCGCGATCCTTGATCGCCGTCCTCAGAAAACAAGGCTCACCGCGGAGACGCAGAGCCCGCAGAGTCGGCGCAGAGAGGTGAAGGTCATTGTTACCAGACCGTTTTTCAGCAGTCCGCTAGGCCACACTTACCTGACGCATCTCGCCCAAAATCGTGGGAATGAGTTCGGAGACTGTCGGGTGGATTCCCATTGTCCGTTGTAGTACGTCATAGGTCAGGCCGGCGTGCATGACGTCGAGGATCCCGTGAATCGCCTCGTCGCCGCCCGGGCCGAGTATCGCCGCCCCGAGAATCTTGCGCGTCTCCGCGTCCACGACCACCTTCATCAACCCCTGCGTTTCGCCTTTCTCGACTGCACGGCTGACACGTGTCATCGGCCGGCTGCCGACGAGCAGCGGGCGGCCCGCGGCACGAGCATCGCGCTCCGTAATACCGGCGCGGCCGAGTGGCGGATCGATGTAGAGCGCGTACCCGGGAACGCGTTCGCTCACGCGCCGCTTCTCGCCATCGAGCAGGTTGGCGGCAACGATCTCGTAGTCGTTGTACGCAGTATGCGTGAACGCGCCGCGGCCGTTGCAGTCGCCGAGCGCCCAGATGCCGGGGACGTTAGTGGCGAGCTCGTCGTCAACCTTGATGTACCCGCGCGGATCGGTCTCGACGCCGGCGGCTCCGAGCCCGAGATCATCCGTGTTCGGCTGCCGCCCGACCGCGAGCAGCACGTGCGAGCCGGCGGCAGTGGGCTCGCCTTCCTCACAGTTGATGCCGACTTCGACGCCGCGCTCGTGCCGCGCCAGACTTATGCACTTCGCGTTGGTGCGTACGTTGATGCCCTCGTTCGTCAGAATGTCGCGAATGGCGTCGGATATCTCTTCGTCTTCGCGCGCGATGAGACGAGGCGCCATTTCGACGACGGTCACCTCCGCGCCGAAGCGCCGATACATCTGCGCAAACTCCAGTCCGACGTAGCTGCCGCCCACCACGATCAAGTGCTCAGGCAGACTATCGAGCTCGAGCATCGAGCGGTTGTTGAGAAACGGAACGTCATGCACGCCGGGCATGTTGGGTACGGACGCGCGCGCCCCGACATTGATGAACACGCGTGGCGCCGCCAGCAGCTCCTCGCCAACGCGAATGCGATCCGGTCCTTCGAACCGCGCGTGCCCATCGATTACGGTGCAGCCTTTCATGTCGCGCAGTCGACGCTCGACACCAGTGCGCGACTCAGCGACGACGGTATCGGCGCGCGCCTTGACCTTCTTCATGTCTACGCGCACTGACCCTTCGAGGACTACGCCATAGTCAGCGGAGCGCCGCGCGAGGTGCGCGGCGAAGGCGCTGGCGACGAGCGTCTTCGTCGGCGTACATCCGGTGTTGACGCACGTTCCGCCGAAGAGCTTCCGTTCAACGAAAGCCACCGTCATGCCCGCGGCCGTCAGTCGCCCGGCAAGCGAAGGTCCGGCCTGGCCCGCGCCGATGATGATCGCGTCGAATTGTTTCATCGCATTGCGACTCCTGTTAGCAGCGCGACGCGGGTAGCGTCAGCGCGGCAGAACGTGAAGAGTCTCCTCCAGGTAGCGGTTGGCGGCGGCGTTTGCTTCTTCCGGACTGCGGCCGCTTTGACGAGCGCTGAAGTAGGCGGCGTACCAGTCCCACCAGTTGTGCTCGGCGTGCGTCTTCTCGAATGGGTCGTGGCGATCTGCAGTTTCGTGGAGAAGATCTGCAAGCGTTGCGACGTCGGCGGGTTGCGACTCCCACAGCCGGCCGGGAAGTCTCGCTGTGATCTCCTGAAGCAACCATGAATTGCCGTCCGGATCCTCGAACGAGGCGAACGAGAAATAGGAGCGGCCTTCCGGATCGCGTCCGGGGACGCGTGGATTCTCCACGGTTTCGTTGAAAGGGCCGGCGGCGTAGTGAAAGACTTCGCTCACCGCGACGCCACGAGCAATCAGGTCATTACGGGCGGCGTCGATGTCGTCCACCGCGAGAACGATTGTCGCCGCCGAACCCGGCTGGGCTGACGAAGTTCCTTTGCCGAATATGATCGAGGCGTCGGAGTTGTGCGGCGTTATCTGCACGCCGCGGAAGTCACCGCCGGCGATGTCGATGTCGACCCGCCATCCGAGCTTTTCGTAGAACGCCTTCGCGCGGTCTACGTCGGAAACGCTGAGCAACACGACCTCGAGTTTCATATCAACGGGTTTCGCGCCGGGCTCCGCCTCTCTCCTGCTGATTACACCGCTGGACATAGTTTTTCTCCTTTCGTTTGTGGGCCAATGAGGTGGAGTAAACCACGACGCCGGGCGCACGTCTATCAGACGAAAGTACCGAGACAAAAAAGTTGGATTTTTCTCCGTAGAAATACTGGCTTTCGTAACCTTCGAATGGCGGAATGCGGGTGGTCCTACTCTTCGGTCGACATCGTGCGCTCGATTCGTCGATCAGGAATGAGCCACATGATGGCGACGAGGACGTAAAGAGAGAACGCGATCGACGGACTCACAAACGCCAAAGGGATCGCTACCGAATAACCCACGACCGAGATTTTGCCTTTGAAGTCCGAGCCGAGCGCGGCGGCCAGCAACTGGTTGCCGTGTGAAGCAAGCAGCGTGCGGACGAGGATGTAGTACGCAATGCCTGCGAGCAGCAGCACGCCTCCGTAAAGTGCGACCGGCCACGTCGTGAAGTGGTTCTCACCCATCCACGCCGTCACAAACGGAATTAACGAAAGCCAGAACAGCAAGTGCAGGTTGGCCCAGAGGACCCGGCCGTTCACATGCTGTGCAGCGTGAAGCAGGTGGTGATGGTTGTTCCAGTAAATGCCGAGAAAGACGTAGCTCAGCGCATAACTGCCAAACACCGGGAGCAGCGGCCGCAGTCCCGCCAGCGAAGCGTCGTGAGGTGCTCGCAGCTCGAGCACCATGATTGTCATGATGATCGCGATTACGGCATCGCTGAATGCTTCAACTCTTGTTGTGGTCATCAGATGAATTCGGGGCTGGCTTAGTATCCTTCCTGATCTGCCTGCACTTTGCCACGAAAAGAGCGATAGACGAAAGTGAAGTACGCTATCGCGAGGACCATGCCCAGGCCCCACCAAATCAGGCCCACACTCAAACTGTACGCGCCTGTCTTGGCGTTGTAGATCGTGAGGCTGTAAGCGGGATCCGTGTTGGCAGGCAGCAAATATGGATACATCGCGAAGGCTGCGCCACCCAACATGCCGGCGATGTACGTTGTTGAGGCAAAGAACGCCGCCGAAAACCTACCGGCACTCGCGAATTTTCTCATCAGCCCTAATGACAACAGTACGGCAAGCGGAATGATCCAACCCCACGGCCGCAGACGAAAGTTGTCGAGCACCGCAGGCCGCACGTAAAGCGTCGCGGCCAGACTCAACACTGTCAGGAGCACGAGTAACCACCACGCTCGTAATGCAACTCGTCGAGATCTTTCCTGCAAATCACCTTCGGTCTTGATCGCGATGTAATGCGCTCCGTGAACCATCAGCGTCACCAGTGCCAGCACGCCGATGATCACGGTATACCAGTCGAGAATGCCGGGATTCGCGCCGGTGCGAAAGTTGGTCCATAAAGGCTCGAAGAAGAACCCGTTCGCATCGAGCGGTACGCCGCGCACGACATTGCCAATCGCAGCGCCGAAGAAGATCGCGAGCAGGAGGCTCGACGCCGAGAACACGAAATCAAAGAACGACCACCACAGCGGATCATGAACGTGAGAACGTAGCTCGATCCCGATGCCCCGAAGCATGAGCAACCAGAGAACCATCATTAGTGGCAAATAAAAACCGCTGAAACTCGAGGCATAAAGTAGTGGAAACGCGAAGAAGAGCGCGCCGCCGGTGGCGAGCAACCAGACCTCGTTGCCATCCCACACCGGACCAATCGCTCGCAAAACGAGCCGCCTCTCATCATGATTGCGCGCGACCAGCAGGTTGATAACGCCCGCGCCGAGATCGAACCCGTCGAGCACTACATAGGCCGTCAACATCAAAGCGATAAGAATGAACCAGACGGTTTCCATCAGTGACTCCCGCTTCCGTCTGTTTCGGCGCTCAGGAAGGCTGGGCCATGGCCTAGTTCGCGCCATATCAGAACGATGAAAAGAATGCTCAGCACCGTGTACATTCCCATGAACCCAAGCAGCGTGAAGAGCCCGTTACCGGCTGAGACATTTGCGGAGTATCCGTGCGACGTTCTCAACAAACCGTAGACGAGCCACGGCTGGCGTCCGACTTCAGCCGTAATCCAGCCTGCGGTATTGGCGATGTAGGGAAATGGAAAACTCAACATGAGTATCCATAACATCCAGCGACTCTGATAAAGGCGTTTACGCCACAGCAACAGCGCCGCAACTATCATGATGGCAACGAAGATGGTCCCGAGTCCCACCATGATGTGATAGCTGTAGTAAAGAAGCGGAATGTTGTCAGGCCACTGGTCGCGCGGAAATTCTTTCAGCCCGCGCACTTCAGCGTCCCAACGCTTGTGCGTCAGGAAGCTCAGGACGCCCGGCACGTAAATCGGATTATCGAGCTTTTGGTTGTCAGTGTCGGGTTGGCCAATCAGGACGATCGCGGCGCCACGCTCAGTCTCGAACAGACCTTCCATCGCTGCGAGCGTTGTCGGTTGATGTCTTGCAACCAACTGACCTTGCTGATCGCCGGTCGGGAAAATCTGAAGCACAGTCGAGATGGCGGCGACGATGATTCCCACGCGTAAAAAGATGCGGCCGTACTCTTCCTGCTTTTGCGACAGCACGTAAAAGGCTCCAGTCGCGGCCATCGCAAACGAACCTGTAATCAAAGCGCCGCCCATGTTGTGCAGGTATTGCCACCTGGCCCATTCGTTAAAGAGTAGCGACCAGAAGCTGTTGAGATGAGCAGTGCCGTCAGCGGCGATCTCGTATCCGACCGGATTCTGCATCCACGCGTCAGTCACGATGATGAAGAAGCCGGATATCCACGAACCGGCAAACACCATGAAAGCGGCGAGCCAATGAATCTTCTGGCCGAAGCGGCGTTCGCCGAACAGGAACACACCGAGGAATGAAGACTCGAGAAAAAACGCAAACACTCCTTCCATCGCCAGGGCAGTCGCGATCACTCCACCCGCGTATTGCGAGAACCTGGCCCAGTTAGTGCCAAACTGAAACTCCATCGGAATCCCGGTGATGACGCCGAAGAGAAAATTGATCGCGAAGATCTTGGCCCAGAACCGCGCCGCCTTGTTGTACCGCTCGTCTTTCTTCCACAACGCAAGCGATTTGAAGATGACGATCAACGGCGCCAGCCCCATCGTTAGTTGTGGAAAGAGATAGTGATAGGTGATGGTGAATGCGAAGTGAATGCGATGAATTACGAGAGCGTCATCCATTGTTTCCGCAATTCAGTCACGCTCTGTCATTATTGTCAACAGTTCTTCGGTTCGACGTTGATGAAGCGAGATCGAGCGAGTAAAACTGCGGAATACATGGCGTTTTTTCGCGCCCTCGAATCCGCCCGTCCACCGTCGCAGCGATTATTCAACGACCCATTGGCTATTAGTTTTCTACGTCCTTCGCTTCGGCTCCTGACTCATTTCTCCAGAGTCCCGTTCGCTGGAAACATCATTCCGTTTTTGATCGATACGAGGTGGGTGAAAGGCGCTCGCCCAACCGGCGTGGCCCGAACCGTCGTGATCGATGAGAGATTGACTGAGGCTCTCAAGCAAGGTGTGAAGCAAGTCGTTATCCTGGGTGCCGGTTACGACACGCGCGCATTTCGTATCGAAGGTATCGAACAGGCCTGCGTCTTTGAGATCGACCACCCGCTCACGTCGAAAGCAAAACAAGAACATCTTCGAAAGCAATTGGGCCGGCTGCCTGACCGAGTGAGGTTTCTTGCGGCAGACTTCAACCAACAATCGCTCGAACAGGTTGTCGTCAACACAGATTTCGACGCCGGTCTGAAGACGTTCTTCATATGGGAAGGAGTTACGAATTATCTCAGCGCGGAAGCCGTCGACAGCGGTTTCCGTGCGATGCGAAAACTAGCGACGGACGTTTCGATAATCTTCACGTACGTCGACAAAGCAGTGATTGAGAAAAGCGATACGTTCGAGGGCACTGCTGAGCTCAAAAAAGTTCTTACTGAGGCAAATGAGCATTGGACCTTCGGTTTCGATCCTTCTGAATTGCGAGAGTATCTCGCGCAGCGTGGCTTTCGTTTGATCGAAGATGTCGGCTCGGTCGAGTTTCGAACGCGCTATCTCGGAAATGATCCACGACAACTGCGCGGTTACGAGTTCTATCGAGTAGCGTTAGCTCACGGTTGCTGATCGCTGCGATTTCCACTGATCTTAGGCCGGCGCACCGTTCTCACCTTACCGCTTCGCCCGCCGCCGCAGAAGAACACGTCGCCGCCGTCGGACTCGAGCCCCGAAACGTTTACTCCGGCCGGCATTTCAACCGTTTCCAGAACTTCTCCCGATTGCGGATCGACTCGCCTCAATTCGCTTTCGTCATCCTCCCACGTGCCATGCCAAAGCTCTCCCTCCACCCAGGTGACGCCCGTAACGAATCGATTGGATTCGACCGTGCGAAGGATTGCGCCTGTGTCGGGATCGATTTGATAGATCTTCCGGCTTCTGTACTGGCCCACCCAGAGAGTGCCTTCAGCCCACGCGAGTCCGGAGTCGCCACCGCCACCGGGCGCGGGAATGGTGGCGACGATTCGGCCGGTCTGCGGATCGATCTTCTCGATGCGATCTTCGGCGAGCTGAAACAGGTAGCGGCCGTCGAAGGCTGTTCCCGCATCGGCCGCGACGTCGATCGAACGCAATATCTCGCCGCTTGCAGGGTCGAGAACGTTCAGCTTGTGTCCGGCAGCAAACCAGACGTTCTGACCGTCATACGTGACTCCATGCACGCTATCAGTGCCCGGGAATGGGCCATACTCACGGACGATCTCGGCAGTTGATTTATTCATACGGCCATCTTAGTCAATCGAAAGTGAACCGGAGAGTAACAAAGTCGTCGTGAATCCAACGATCGGCGGCGTCGTCCAACGGCGAGCTCGCGCGCGACCGTAAGCGTGCACTTTGCCTGCCGCCGCAAGTGATTCCAGCGCGCGCTGTACGGTGCGCTGGCTTGATCCGAGCGCAAGCGCAAGAGCCGAGCTGGACCATGATTCACCGTCGGCGAGCAAGCCGAGCACCGCCGCATGCTGCTCTTCGACGGGGCCCGCCAACACGACCACCTCGCGAGCGCGACACGGTGTCAGCGCAAACCCGTGTTTCGTCGCGCTCACGTCGGCCAGCGTTCGCAACATCGCGCGCAGCCGCCCGATTTCGACTCGCAATCTCGCGCGATGTGATTCATTGACGATCTTCGATTCGAACGCTCGCGCAACGAGGACGTCTCTCGGTACATCACCCGGCCACGCTTCGCCCAACGCGCGTGCGAGCGCGAACAACACGGGACGCGCTGCGAGCGACACCAGCCTGCTTTCGTCGCGCACGACACGATGCAACGCGTCGACCACGAACACTTTGGACTCCAGCAAGGCTTCGACTTCCTCGAGCAGGAGCAGCCGCTCCTTGCCACTCGCAATGACGCGCGCTGCAGGAGTGTTCAGTACGGTCTGCGCACTCTCAACTTCGGCCATCAACGTGGGGATGTTCGCGTCCTGCGCCGCGCGGCTGGCGCGAGCGAGCGCGGCGCGCGCCGCTTTCGCCCGGAGACGCCGAATCGCAATTCCCGCGACCATCAGTTCGTGGACGGTCCGCAACACAGCGGGAAGGGAACCTGGTTCGAGCTCTGCGAGTTCGCGCTCGGCTTCGTCGATGCGCCCGATGAGGAGGAGGTAACGGACGTGAAGATATCGCGCGTGCGCCGCGTTCACCCGGTCGCCGTGCAATTCGAGTGTTGTCCGCGCCGTGTCGAGTGCCTTCGCCGGCCAGCTTAGGTCGCGCGAGAAGAGCGCAATCTCGGCCTCGGCGACAACGCATCGCGCGCGGGCCACGGCTTCTTTTGGACCAAACGCCCGCGCCGCCGTTCGCAGCAGTGACTTCGCGCGAACGAAATCGCCGAGTTGCGCCATCGCGATCCCGCGAAGCGCGAGCGCAGGTGCGTCATCCCGCAGAGCGATCCGTTGCAGTGCGCCGATGGGATCACCAGCCGCCAGTGCGCGAGCCGCAGCATTGATCAGCGAGTCCATCGGAATCCCGTCACACTTGTAACTCCCAGCCGTTCGATACTTCGCGGTATTGTAGCTTCACGCGGGACGACGAGCGTATGCGCAAGAAGAACAGGTGGTGCCTCAGTTGAACTCCGCGGCCTCCGCGGCCTCTGTGATTTCTGCGTACACTGCATTTTGAAGCATATTCGAACGCAGAGAAGAGAGAGAACGCAGAGATCGCAGAGAAACTTTCAAACTGCGTCACGACCGAAGAACAAGGAGACAGAGATGGATAAGAGCAATGAGAGAACACGGAAGGGCCTTCCTTTGAACACACCGTCGGTCGTATCAGCGCAGGAATGGCAGGCTGCGCGCGAGCAGCTTTTGGTGAAAGAGAAAGCGTTGACGCGGGCCCGCGACGCGCTGGCCGCCGAGCGCAGGCGAATGCCGTGGCTGGCGATCGAGAAGACGTACGAGTTCGAAGGTCCGCGCGGTAAGGCGAGCCTCGTCGACCTGTTTGAGGGACGGCGTCAGCTAATCGTCTACCGCGCCTTTTTTGAGCCGGGCGTGTTCGGCTGGCCGGACCATGCGTGCCGCGGCTGTTCCTTCGTGGCCGACCAGGTCGCGCACGTCGCGCATCTGAACGCCCGCGATACGACGCTCGCGTTCGCGTCCCGCGCGCCGCAGGCGGACATCGAGCGCGTGAAGAAACGAATGGGCTGGACCATGCCCTGGTACACAATCACGGACAACTTCGATATCGACTTCGGAGTGGATCAGTGGCACGGGACCAACGCGTTCATTCGCGACGACGATAACAACGTGTTCCGCACGTGCTTCGTCAACAATCGCGGCGACGAGCAGATGGGTAACACCTGGAATTATCTCGACATCACCGCGCTCGGCCGCCAGGAAGAATGGGAAGACTCGCCGGAAGGCTACCCGCAGACTCCGACGTACAAGTGGTGGAACTGGCACGACAATTACGACGCCGAAGCCTCACCTGATCCGAAGTGGGTCCAGATCTCCACCGCGGGAGAAGCAGCGTTCCGAAAGACCGAAGCAGAACCGACGTGATCGCCAGGTTTGACGGGCGGCGGCGGTGTGGCGGTCGCCCTGAATCAATGGAAAATAGAAGGCGGCTTCTACAAGGCAGTTCCCGCTCCCATGCGGCGCAACCAGCGGAAATGGGACGTTAGCCCTGCATAAAACGACGCGTGCTCCCCATATCTCACTCCGAATTCTCGACAAGTCTGTTCGACGACCTTCGAGATGGCCGGGTAATGGACGTGGCATACGCGAGGGAAAAGATGGTGTTCGATCTGAAAATTTAACCCGCCAAGCAGCCAACTCTCTACTTTGCTGCGTCGCGCGAAATCCACAGTGGTTTCAACTTGATGGACCGCCCATGCATTTTCCATCGACCCGGAGTTCTCTTGCGGCAATGGGAACTCGGCCTCTTCAACGCAATGCGCCAGCTGAAACACAACACTAACGAGAACGCCCGTAAGACCCGCAATCAGAACGTAGAATAGAACCACCATCCAGACGGGATGGACCAACAGCGGCAAGACAAAAGCCATTGTCAGGAACACGGTTTTGCCGCCGATGAACCCGACGAGTTCCCATCGTTTCGGCGGTGGCATTCGGGTGGATCCGATCCGGCCCAGGATTACGTCACGGAAGTCATCGTAGAGATGCCACTTGACGACATTCAAGCCGTAGAGCGGCCACAAATAGAAGTGCTGCCAGCGATGGAATCCGAATCTCTTTTGATGTGGCGTCAACCGGCCGAAAAAGGCGATATCAATATCGGCATCGTGGCCGGTGATGTTTACGTAAGTGTGATGTACGACGACATGTTTCCAATGCCATACGTAAGAGCTGCCACCTATCAGATCCATCGTCATCGCCGCCAGCCGATTGATCCAGGCGTGATTTGAATAGGAATGATGACTGCCGTCGTGTTCGATATTGAAGCCAATCGCCGCCATCGCCAGCGCAAGCAGAACGGCCAGAGGCACGGCTTGCCACCAGGAGTCGGCCACGAAAACGAGCAGGGAATACAAACCGATAAAGACGGCCAGAATAATTCCGGTTTTTATATACATTGCAGGACAATCCCGCGGACTGCGATCGGAATTGCGAAAATAATCATCGACTCTTCGCCTCAGCTCTTTATGAAAAGCATTGTCTCTGCTGAAGGTTAATCGCGCTTCCGCGACCTCGCGAATATGATCAACTGACATTCATTAACTCCCAAAACTGCTTACCGAAAACATTTGATGCCCCCACCGACCCTATGTTACGCAACACACCCAAGGACTGCTTATTAAAAAGGTCCGTGGAATGCTGAAGTGACAAAAAGATTACATGGGGAGTTGCCAGGCGCGACCCAGCACATCAAAAAGCGGCAGGGGCAGGACTTCGCTTCGTCGACGGAAACTCCTCTACTCCCAAACGGTTCATTTGTCATCAATAGCGGTCGGGCGAATCGAGCATCAACCGGATGAAAGCACACAGATGTGTTATAGTCCGCGCAAAGCGACAGCCTGCTTTGACACGTGGATCGAGTCTTCCCTCCTCCTCTTGCTCCTTTGCGCAGTTCAGCGCATATGAAAAGGCTGGTTGGTATTAATTCCGACCGGAGAATCGAAGATGAAAATCCTGCTCTATAACCCGGACAATGGCGTGACGCGCAACTTCATGCCACACCTCTGGATGTTTCTGCTTCAAGCACTCACTCCACCATCTCACGAGGTTCTTCTAATTGATGCTAACGCCCGTCCGATGAGTGATGACGAGATCGTCCAGTTTGTGAGGGATCAAAAGATTGAACTAGTCGGCATCGGAGCCATGACGAGAATGGCCGAGAAGGCCTACCGGGTGGCCGATGCTATTCGGTTGGCGGGTGTGCCGGTGGTGATGGGCGGCCCACACGTTACTGAAGTTCCCGATGAGGCACTCGGTCGCGATGGAGGGCCACGCCACGCTGACGCAATTGCGCTCGGTGAAGCCGATGAAACGTGGCCCCGGATCGTTGAAGACGCCGCGCGTGGTCAACTCAAAGATATCTACGCGCCGGTTGACGACACAGGCAAAGAAAGGAAGCCTGGTCTTCAGTCTTACCCGGCAATTCCCTGGGGCTCCTTGGATCTCGATCAATTTAATTTTTTCCCGCGTATGTTACGGCCTTTACTCTCGCGGATCGGTCCGCGTTGGCAAACGCTGCACATCGTCCCAATCGAGTCGGGACGAGGTTGTCCCTATGGCTGTGAATTCTGCACCGTCACCGGGTTCTTCGGCGACTCGATACGCTTCCGCACAAATCAAAGTATTGTCGATGAACTGCTGACGTTGAAGGCGCGTGCTAAAGCTGAAGGCGGAGTAATCTCAGTATTTTTTGTTGATGATAACTTTGCGATCAGTATCAAACGAACGAAATCACTGCTGCGCGACATCATCGCTGCCGGTGCGCAGCTCCCCTGGATCGCGCAGATCAGCGCCAACCTGCTACGCGATCAGGAGTTGGTTGATCTGATTGCGGATTCCGGCGGCAGAGTCATCTTTATTGGGATGGAGTCGATTGATCCCGTTAATCTGGCCGACGTTAAGAAGGGATTTAATAAGCCCGAAGAATACACCAGCGTGCTCGAGCGGCTTGCTCAGCGGAAAATCTACGCTATCACTTCCTTCATCATCGGTATGGATAACGACACACCGGGCGTGGCCGAGCGGATATTAGAACAGCTTCGCAGTTGGCCTCCGGGCTTGCCCGTGTTCGGCCAACTCACGCCGTTTCCTTCGACGCCTCTTTATAAGCGGCTTCAAGAAGATGGCCGTCTCATTCGACCAAAACATTGGCTTAAGTTCGAGAAAAACACGATGGCCCACGTACCTCTCAAGATGACTGTGGACCAAACTCACGACGAGCTTGCGTACGCGTGGACACATTCATACAGTGCCGCACGAAATGCAGAAGCCGTTGAGGCCCTGAGCGACGCTTCAGTTGGTCCGCGGGTTTTCCACTTCATCACACGGCTCGCGTTTCGCGCCATATTTTTCCCACAGACAACCAGGCGAGCATGGATCAAAGTATTTTTTGAGAACAGGCGCACGGTCTTTAGCCTCGCGAAACAAGCAATTCGAAGCGCGGCGACTTCAAAGAAACGAGCTGAGAGCTCTGCTGTGATAACACCACTGAGAGCAGATCTAACGGTTGAACGTTGATGGAGCCGGACTACTGGATCCGCAGCCGCGCTTAGTTGCTTTTGCATGTGGGCGGTAATACTGACCAGCACGTCCTGACTCAAAATCTTACGTCAGCCTGATCTCGCCTGGTCCTGCCAGGTCGTAAGCGCGCCTGCTGACTACCAGTGAGTTGTCAACCCAACGTAACTTTCGGAAGCCGAGAAGGTGAAAAATCTGTAGCGGCAAAAGTCGTGCAATACGGGTGTTGATGACAAACACATCTTTGTTCCCGCGGTCGCGGCGAACACCTGGCAGCACGTGCATGAAGTTGCCGACTCTCAATCTGCGGAGCAATGCGGACAGGTTCAACCAGAATCGCTTGACTTCACGCGCCAGGAAGAACCCGTCGTCACCAAGCGCTTGATAAAGTGGCATCAGAATCAGTCCACTCTCGCGTGCCGTGATGTCCCCGGAGCGATCTCTCGCCAGTAGCTGTCCCCGGCTGACGGGATCAAAACTTCTAAAGCCGGGTTCCATTCTGAACCTGTCTTCCGGCCCAATCGAATGCCGATATCGCACCTCAATTACACGACTGCGTCCCGCACGTTTAAGAACGGATTGCCAGTGCTCGAGGTCGGCTACATGATTACGTGCCAGATTTCCGCTTGCTACGACGGCATTCCAGATCATCGCTTCATGATTATCGACCGAGCTGAGTGCCTCATGCTGGCCGGCTTCAAAACCAAGCGTGACTGCACCCAGATTGTTTAGATATTCAAGCAGCGTTCCCTCTATCTGTTCTTCAAGTCCCAGAACAATCATTACCGGGAACATCAGCGCGAAACGCCGGTTGCGCAAGGTGTCGCCGACAGTTGCAAACGGTTCACCCTGCGCCGACGTCGTGTGCAAATCGAGAAAATAGATTTCACCACGCGCTCGCTTAACCGCATCGCTCAAATGAATGAATAGTTCGTGTTGCTCGTTACTTTCAGAGGTGCGCGAAGGATGCGATCTGTTTTCGGAAATGATTCCGCTGGTCCATTGCCGATTGAAATCTGCGTCGACGAAACGAACGTTGCGTTCCAGCGCGCGCGTGTTTCCACGCAGAAACACGATTTCCCCGTGTATCGCCGCTCTTAGTTCTCTGAGACGCGGCAGCACGCGTTCAGCAGCGAGCACTCCGGCAGGTTCGTTGCCGTGAATTCCACCGGTGATCACCAACGTTGGACCAGGTTGAGATCCAACGATCGATTCGATCAGGTGTCTGTCAGGTCCACTGACCGTTAGCGGCCGCGCCCGGATGCCTGGCGATGCGGTTGAAGGCGTCATTGAGATCACTCCAGCACGTGTATGTTCTTCCGGCTGCAGATCTCTTTTAATTTCCGCGGCCAAACCGTGACGCTCACTTCACCGAGATGTGCTTTTTCGAGCAGGAGCATCACGGTGCGCGATTGTCCGATGCCGCCGCCGATGCTGAGCGGAAGCTCGTTGTTAAGAACTGCCTGATGGTAAGGCAAATTCAGGAAATCGAGTTGGCCCGTGATCTCGAGCTGCTGCTGAAGCGTTTGCGCATTGACGCGAACGCCCATCGAGCTGAGTTCATGCCGGCGTTTGGTCACCGGGTTCCAAACAAGAATGTCGCCGTTCAGGCCGTGAAAAGTTTTGCCGTTGTCTGTCGTTTCCGTCACCCAGTCGTCGTAGTCGGCGGCGCGCATTTCGTGCGGATAACCATCGTCGAGGATCCATCCGATTCCGTAGATAAAAATCGCCGGATGTTCCTGGAGGATTGCCGTCTCGCGCATCTTTCGCGGCAGATCCGGATACTTCTGAAGTAACTCTTCGGCGTGCATGAAGACTAACTCGTCCGGCAGGTTTGGATAGCGGCTTGTCTTCAAAGCGGGGAAGAGTTCCTGGATGTATGTTTCGGCGCCTTTGATGACCTTCCAGATGCCTTCGACCGTCTCCCGTAAGAAGGCAAGGTTACGCTGCTCAGGAGTGATCACTTTCTCCCAGTCCCATTGATCGACGTAGGCGCTGTGATCGTGGTCCAGGAAATAATCTTTGCGGACGGCGCGCATGTCAGTGACCAGGCCTTCGCCCGTCGTCATACCGAACTGCTTCAAGGCGACGCGTTTCCATTTGGTGGCGGCTTGTACAACCTGAGCATCGATCGGATGTTTGTTGTGGTCGTTTGAAATGTGAAACTCGACTGGAGTTCGCGAGCCGTCTCGATCCAGGTAATCGTTGACGCCGCTCTCAACGTCGACGATTAACGGGACCTCGACGCGGATCAGATTCAGTTCGCGGCAAAGACCGTCTTCGATATAACGTTTGACGAGCGTGATTGCCCGCTGGGTATCTTTGAGACTCAGGAGGGAGCTGTAGTCTTGCGGCAAAACCTTTTCGAGCTCGTCGTAATTGCCGATTCCTGGTCCGGCCAGGTCCGCTTTCTTGGCTGCTGTGGTACTCATCTATTGTCACCTCTCGATATGGGGATTGAAAGGACTATGAAGTGGGCAGGGAATCGCATAACGCATACGTCTGAGACGAGAAGAGCAAGAAATATGCCGGGAAACACCTAAGGAAAGATGGGTTTTTATGGGTTCGTCGGCGTGTTTCGTGAGGAAGCTTTCGCTATGGAGTGCGTGAAACAGCGCAGGAGTGGCCTCCGTGGTGCTGCGCAGGCGCTTGATTCCGATGTGGCGTCCGTATGACCGCTTGTCGCATTTTGTCTTCCACGAGCTTGTCATTATACTTCCGTCTTCAATCTTCACTTTCTAATTCATAGGGGAAGCATTATGTGTTTACCGTCACGCCTTATATCTCCGCTAATTCGTAACTCGTCCTTGTGGGGGTCAGTAACGCTCGCCGTCATTTTATCCTTGTACACTGTCTCACATGCGCAGAGTATCAACGGAGTAAATACGACAGGCACTTTCGGGAACGAAATAATCCAGGGAATGATCTATTTTCCACGTGGGCACAAATCCGGCATGCGACCCGTCGTCAAGCTCCGAGGCGATAGCTCGAGCGAATTAACCACGGTCGCAAACTCCGACGGCAGCTTTAGCTTTACGCACTTGAGGCCGGATTCTTACACGGTCGTCGTCGACGGCGGCGACGAATACGAGAACGCTTTCGAGACCGTTACCATCGGCAGTGCAGGGACTGTCCCGGCGCAGGGAAATCCGTTCGACTATGCCATCCCACTGACTTATCGAGTGCAACTGTATCTACAGCCGAAGAAGACGTCGGCTTCCAACGCTGGAGCAACGCGTGTCGTACCGTCGAATCTGCCTAAGCCGGCACGAAATTCTTTCGATAAGGGAGTTGAATTAGCTCACTCGGGCGAGAGGAAGAAAGCCATCGAGCAGTTCAAGGAGGCAATCTCGCAGGCTCCGGATTTTGAATTGGCCTACAATGAAATGGGCGTGCAATATCTCATGCTCGGACAAGCTGACAAAGCCGCCGAAGCTTTTGCTGCGGCTGTCAAACTCGAGCCGGAACAGTTTGTGGCGCACCTTAATTACGGGATCGCGCTCCTGAACCTAAAGAAATTCGCGGAGGCTGAGAAGCAGTTGCGGCAGGCTCTTCAGAAGAACGCGGCGGCGCCGACGGTCCATTATTATGTTGCCCTGGCTTTGATGAACCAGCACGAGTTTGAAGCGGCAGAGGCGGAGTTTAAGATTTCGATCACGAACAGCAATGATCGGATCGCCACGGCCCATAAATATCTGGGCGGTATTTACTGGCACAACAAGCAGTACAGTCGCGCAGCCGACGAATTGGCAAGATATATCGTGATGGATCCAAAAGCACCTGATGGCGGCAGGATTCGAGAAACGATTAAAGATCTACGCTCCAGAAAATAAGAACTACCTTGAAGGAGAAGTGCTATGCGAAAGGTAGAAATACGTTATTGCCCAGTCTGACCAACCAAAAAATACATTGCTACCCGTGCGGCGGCACAGTTAAGAAAGAACAACGAGATTCAGGTGGAAGTTTTAAAGGGTGGCTTCCTAGAACTCAGCATCGGTATTGACGGTCAAAAGCTGATCGAAACGAATCGCCTATGGTACCCGCTTCCCGGCAGTCTGGTTCGAAAGACATGTGAGCTGCTCGCAATTCGTGAGCACAAGCCTGGGCGAGATGATCGAGAGCCGTAATGCTGCCACGCTACGAATAATGCCCGGCTCTTGGCTGCAGAGCATTACAAGACGGGTGTTCCGTTTCACCAGGCCCCCGGCGAAGGTTAGCCCGACATCTGTCATTAAAATCTGCGTAATCTGTGTACCGCTCTTGGCATCTCAGTTGCGACATGTGTTCGAGGCAGGAGATAACCGTTCTGATTCATTGCATGGAGGTCTGTATGCGTAAGAATTTGTTAGCAGGATTGTGTGGGCTTGTTCTATTGACCGCGATGGGCGGGCAGGCTGTGGGGCAGGAGAACCGCACGCAAGACAAAAACGCCGCAGAAAAGACGGCTGACAAGGCTAAAGAGGTAAAAGACAAAACGGTCAAAGGTGCGAAGACCGCCGGCGAGAAGACGAAAGACGTCGGTGCTGAGGTCGGCGACAAGGCCGAAGATGTGAAGGACAAGACGGTCAAGGGTACGAAGGCCGCCGGCGAGAAGACGAAAGACGTCGGGGCTGAGGTCGGCGACAAGGCCGAAGATGTGAAGGACACGACCGTCAAGGGTGCGAAGACCGCCGGCAAGAAGACGAAGGAAGTCGGCGCTGAGGTCGGCGACAAGGCCGAAGATGTGAAGGACACCACGGTCAAGGGTGCTAAGGCCGCCGGCGAGAAGACGAAAGAAGTCGGCGCTGAGGTCGGGGACAAAGCTGGAGATGTGAAGGACACCACCGTCAAGGGAACGAAAGTGGCCGCCGAAAAGACGAAGGCCATAGGCGCGGAGGCTGCGGACAAGGGCGAGGACGTCGGTAACAAGACCGCGAAAGGCGCGAAGAGTATGGGCAACTGGTTCACCCGGATGTTCAAGAAGATCTTCTGAAGTTCTGAGTGGTTCGACGGAGAAGCGCTAACGCATTGCGCTGCGGCGGAGATTACGCTCGATTGGAAACCAAACGGCTGACGCCTCGGCGCAGCCGTTTAACTCTGTGCTGCGCCCCGGCGCAGCTTGCTTCACTGGTTGTTCTTGTTGATTCAGTTTCGGCGGGATCGGCGCGAGAGTTCATTCTGCCACTGAGTACAACTGAACTGAGTTTCACGAAACACGATAGGCAGATCGGTGCGAGGGATTCGAGCGGCATCAGCCGGAGCCGCCGGGATCCCCAGTACCGCACCACATGGACCATCGACATTACTGATAAACACCTCGACGCGACCGTCAACCTCACAAGCACCGTCAATGAAGGTCGAAGACCCGAGCGACATTTTGTATCCCATCGCCGAAACAACAACGATTTCTTTCGAGAAATCGATTTCGACAGGTGGTGGTACCTGATCCGGCGGAACTTTAGCGAACATTCCCTTCCAGAACTTACTGAACTCGTCACGATTCTTAATAATCAGATGAAACGGCGCGTCGGCGGGAAACTGTAAGGGGGGCATCTGCCGGGTACCGCCAAAGCGAAGAGGCAGACCCTCCCCCCTCAGTTCCAGCCAGGGTAACTGTAGCGATGTGATCGAGAGCGATTTACCGCGACATGCGACGGGCGCTGTATCCTGCGTCGCAAACGACAGTGAGAGACTGGTCAGGACGAAGAAGAATGTTAGAGCTACTTTCATTGGCATCTGCGCCGTCCGAGACACGAAGTCTGAACCAAAGCGCTCTTAAAGTAAACGCCCCATCCGGTGACGTCATGGGGCGTTTTAAGTGCAGCAATGGATAAAGTGTTTAGCTGCTCGTTGTTTTTCCTCGCGCAGCAGTTCCGGTTGAAGTTGCCGCACCGGTCGCGCTGGCTCCTGTCGCCGTTCCAGTTGTGCCGGTACCCGTTCCGGTCGCGCCAGCGCCGCTCGATGTAGTGCTGGTGTCGGTCACGCCGGTGGTTTGCGACGAACTGTAGCGGCCCGTAGCGTCCTTCACGCGGAGCCGGTTTTCGACGTTCGAAACACCCGACACATACTCGGCAATGTCTTCCGCGCGTCGTTTATCGGCGCGACTGTTTACCGTTCCGGTTAGCGTCACTTCGCCATTCTCTACGGCGACCATGATCTCAGTCGCGTCGAGGTAGCCCTCGCTGAGTCGATCGTTGACATCTTCCTTGATGCGTTCATCGGAACGGCGATAGCCTTTCGGCCCTTTTCCTCTGTGTGGACGCTGCTCATCCATACGACGTCTGCGCTCAGCCTCCTCGTCGCCGAACCACGATGCGACCTCGTCTGACGCGCGATCCCACCAGCCGCGTTCGTCGCCTCCGTATTCGCCGCGACCATACTCGTATCCACGATCGCGTTCACCAAATCTTTCGCTGGAACGAGAGCCGGTTGGATAGTTATAGCGTTGGCCGTAACCGCTGGAAGTGTCGGAATAGCGACCTCGTTCACCCTCTCCGCGCTCGCGTCCTCCGCGCTCACCGCCGCTGTATCCGCGTTCGCTACCGCTGTATCCGCGCTCGGCGCCGCCGGATCCGATGCTGCCGCCGAATCCGCGTTCGCCACGGCCATATCCGCCCTGAATGCCGCCATATCCCAAGCCGTAGTCACCGTAGCTGCGACCGGGGACGGCGCTGCCGTAACCGCGATTTGAGTAATCGCTTTCCCATCCTTGATCACCGTAATCCTCCCGCGAGGACTGGTAATCGCTGCCCGATCGATACGGAGTTCTCTCCTCGGATTGACCCCGCCATCTACTTTCGGCCGAATACCGGTCGCGTTCGTCTTCGAAGCCGCGCTCAGCGCCACTTCGGCCGGATTGGTTGTAAGCGCGATCGTCTTCCCGACCGGAGCGACGACCAAAGTTCCGCCGGCCACGCTCGTTGTCTCGATCCTCATAACGTGTTGCCATGGTTGATCTCCTTCCTTGTCACCCTTTGCTCGTTTTAAAAAAATTTGGGGGAATCGCCCCCGCGGGAGCGAATGTTCATGCTGGCAACGGCATTTCACAAAGCTGTCGCTGAACTGCAAAGGAAATTGACAAAGGGGATTAAAGACACAGAATCGCGAGATTCGGCGACTGCGCGAGTGCGAGTGAGGAATCGCTGACATTTTTCGCCGACGTAGCTAAGAGGATTCAGGCATCGCTCTCATCAATGACACGGATTGGCTCGTCGCACAGATCGAATACAAGACTGTGAAACTCCACGTCAAACCAATCCAGAAACATGGTCAAGTCGCGCTTCTTCGGCCAAGCGGCTTCATCTGTCCACCATCCTCCTAGTTGCTCCTCGAACAGTACGTCGTAATGCGATTCGAGCAGCTCCTGCTGATCGGAATCCTCCCAAAGCTCCGGGATAAGGTATGCCGTTGAGTCCTCGGCCAACTCCTCGAGAGTAAGATCGTTGTCTTCATCATCGAGCGTTCGAATCCAATTAAGAAATGGCTGCTTGGGTTTCAAGATTATTAGCGAACGATCGATCTCCGGCATTTTTCCCCTCTCAATGCTCAGCTCTTCAAGCGTACGTCACGCTCGCAAAAACCTCTGCGCCCGCGCCATTTCGTCGTGCTCAAACGCAGTTGCCATCCGATTGATCTCTTCCGCCGAGACTCCGATTCGCTTGGCTTCATCTCTCCAGGTAGAAATCGAATTCACGAGATCCGTCACCACCGCTCGCATATCATCTTCAACCAATCCAAAGTAATTCCCAACTTCAACCGTAAGATCAAACGAGGCTGAGTTATCTTGATCATCAATCATGACACAGAGGATTCGAGGTTTGATATCTACCGGTACAGGATTTAAATCGTACGCTGGTGAGAGCCGCCAGCCACGTTTGACTGTATCGTACAGAAAGCCATGATTCCGCAGGTGGTCATCGACATTCGATACTAATACCGAAAACAAGATTCTGCGCCATAGTTCTTTCAGGTCCTTACGGACATCGGCGCCGTGTTGACGAATGGCATCTACAATCTCGAGGTAGCTATGAGGCTGGTTCTCGTCTGCGCCGATCATACTCATCGCCGACAAGAATGGAATTCGCGCAGTTCCTTTGCGGTCAAATCTGGTTACAAGTAAGAGCTGTTGATCGAGCACTGTTGTCAATCGATAACGTGGGACATTAATGCCCGCCTTGCTTGCTAACGCAAGGGCAACGCAGCTCCAAAGTTCGATGTGGTATTCGTCGCCTCTTGCTGGAAACTTCGCAATCGCGAGGCTGCCATCGGCGTCAAGCACAGCGGCTTTCGGTCTTGCACCTCCGAGAGATGAGCCAGGCGCTAAGAGCAGACGTAGATCTTCATCAGTATCGGTGTCGGTTAGGACGTGGTCAGATGCCGAAAGTAGTTTTGGCAGTTGGACCAATGGAGGGATTGCTCGTTGTCCGTGGGCCAGAAACTCAGTTGTGCCGGCTTCTCGAAATCGTAAAGCTCCCTGGCGGATTCGATCGTCTACCTGAAGCAAGTAGTCGATTTCCAACAGCGTTCGTTGGGTTCTCTTTTCCCGTTCAGCAATCTTACGTTCCGCTCGACGCATTAACGTTCTTCCCCAACGATCCGGCGCGGAGTCACCGATTGCGCCGAATAACGGTTTGCCCGGCTGCGAGTGATGAATACCGGTATCAATCGTCAGTAAGGGTTCAAGCGCAAAGCGATCATCCGACGCGATCCAGTTCTTGTCGTATTCAAAGGATGCGCTCTCACGCCCTTTGGGTGAACGCGACCAAAGACGACCGACAAACTGAGAGCTGCTGTCGAGGTCAACAAAGACTTCAATCACCCGTTCCATGTTTCGGTTTCCTTGACGAAGTTATTCGCTTTGGGAGTTTTTCACTCTCCAAGTCGAGCCCCAGTCGATCATGAGACGCATCCGCAATATCGGCTAATCGATCGGTCATTCCCAAGACGAAAATCACCGTGGCGATCACACCGATCGAGACACCCGGATCTCCCTTTTCAACTTTGACTAAGGTGGTGCGGCTAATCATGGCGCGCTGAGCCATCGTACTGGTCGAAATGCGGCGGCGCTTCCTTGCATCAGCAAGGTCGGCACCCAGCTTTTTTAAGCTCCGCTTCACGGGCAAAGGCAGTGGTTTTGATGATTGAGTTTTCATAATGTTCAGTATTGTTTACACAACGTGATGTAATGTACAAGATACTGAACCTTCTGGCAATCGGCCCGGTCGCTGGTTGTGGGCAGATAAAGAGGACCACAAAGCTGTATTGATGTTTGCTTTGTGGTCCCATTCCCATGCGTGAGGTTCGCACGAGTTCTCTTACGGTGTAGCGGGCATTATGCTCAATTCGGGCACAAATCTCGTGATCGAACGTTCAAGATTGACCACTGCACCCGCAGGCAGCTTTTGCATTAGTTTCTGTGCTGCTTCTTGTCCGAGCACCTGTGTGAGGACAGGTCCTTTGTCGAGATCTGCAAAGCTGTCCCGCATAGTGAGCGTAATGTATTCGTTGCCGTTTCCGCCGAAGATTGTCTGAGAGACCAGGTAAGTGACGCCGGCCTGTTTCATTACCGGGACAAAGTCATTCCTCAAGAAGCTCTCATAATCTTCGTTTCGATTTGGCGCGACCTGAACGAACGTTACTACCGCCAGCTTCGGCGCTCCTGTGCGTTGAGCCATGAAACTCAAATCGGGTCGCGTCCGAATGATAAATCTGCGAACGCTGGTGACGAGACTGCCTGCTTTCATTTGCCACGCGGGCACACCCTGTGGGCCAAGACCTTTTTCAAGCGGACTCGAGCCGTCGAATTCTGCGAGTTTTGCGACGGGAGTAACGAACACATACTCGAAGGGGTCTCCGGCAGCACCTGTATTCTGCCAAACTTCACGCGATTTAACGCCGCCCTTCTTGAGCGCAGGGTTAGTTGTGTTTTTCATGAAGTTCTGAAATTCGACCATCATGTCAGGCTTCACGCTGACCACCGTGATAGCGAGGAATTCCGGTGTGGGTGCCGCTTGCGGTGTTGGAGTTGGAGTTTGGGCGAAGGCCTGTAAGTGCGCAGCCATCAGGATCAAGGCCGCGCCACAGACTGCTCGTAGCAGTGTCATTGGTGTTATGTGACTCATGAAGGTTCCTTCTTTCTGGGAAAAAGGGTTTGGGAGAGTGTGTCATGGCTTACACACCTGTGATTGGAGATTACTGTCGGGTTCGGATGTATGCGTCGCTAGAACGCAACTGCTCGTCAGAAGGGATCTTTACAGCTGCGCATCAGCGCCAGCGCTGTTGCATCTAGTCAAGTATGCCGGTGATGCTATACCACCTCACGGCGGCAATCAAGAACTGCAATGCCGCGTGGCTTCCGACGAAAAATGCAGCCGCCGCTATCCGGGCGAGAGTGGTGGGTCAGTTTAAAAAAGTGTTTCCCGCAAAGGCGCAAAGGCGCAAAGAAAAACAGCGATTTCGTCGTCTTCTCTTGGCGACTTTGCGCCTTTGCGGGAGGTCTAATTCAAACTGACCCACTACCCCGTGCGAGTACCACATGGCGCGCTGCATGAATTCCAGTTAAGATGGCAACGATCTTATCAGCGATCACAAATGAAGACGGTTACTCCCGAACTCGTCTGAATTCCTGCCGTAGATGATTCAGCTCCAGTCTGGCGAGTATTGAAGCTGATAGCCGTGCCGGTATCGGCGTCAATCATGTCGGCTATACGTGTTCGGATCTGGGAGAACTCCTCGATCAAGTACCGAACGAGCATGGGTTGTCATGAGCCTCGAACCGTTCCTGAGCTTGCCATATCAAAGACCGTTCGCCAGTTTCTCCTGGCTCTGCACAAAAAATCGCAAATCAGTCTGCGGTGCTCAACCGCACTCCGACCTTTTGTGCAAAGCCTCTGGTCCTCGTAGACGTTCGGGTTTTTTCCGCTGCCCGACGAGAAACGTGTCGATTTGGAGTTCAGTCAATCGACTATATAGTGGACACACCGACACGGAGAGATAACGAAGCGAGGAGAAATGCAATGGTAGATAACAAACAACAGATCGTTTCGAAACTAAATCTCAAACACATGAGAGCAATGGCTTTAATGCTGACCCTTCTCGGATCCACCGCAGCAGCGCAAGAACCGAAGACGGGCTATGCACCCGTAAACGGCCTCAAGATGTATTACGAAATCCACGGGAAGGGTGAACCTGTGGTCCTACTCCACGGCGCCTTCATGACGATCACCAATAACTGGACGGAGATGATCGCGGAGCTTTCAAAAACCCGACAGGTTATCGCCGTCGAGATGCAAGGCCACGGTCGAACCGCCGACATCAATCGCGATTTCAGTTATGAGAATCTCGCCGACGACATAGCCTCCCTGCTCGACTACCTGAAAATCAAACAAGCGGACGTCTTGGGCTACAGCATGGGTGGAGGTGTTGCCATGCAGCTGGCCATCCGCCACCCGGAAAGAGTCAGGAAAGTGGTAAGCATTTCAGCTGTCTTCCGCAGCGATGGCGTGGTCCAAGAAGGGATGGAGGCGTTAGCGCGTTTGGAAGCCAGTATGTTCAAGGGGTCACCCATCGAGACCGAGTATAAAAAGTTGAGTCCGACACCGGACCAATTCGAAGCCTTCGTAAAGCACGTCGTAGAGTTGGCTAGCAAGCCGTACGATTTTGGCGCCGAGAAACTCAAAGCTACAAAAGCGCCGATGCTCTTCATCCACGGCGATGCCGATGGCGTGCGGCTCGATTACATCGCCGAAGTGTTCCGTTTGAAGGGCGGTGAGATTCATGGCGATATGCGGCCGCGCTCAGAATCGAGGCTCGCGATCCTACCCAATGCAACACACGTCACATTGATGAACAAAATGGATCTCATTGTTCCCATGGTCAATGACTTTCTTAATGCCCAGCCACAGAAAAGCAGTCCTTAATAAAGGATGGAGTAAGAGTGCGGGGACGGTTCGGAACTACTGTCCACCAATTCATCCATTCGTTTTGCGCCGCATATGCCTCCCAAACCATTCAAAGGCTTGCGTGTTCTGGCCAAGTGAGGTGCAGATTAAGCCAGTACTAAAGGAGGGAACATATATTCGTTTTGATAATTCTTCCAATTCTTCCAGTATCCTTTGCGCTGCTTCGATATTTCCAGCATGCGCGTATGCATGTCCAAGAAAGCCAAGCACGATAGCATTTGTCTCCAGCTTGTATGCTTTCTTGAACTCCTCAATCCCTTTTGCAACCTCCCCCTTTTGCTCATAAGCCATTCCGAGCGTAACCCGCGCCAGAAAGAAATCAGGATTGTTAGCGAGTGTCTTCTCGAGTTGAACAATAGCGCGATCAAACTGACGCGCATGAATATAATGCCATACCAGGTATTGATTGACGCTCTCGTCGAGAGGATCCAATCTGAGGCCGATCTGGTTTTCAGCAAACGACTCGTCGATGCGGCCCATCGCCATTAAAAAATATGAATACCAGTTATGAGCCTGTGCGAATTGCGGATCGAGCTCGATAG
>DASURS010000143.1:0-2746 GCA_036279935.1 Pyrinomonadaceae bacterium
GGGATCGGCGCGAGCACGGCGATCTTCAGTGTCGTCAACAGCGTCATGCTGCGGCGTCTGCCGTATCGCACCGCCGATCGCATCGTGGCGATCCAGGAGGTGAACCGCGACGGACGCCTGGTCCAGGTGACCGGTCCGAACTTTCTCGACTGGCGCGCGCAGAACACCGTCTTCGAACAACTCGCCGCGATCAAAATTACGAACGCCAACCTGTCGCTCAACGATCAGGCCGAACGCATCGACCTGGCCCAAACGTCCGCTAACTTTTTCGACGTCTTCGGCGTTGGACCACAACTCGGCCGCCTTTTCGTCGCCGCTGACGAGCAGGCGGGACACGCTCCCGTCGTGGTCCTCAGCGATTCGTTATGGCGGCGAAGGTTCAGCTCTGATCCGGGAATAATCGGCCGGCAAGTGAGTCTCGACGGCGCAAACTACACGGCTGTTGGCGTTGCGCCGGCCGGTTTTCAATACCCGAGCAAGACAGAAGCATGGCTGCCGCCGCTGAAACTCGCGCCGGAGATCAACCCGGCCATCGAACCGACGCAGCGCCGCGGCATGGGTTACCTTTCCGCGATCGCATTGTTGAAGCCCGGAGTATCGGTGGACCAGGCCGCCAGCGACATGGAAACGATCACTGCGCGGCTGCGGCAGCAGTATCCGGAGAGCAACAACGAGCGTTTCAATCGCGTCGTTTCGTTACAGGACCATCTCGTCGGCAAGTCCGACACGATGCTGTGGCTGTTGTTTGGCGCGGTCATGTTCGTGCTGCTGATTGCCTGCGCGAACGTTGCGAACCTTTTGCTGGCGAGTGCGGCCGCGCGCAGCAAGGAGATGGCGATTCGCGCTGCCCTCGGCGCGTCGCGTTTTCGAGTCATGAGACAACTCCTCACAGAGAGCACGATGCTGGCGCTGGCCGGCGGCGCTCTCGGCCTGCTCCTGTCGAGCTACGGCATCGTTGCAATCACCAAACTGCTGCCAAAGGACTTTCCGCGACTGAACGAGATCGGCATGGACTGGCGCGTCTTTGGTTTCACTCTCGGCGTGTCGCTGTTCACCGGATTTCTCTTTGGCTTCGCGCCCGCGCTTCATCTCTCTCGCGCGGACGTTCAGGAGGCGATGAAGGAAACGTCGCGCGGTGCGGCGGGCGGCGCTCGTCAGACGCGTCTGCGACAGGCACTGATCGTCGCCGAGGTCGCATTGTCCGTCGTGCTGCTCGCCGGCGCGGGATTGCTGTTCCGCAGTTTCATGCGATTGCAGGAGGTCGACGCCGGCTTCACGCCGCAACAGGTGTTGACTGCAAGACTCTCGCCCGCTGGTCCACAGTTTGAAAATGACGACGCCTTAATCAACTTTTACGAACGAGTGCTCGAGCGAACACGCGCGATTCCCGGCGTGCAAAGCGCGGGCGCGATCAACGTGTTGCCGCTCAGCCTCGGGCCAACGACCGGCTTCCGCATCGAAGGCCGTCCGATCGTCTCGATTGATAAATGGCCGCACGGCAACTTCCGGAACGTCAGTCCCGACTATTTCCGCACGATGAACATCTCGGTCCTGAGAGGCCGCGCGTTCACTCCGCAGGACGATAGCAACGCGCCGCTCAGATTGATGGTCAACCAGGCGCTGGCCCAACGCGATTTTCCTGACGAAGATCCCGTCGGCAAGCGAGTCACGTTCGGCAATACGGGGCCAAACGATCAACCTGTGTGGTACGAGATCATTGGCGTGACCGCGAACGTGCGCAGCCTCGAGTTGCGCGAAGACGCGCCGCCGGAACTGTATTTCACGAGCAAACAGGATCTCTTCCAAAACATGGCCCTCGTGGTCCGCTCGACAGTCGAGCCGGAAAGTCTCGCGCCGGCGCTGCGGCAGGCGGTGGCTGAAGTGGACCGCACCGTTCCGGTTTCCGAAGTCAAAACGATGGAGCACATCGTCAGCGAGTCAGTAACGCAGCCGCGCTTCAACCTGTTTCTGCTCGGCGTGTTCGGCGCGGTCGCACTGCTGTTGTCCGCCGCGGGCATCTACGGCGTAACCGCTTACACAGTCACGCAGAGAACACACGAGCTCGGTATTCGCCTCGCGCTCGGCGCACAGGTCGGAGACGTGCTGCGAATGATCCTGGGCCAGGGAATGGCTGTGATCGGCATCGGCCTCGTCGTCGGTCTGGTGGCTGCGTTTGGACTGATGCGACTGATGAAGAGTTTGCTGTTCGGCGTGACCGCGACAGACCCGTTCACGTTCGCCGGCATCACGGCGCTGCTGATCGCGGCGGGACTGCTTGCCTGTTACGTCCCCGCACGGCGCGCGACGAAAGTCGATCCGTTGGAAGCACTTAGATACGAATGAAGGAATTGCCGATTGTCGATTGCCAATTGCCGATTTGGAAAACCGCGGGACTTGCTTAACCCATAGGTAAACAAGTCGGTAATCGACCAAAACGACAAACCTAATTGGCAATTGGCAATTGGCAATTGGCAACCGACATATTATGAACCAATTACTGAAAGACGTCCGTCACGGAATGCGAAGTTTGTTACGGCAGCCCGCGTTTACGTCCATCGCCGTAATCACGCTGGCGCTCGGCATCGGCGCCAACACCGCGATCTTCAGTCTCGTCAACGCGGTGCTTTTGCGCGCGCTGCCTTTTCGCGATCCGCAACGGCTCGTGTCCGTCGGCAAACCGGCCACCGGTGGTGGACTGCCCGGCCTTGCCGGTTACGAGTATCTGGCCTGGAAAGAGAAGAGCACT
>DASURS010000144.1:0-3090 GCA_036279935.1 Pyrinomonadaceae bacterium
GAGCGCGCCGCCGATCACCTCGTTCACTTGCTGAAGCGCGGCTTGCACCTGGGCCACGAGGCCGTCCGAGTTAAGCGTGTTGGCGACAGTCGCCAACGCACTGCGCGCGGCGTTTGCCGGTCCATCGAGGTTCGCGTTTTGAATCTCGACGGCGGCGTTGTGCAGGAAGCGCGTCAGTTCCTCGCGCAACTCGCGAATCGGAAGATGACGCAGCAGGTTGCGCACGAACTCCTTCGCGCGTTCGACGGCCAGGTTGATCGGAGTTTCGATGACTGCCCGCGCGTTCGCTTCGATCACGCCCGGCAGCATTTCGAGAAACGCGCGCGCCTCGTCGAGATTGAAGTTTTCGATGTGCGAGCGCGTGTCGCGCAGCATCAGGCGAAACTCTTCGAGGAAGTCGATTGCTCCCTGCCCGCCGATGTTGATGGTGCTGCTGAGTTGGACCAGCGGATTCAGGAGTTGCGGCAGGCGCAGCCGATCGATCTGCTCGATAGCGAAACGAAGATCGTCGCGAAGCGTTGCCAGTGTTTGTGCGCGCGCTTCGCGGACGCGGCGAAGCGCGACGTCGAGCGCGGCGGCGTCGCGTCGTTCGGCCGCGACTGTCACCGCGTCGAGCGCGCCGAGCAGTCCCGACAAACGGCCGCTCGGAAGCGATACTTCCGCCGATGCCGAAAGGACCAACTGAACTCCGTCGCGCAGCCCGGTCAAACTCGCTTTAGGAAACGGCAACAGGATCTCCGCCGCCAATTCCGCGATGGCTTGCGGGTTTCGCAGGTTCGCGTTTCCATCGACGAGTCGGACCAACTCGCCAAACTGACCCGCGCGCGCTCCCAACGAACCGCCGGCGTCGCCAGCCTTCGACTGCACGACCTCCAGCACCTGCCCGAGCGAGGAACCGAAGATCTGTCCGAAGTCTGACGGATTGCCGTTCGCCATCGAAACGATGCGGCTGGCGATCGTTGCGCCTTCGCGTACGGCGTCTGTGAACGCCGGCAGCGGCAAACCCTGAATGTCGAAATGAACGCCGAGGCCTTCGACTGCCTGGACCACCGGACGCAACAGCGACTCCGGATTCGGAAAAGACGTTTGCAGCGATTGCAGACCGCTGCCGAGACTGCCGAGCGCACTTGACGCAGCGCCGCCCTGTAGGATCGACTGCACTTCGGGCGCGCTCACCGAGCCGCTAATCGAGCCGCGCGCGTTCATGATCGCGCTGAGGTCGAGACTTTGCAGATCGTCGATCAAACTCATCGCGGATACCTCAACGTCAGGTCCGAAATATCGACAGTCAAAAACAGGTCGGAACGCAGCAGCGGCGCGACGTTGCGGAAATCGGCAGCGGTGAAACTGAATCCGGGCTCATGCGAGTTTGTCTCGACGATGTCTTTCAAACGCGACGTTCCCAGGAAGAGCGGACGCCCGCCGGGATCGGGATCGGCAATCGCGATGCGCGCCAGCGGTTGTTCGCGAGTGACCCAGAAGAAGCGGCCGCGATTTGCGCGTACGCGTAAACCGAGCGGGCCGTTCAATGCAACGCCTGCCGGCACGTCGACCCAGCGCGTGAGAATCTCGTTGTCAGGCGTCAACGTTATGACCGCCGGTGGTCCAACTGGCGAGACCGCGATGCCGCCGTTCACGGAAACGAATTCGAGCGACAGTTCACATTCTTCCGGCGCCCGGCCGATGATGCCGATGCGCGCGGGTGTGATGCCGTCGAGTGCCTGCGGCGCGAATACTTTCAGCATTCCGTTTGCGCCCGCAATGACGCCGGTGACTGCCGCGTCGGGCGCCAACGGCTCGTCGGATACCGTTTCGAGTATGCGAATGCCCGCGTAAGTGATCGTGAGGTCGCCGGTGACCGATCTTGGTGTTTCGTTCGCCAGCGGTATCGTGCCGAGATCGAGTCGAACCGGATCGCCCTTCAAGTCAGCGCGCAAAACGCCTTCGTGTACTCGCAACAGAGCGCCGGTGACGCGTCCGAACGAGACGATCGCCTCCGCGGGTGCGTCCGCGGAGACGGTGAACGTCGCTTCGACGGGTTCGCCCGCTTTGGCCTTCGCGTCGAGCGCGAACTCGAGTGCGGTGCGAATGTCGACCTCGGTTGACGGCGCGTCGGGATCGTATTCGGGCACCTGCCAGAGCGAGGCGCCGTCTGGTCCAACGAGCTTGATATTGTGCGCGGAGGTTTCCGTAACGAGGTGAATCTTTGAAACTTCCGCCGATTGCACGTCGAAATTGCGCGGCTCACTGCCTGTAACCAATGACACGCGTACTTTCGCGGCGGGCACCGAATCGTTGAACCGTAACACGCGATTCGAGAACGTCGCGCCGGTTAACGTCGCCGGCACCATCTTCTCCGAAGCGACCGCGGGCACGGAGAAACGCGGCGAGTCCCAGCCGCCTCCCTGCGCCGGTGGAAACGAGACGGCGAGCCGCATTTCCGACAGGTTGCCGTCGCCCGTGATCTCCTGACCGCCCGTCAGCTTGAGCCCGGTCAGCGTCAACGACTTCACTCGTTTCTTCGCGGGAATGTTTACGACAAAGCCGTTGCTATTGCTGAACGAAACGTCCTGTTGAGTTTCAGTAGCGACTGCGGGCGAGAGAAACACGCTCGCTTCCTGCACTTCGGCGACAGTTGCGCCCGCGACGCTGGGCCAGCTAATCGTGTGCGCGAACCCGGGCGCCGCGACGCTGCGCGGTTCTCTAACGCGCTTTACCTCGCCGCGCCTGGATTCCTCGACTCTGATAACTGCTGCCATATCGCTAAACTCCGCGTACTTCGAGCGGGAACCGGCCGAGTTCGATACCGATGCCGCCTTCGCCGTCGTCGAGTGAAACGACCAACTGGTCCAACGCAGCCTGCGCCGGCGGCGTGTACTGGAACGCTGCCTGCCCGCCGGCGACTGGAATCGTTCGCGAACCTGCTGGTCCAGCATTGCCGCCCGCGAGAGTGCCCGCACCCGGACGTCCGCCTGAATCTTCAACTGCGACAACGACCGATCCGAACGGCAACGACGTGACGCGTCCACCGCGCTCCACGCGCATCGTTCCCGTCGCGCCAAACTCGATCGTGAGATTTACTGTTTCGCC
>DASURS010000145.1:0-39584 GCA_036279935.1 Pyrinomonadaceae bacterium
TGACTCCCGAAAACGAATCCGCCTGGAGCTATAAAGCGAATATTCTGGTGGAGTTGGCAAAACTGGCTGAAATGTCGGGAAACCTGCAGGGTAAAAGTGAACTCATGCGACAATACGACGAAGCGCTTAAGCGAACCAACGAGTTGGGCCAGCGGAAACCGTGATAACCGCGCGGGAATACGGTGGAGCCTAATTCCCTCCACCCTTCATCACATACTCCATTACATACCGACGCAGCTTGTCGCGGTTCTGCTTCAGAAACTCTGCATGGTCCTGCGCAATGCCCTGGTCGGGTATCGCCATCAGAACGTACGCCTCCAGCAACCCCTGCTCATCCAGCTTCTTCAACGTCGCCAGCGACGGGCTTAGCTTCTTCGTTCGCTTGTCCGCCGTGGCTGTTGAGACGACCGTGCGCAACGCTTCCGCCTCTTCGGCCAAACTATGTCGATAAACGGCGCCGCTCCCGAACGTCTTGGCGAACTTTTCTTTCCGCCACATGGAACGAGTCGTTCCATACGAGATCCATGCAAACGATCCGTCATCGCCGCCGAGCAGTGCGCTGGCGTCAATGTTCATCTTTGCATTGCCCTTCTCATCGAAGGTCACGTCCGTAGGAATGTCGATCTTCGGGTGGGCGAGCCGGGTGTTGGTCGCGTTGCTCCACTGGACCAGACCGGCAACGGCGAATCGGTTGTAAGGCTCAACGATGAACGCTTCGACGTAACGGTCGCGGGCTTCGTCCGTTTTGTTTTGTCTCATCAAAGGCGTTGCGGAGTAACGATAGGCAGTTTCTTTATTCGGATCGATGGCGATCGCTTTCTGGTACCAGATCTCAGCATTTTTGAAATCCTGTTTTTGCAGGTAGATGTCACCCGAGAAGAGAGCAGCATGGTAGAGCTTTGGATCAAGCTCGAGTGCTTGCTGATATTTCTTCAGGGCTTCGTCCAGCTTGCCCTGCATCAACAGTCCTTCGCCTTCTTTTACCAACGCGTCCGCGTTCCGATTGGACGAGAAGGCGGCCGCGTCGGATCCGTCTTCCGGCAAGCTCTGGATCAGTGCCCCGAGCTTCGGCTCCGTATAGCCCAACGTCTTCGCCTTGACGAAAGCGTTGCGCGCGCGGACGCGCAACGCCTTTCGCGCCTCGTCGTCTTTGGTATTGATCGCCTGGCCGAGCAGCGCAAAGCCGAGGAAGAACTGTGTCTTACCGTCGTCCGGCCGAAGCGTCGCGATCTTCTCGAGGACCGGCAGCGCCTCGGTGTAGTTGTTCTGCTCCATCAAGTCGTTCGCTCGCTTCATCAGCTCAGCAACGTTTTCTGTTTGCGCGTAAGTTCGAGCAGGAGCGACGGCGAGAGCGAAGAGGACGAAGACGAGCAAAGTTACGAGGAACTTATGGTGAGACATGATCACGACTCCTTTGAATGAGCTGGGCGTAAGTCGGACTTAGAATAATCCCCCGCGCTGTTTCCGACAATCTTACGAACGCAAGTGGTGGTTTTGGAATGCGGTTCTCGCGTTAATAGTCCTCCGCGTCCTCTGTGATTTCTGCGGACTGCATTTTTGAAGCATTATTCGAACGCAGAAAACAGAGAGGACGCAGGGATCGCAGAGAAACTTTCAAACTGCGTCACTACCGGAATTTCTACTCGAACCCGCTCTTGACTCACACTACTCACCGGACTATTCTCAAATCGCACTTGAATTCCCCTGTTAGCCACTCCTCCCATTCGTGGCTTTAGTCGACCTCCCATTTACATTGGTAGCCCAGACGAGACGTCGCACCTTGTGACTTTAAACCCCCAAGGCTGCCGATGATCGCCCAATCGGTCTAACTCACTCATGAAAGGGGAAAGTAATGTTTGTCATTCAATCGCGGAAACTCATTCGAAAATTTCTGGTAATCGGCATTCTCCTCGGCTGCCTCGGCTTTGTTTCGAGCGGATCGGGAACGAATGCTTCTACAACTAACTCAATGCTCCCCTGCTGCTCCGTTTGTGAGCCGGATCCGACAATCCCAATCTGCCAACACGGCTGCATCGAAGGCTGTCGTAACTAGCAACCAGAGGCGAGAGCAACGAAACCCGAATCGTAGCTCTCGCCTCACAACCTAAAGGAAGTTCACCACATGAAAAAATTCAGCCCACTGCGATACCGGTTACTCGCCATCGTTGCACTGGTCGTATGCCTGGCCGCACTAATGACTCCGACCGCCAGCCAGCAGTCGACGACTTGTTGCAACCAATGTCTGAACAGATTCAATCAGTGTGACGGCAACACGATCGTGTGCTGTCAGATCTACACCGCCTGCATTTCGCAATGCCCGAGCGAGTGCCAGAAATGTCCTGACGCCGAGTAAACGTCTGCGCCGCTCTGCTCTTTCGTCTTCAATCGGTGGACGGGTATATTACCCGGCATGAAATTGTTCCCCGATGTTGAAGTCAAGCACCTGACGATGCAGGAGCTCGAAGCGGCGTTGGATCATCTGCGCGACGCGCCGAAGAACGACGGCGTAATCGAGTTGATCGTAAGAAGACCGCAAACGGATCACAGAGAGATTCTGGAAGAGGCGGAACTCGATCCGGTGAAAGGTCTCGTCGGCGACAACTGGTCCGTACGTCCGAGCTCGAGAACTCCCGACAACTCGCCGCATCCCGAGATGCAGATCAACATCATGAACTCTCGGGTCACTGCACTGGTGGCGCAGGCGAAAGATCGTTGGCCGCTCGCGGGCGATCAACTCTACATCGACATGGACCTGAGTAAGGAGAACCTGCCGGGCGGGACGCGCATCGCGATCGGCGACGCGGTCCTTGAAGTGAGTCCACTACCTCACACCGGCTGCCACAAATTCGTCGCGCGCTTCGGCGTCGAGGCGATGAAGTTTGTGAACTCGCCCGTCGGAAGAGAACTCTGCCTGCGTGGAATTAATGCGAGGATCATTCAAGGCGGCGTGATCCGCGTCGGCGATCGCGCCACGAAGATGTAACCCTACGCGGCGCGTTGCCGCGCGTACCGATCTTTCGCAAACTCCTGAAGCATCTTCTGATTGAACGCGGGTATGTCCGCGGGCTTCCGGCTCGTCACCAAACCATGGTCCACGACGACTTCCCGATCGACCCATTCAGCACCAGCATTAATTAAGTCAGTCTTCAACGACGGCCATGACGTGATCTTTCGTCCCTTGACCACTTCGGACTCGATCAACGTCCACGGCGCGTGACAAATCGCCGCCACCGGTTTCCCGGTAGCGAAAAAGCCGTCAATAAACTCCACCGCCCGAGTCAGCATCCGCAACTGATCCGGATTTCGCACTCCGCCCGGCAATAACAACGCGTCGTAATCATCAGAACGGGCACGCTTCAATGGCATATCAACAGTAAATAAGTCCGCTTTTTCGTCGTGATTCCAACCCTGCACCTCGTTCTCAGCCGGCGAAACGATCTCCGTCGTCGCCCCGGCCGCTTCCAACGCCTTCCTCGGCTCCGTCAGTTCAACCTGCTCAAAACCATCGGCTACGAGAATAGCTACCTTCTTCCCCGTCAAAATCTTCTCCATGAGGCTCCTCCTTGTTCCCCCAAACCTACTCCATCCGCTCGGCGCTCTCTCCGGAGTGACCCGAAACCGTGATGGCGCAATTACTTCAGGCAATAGGGGTGCCGCCGTAAGAAGAGGCTTACGTCCTGTGTATTACAACGTACACAACGCAAAGAGGTGAGAAAGAAGTCTTAAAAATGTAATGAAGCGCGACAGCACTGTTCGGACTCGCTACTGTCGAAAATGAGGCTAAACGACTTTTCGCTTCCAGCGTCCCTGACGGAAAACAATGGCACTCACGACCGCGAGCGTTGAGAACGCAACGGTAATCGCGACGAACACGCCGCGGGGTCCCATTCCGAGCATTTCGCTCAACACCCAGGCCAATGGAATCTCCCAGAGCCAGAAGACAAAAAGGTTGATGATCGTTGGCGTCCAAGTGTCGCCGGCGCCGTTGAACGACTGTCCCAGCACCATGCCGTACGCGTAAAAGAGGAACCCGTAAGCGACGATGCGCAGACAGTCGACGCCATACTGCGACACCTGCGGATCCGACGTGTAAAACCAGATGATCTGCGGCGCGAACACGATGAACAGTACCCCGATGATCCCGAGAAAGATCATGTTATAGAAGCCTGCTTTCCAGACGGCGCGTTCCGCGCGTTCGGGGTTCTTCGCCCCCAGCGCCTGCCCTACCATCGTCGCCGCCGCGTTCGCCATTCCCCACGACGGCAACAGCGCAAACAGGATCACGCGAATGCCAAACGTGTAACCGGCGACCGCGTTGCTGCCGAAGCTGGAGATGATCCGCACGAGCCCGATCCAGCTCGCCATGCCGATGAAGACTTGAAACGTTCCGGTCGCTGACAGTCTGACGAGTCGCGCCATCACCGACGGCTCGAGACGCAGATGCCGCCAGCCGATCTGAAATCTGCCGCCCGCGCGAAAGAGTTTGATTAAGGCGAACAACGCGCCCGTGCCGCGACCGATGTTCGTCGCGATCGCAGCGCCGACGATGCCGAGTTTTGGAAACGGCCCCAACCCGAAGATCAAACACGGCCCGAGCAGGATGTTGATCCAGTTGGCGAGCCACAACGTCCGCATTGCGATCGCCGCGTCTCCGGCGCCGCGAAAGATCGCGTTCACCATGAACAGCGTCACGACGGTCGCGTTGCACGCAAGCATCACACGCGTGAAACCAACGCCGTGTTCGACGACCCATGGCGAGCCGCCCATCAACGCCAGCAACTTCGGTGCGAACGGTGTCGCGGCAACTGCGATCGTCGTCGACACGAGCAGCGCCAGCGCGATCGCCTGCACCGCCGCGCGCGCGGCTCCGTCCGGATGTCCCTCGCCGATGCGACGCGCGACCATCGCCATCGCGCCGATACTCAATCCGATCGCCAGCGCATAGATCAGAGTCAGCAGCGACTCAGTCAGACCGACAGTAGCCGCCGCATCCGTTCCCAGGTGCGAGACCCAGAAGATGTCGACGACGGCAAACACACTCTCCATGATCATTTCGAGGACCATGGGAATAGCGAGCAGGAGGATTGCGCGGCCGATCGGGCCGGTGGTGTAGCTACGGTGTGAGCCGCGAACGGACTCCTTAATGTCGGCCCACAGGCTTTGCGAATTGTTCTGCTGTGCCGTGATCAGTTGTTCAGTTGAGTCGGCCATCAGTGAGGCTACGGGATTTGACGTACTTAGGTTCTGCCGAAATCGTCTTCGAGACGCACTATGTCGTCTTCGCCGAGATAATTTCCTCGCTGGACTTCGATAAAGATTAGATCTTCGTCGCCGGAATTTTCGACGCGATGTGCGGAGCCGATGGGAATGTCGATCGCTTCGCCGGTTTTGACTGTGACGTCACGCCCGTCGAGTGTGACTTTCGCGGTCCCTTCAACCACGACCCAATGTTCGGCGCGTTGAGCGTGTTTTTGATAACTCAGTCGTTTGCCCGGCAACACCTCGATGCGCTTGACCTTGAACGTGCGTCCCTCTTCGAGCACGGTGTAGCTTCCCCAGGGCCGCCGATCGAACTCTCTCACGTGGTTTGGTCCTCCGATAAAAACAAAAATCCGTGTTCCCTATGGTCGATAGGAAACACGGATTATTACACGTAACGGAGGTTTTACGAACCAGGCTTCAACGTTAGGAACGTCACCGCGCTGCGTCGCTTGACCAACAACAGCGCCGGACGCGAGCCCGACTGTTGGACCGCGGCCGCAAAGTCGGCAGCGCTTCGTACCGGCCGGCGATTTACTTCCTGAATCAGGTCGCCCTGGCGAATGCCCGCATCAGCGGCGGTGCCCGCCGGATCAACTCTCGTGACCACCAATCCCTGATCGCCGGGCTCGAGGCCGTAGCGGTTTGCGAGATCCGCAGTGAGCACCTGCAACGAAAGCCCAAACTTGTCGCTGCTCGGGCTACCGTTGTTGCTACTCGTCTCTTCGGTATCTTCGCGTGGACGATCCGGCAACTCGGCAAGCGCGATCGGCATGGTCTGGTCACGGCCGTTGCGAAACACGGTCAGCGTTGTCTGCGTTCCCGGCTGCATGCTCGCCACCGTGTTACGAAGCGCGTTCGGATCGACGATCGGCTGGTTGTTGACCGCCGTGATCACGTCACCACGCTGCACGCCCGCCTTCTCGGCCGGACCACCGCCCTGGACTGACGTGACGATCGCGCCGCGTGCGGCAGGCAGGTTCATGCTGGCCGCCAGGTCGGCGTCAACCGGTTGAATCGTAACGCCCAACATGCCGCGCCGGACTTTGCCCGTCTTCACCAACTGATCCATCACGGCCTTCGCCATGTTTGACGGGATCGCGAAACCGATTCCGATGTTGCCGCCTGACGGCGACAGAATCTGCGAGTTGATACCGATCAGTTCGCCAGTAGTGTTCACGAGCGCGCCGCCGGAATTGCCGCGATTGATGGCGGCGTCAGTCTGAAGGAAATCCTCAAAACTGCCGTCACTCAAACCGGTCGAGCGTCCCTTGGCGCTGACGATGCCGGAGGTGACGGTCTGGCCGATTCCCATCGGATTGCCGAGCGCGAGCACGACGTCGCCGACGCGAACCTTATTGGAGTCGCCGATTGGAACGGTCGGCAGGCCAGTCGCGTCAATCTTCAGGACCGCGAGATCGCTCGGCGCGTCCGAACCGACCAACTTGGCGGAAAACGTGCGGTTGTCCGTTAGTTCAACTTTGATGTCGACGGCGCCATCAACCACGTGATGGTTCGTCAGAATGTAACCGTCCGGATTAATAATGACGCCCGAGCCGACTCCCTGCACTCGCTGAGGAGGCTGCTGTTGCGGCGCCCGATCGCCGAAGAAATCGCGGAAACGCGGGTCGTCCATGAAAGGAAACTGCTGCGCGGGACGCGACCGCTCGGTCGACCTGATGGTCACCACCGCGGGCGAAACGCGGCTAACCAAATCTGCATATGAATTCTGTAAACCCGCCGGCGCCGAATTCGAAACTGCCGGCTGAGAAGGTTGTGCCGGCGCTAAACTCATCCCCCGGCTCTGTCCATTGCACGCCGTGACGGAAAAAGCCACGAGGACCAAACCCAAAAGAATGTTTACGCGGGAGGAGGTCACTCCCCTGAAACTTCCCATCCTATTCATCGCTTCTCTCTTTCTTGAATCTTTCATCGTTCAGTTTCATCAGGAGGCCAAACTGAGGGCGCTCCGGCTCACCGCCGGCGAAATCTCCAGAAAATTTAGAGTTTTTTCAACGACTGGTGAGACCAATAATTACGAAACCTTTGATTCAGCTCACGGCTTTTCCGTTTACCGATATGTTATACTCCCGCGTTCAAAAATCCAGCAAATCCTTGGATCTTTTGTCAAAAACTAATGCCGACCATCGCTTGATTTCGCAGTCTAAACCCGGACTTCCCCTGTTTGTCCTTAAAAAATTGCGGCAATAGTCGAGGTTAGTTCCAGATGCACGGGGTGGAAATCTCAAACGGGCACGAGGACAGTTCCGTTCTGATCGTCAACGACGAGCCGGATCAGCTCAAGTTGATGAGCAGCCTGCTCTCCAAGGCGGGATACTCGGTTGTCACTGCCGTCGACGGCATCGACGGGCTCAGCCGCGCCCAACTCCAACGCCCGGATCTCGTAATCAGCGACGTTTCAATGCCGCGAATGAACGGTCTGGAGTTCTGCCGCAAGCTCCGGTCCGACAGCGAGCTCAAGACTGTTCCGATCCTCCTCGTCAGCGCACTTCAGAAAGACACCGAAAGCGCCGTCGCCGGACTCCGCGCAGGCGCCGACGACTACCTCGAATTCCCGTTCGACTCGACGCGGCTGGTCGCGAAGGTCTCGCGACTGCTCGAACGCTCGCGGCTCGAAGCCAGTTACCGCGACCTCGTCGAGCAGGCCAGCGACATGATCTTTACGCAGGATCTTGCCGGCAGAGTCACCAGCATCAATCTCGCCGGCCAAAAGTTTCTCGGACGAAAAGAGGAAGAAATTGTCGGCAACTCGTTTTTCTCGCTTTTTGGCGTCATTCCCGAAACCAACGGGTTCGCCGGCAGCCTGACCCGGCCGCAGGAGGCGAAGGAGTTTCGGCATCAGTTTGTCGCTCATTCCGCCGCGGGCGAGGATCGCTGGCTGGATCTCATCGTTTCTCCTATTAAAGATCGGACGGAAGAGACGGTCGGCTTTCGCGGGCTGGCGCGTGACGTCACCGAGCGCAAGCGTTTTGAAGAAGCATTGCGCGACTCTGAAGAGCGTTACCGGCTGTTGTTCGAATCCACGCCGCAGCCGATCTGGGTCTACAACGAAGACACGCTCGGCTTCCTCGCCGTCAACGAAGCCGCGACGCGAATTTACGGTTACAGCCGCGACGAGTTCCTCTCGATGACCATCGACGATATTCGTCCGCAGGAAGACATTCCGACGCTGATGATCAAGAACGCCGCGGATCACGAAGAGCTCGTTATCTCCAGTCCGTGGCGTCATCAGACTCGAGATAAGAAGACGATCTACGTCGAGATGAGCTCGCACCCGGTCGTGTTCGACGGCAAAAACAGCCGACTCGTGATCGTCAACGACGTCACGGAACGAAAGCTCCTCGACGAGAAGCAGCAACGGCTGCACACGTCGCTGCAACAGTCCGCGATGGAGTGGCGGCAGACGTTCAACGCGATCGATTTTCCGGTTTTGATTGTCGATCTCGCCGGTACGATCAAGCGTTCGAACCTCGCCGCCGAACAGATTGTGGGCGTCGAGGCCGAGCAGATTATCGGCAAGACGGTACGCGAGCTCGGCGAACACGAACCGTGGAAAAAGGCCGCCGAACTGATCGACATCATTCGCAACTACCAGACGCCGGTGGCGGCCGAAGTCAAAGACGAACTGGACGGTAAGACCTGGGCCATCACGCTGTATCACATCAGCGAGTTCGGCTCGGTCAGCGAACGCGCGATCCTGATCGCGCACGACATCACGAAGCGTGTCGAACTGGAAGCTTCACTGCGGCAAAGCGAGATGATGTCGTTGCTCGGTTCGCTCGTCGCGGGCGTCGCGCACGAAGTTCGAAACCCGCTGTTCGGCATCTCTTCGATTCTCGACGCCTTCGAGACGCGCTTCAGCGATCGCACCGAATACCAGCGCTACACAAACGTCCTGCGCGACGAGATTGGGCGTTTGACTGTCCTGATGGAAGAGTTGCTCGAATACGGCAAGCCGTTCCGCGGCGAACTGTATTTGGTGTCGATGGAAGAGATAGTCGCGCGGTCGATTCGCGCGTGCGTGCCGGCCGCTGAAGTCGCGCGGGTGCAATTGAGCAGCAACGTCCAGGAGTCGTTGCCAAAAATCAGGATCGATCGCCGGCGGCTCTCGAAAGTGTTCGTGAACCTGATCGAAAACGCGATTCAGCATTCACCGGCCGAAACCGTCGTCAAAGTTGAAGCCCAAAAGGTGCAGGACGGCGGACACGAGTGGGTCCAATGCGCCATCCGCGACTCGGGACCGGGCATTTCATCCGAGGACCTGCCGAAAATCTTCGAGCCTTTCTTTTCGAAACGTCGCGGTGGGACCGGATTGGGCCTCGCCATCGCGCAACGGATCATGCAGGAGCACGGAGGAAAAATGATCGCGGGCAATAATCCTGAAGGGGGAGCCTGTATGATAGCTCGCTTCCCCATTCCGGCCGAGGGAGATTGCTAAATGTCCAGGAATAAGGTCTTGGTTGTCGATGATGAATCGGGTGTCAGATTTGGCATCCGTGACTTCCTCGAACAGCACGGATACGAGATCGAAGAAGCCGACAGTTGCCAGGATGCGCAGCAACTCTTTCGCACCTCCAGACCCGACATCGTCATCGCCGACTACATGATGCCCGACGGTACTGCCCTCGATCTGCTGCCTCGACTAAAAGAGATCGACTCCGGTATTCCGTTACTTGTCTTAACCGCGCACGGATCCATCGACCTCGCGGTCAGAGCAATCAAGGAAGGCGCGGAACAATTCCTGACTAAGCCGCTCGAACTGCCGACGCTGCTCGTCATTCTTCAGCGACTGCTTCAGAAACAACGCAATCACAACAAGCAACTGGCGAGTAAATCACGACAGGTTCGCCAGGCGATCGATCCTTTCATCGGCACGAGCCCGGCGATTCGCGCACTCGCGGACCAGGCAAGGAAGATCTTGTCGACGGAAAGCCCGGTGCTGATTCTCGGCGAAACGGGAACAGGCAAAGGCGTGCTCGCGCGGTGGCTGCACGACAACAGCCCGCGCGCTGAAGAAGCGTTCGTCGATCTCAATTGCGCCGGCCTTTCGCGAGAGCTGTTGGAAACGGAACTTTTCGGACATGAAAAAGGCGCGTTCACCAGCGCTACTGCCACCAAGCAGGGACTCTTCGAAGTGGCCCATCGCGGCACGATCTTCCTCGACGAGGTCGGCGACGTCGATTTGCAGATCCAACCGAAGCTGTTGAAGGTGCTCGAGGAGAAACGTTTTCGCCGCGTCGGCGACGTCAGAGATCGACAGGTCGACGTGAGATTGATCGCCGCGACGCACCAGGACATTGGCCAACTCGTCCGCGAAAAGCGCTTCCGCGACGATCTCTATTTTCGCATCAGCACGATCCCGCTCTCGTTCCCTGCGCTGCGCGAAAGAATCGAAGACATTCCCACGATGGCCCAATACCTGCTCGACAAGATCGCCGCCGACCTGGGACGCGGTGGATTAGTCCTGGACCAAAGCAGCATCCAGGCGTTGCAGGCATACTCATGGCCCGGCAACATCCGTGAGCTTCGTAACGTTATCGAACGAGCAGTGCTCCTGAGTGATCAGAAAACGATCACGCTCAAAGACCTTCACTTCGACGGCCATGCGCAAGTGGGAACACCCTTTCTCGATACCCGTCTCACACTCGTCGAGCTCGAAAAGCAGCACATCGAAAGAGTGCTGAACGAGGAGCGAGGGCGTGTCGAGAAGGCCGCGAAACGGCTCGGAATCCCGAGAAGTTCGCTTTACCAGAAGATCAAAAAACACCAGATCGTCACGTCCAAAGTCTAGACTCGAGTCTGAGTACTGGACAAAACCCCTCGACAAGTAGTAAGTTGTCGCTTCCCAAAACACCGTTAAAATGGGCCAGTTCCCCGTCTCCTGGATTAGACCATAAGGCGGCCCAGCAATTGCTAAGCATTGGGCACGTGCCAATGCGATTTCGAACTCTCGACCCGACCGAGAGTTTTTTGCCTGGCTGGTATGTCGAGCGTCCACTTGCCCCGTTGCGCTCTGTCCCGACCACGCCTAAACCAAGGACAGTAATCCGTCTGAAGGGCTCCCGCCTTGCAGACTCGAAGAACATTCTAAGGAGCACGGAATGCCCACGTTTTCGCACTTGAAACAAATGGTTTTAGCGTTGGCAGTAGTGGGAATTGTCAGCGTTTTATCGAGCACGGCCAAGGCCGACATTGTTGTCACCACAGGCGTCAATAATCAAGGCACCGACAACGTGTTGCTCAATCCCGCAACGGATGTACTCACCGTAACCGGTGTGGTTGGCCAGAACAATCTCGTCGTCAACTTCACCTCCACCAGCGGTAGCGGATTGCTGAATGCTAATCCGTCCGGCCAGGCAACAGTCAGCGGCGGAACCGGAAACACCGCTCTGACCCAACTGACGTTCGGTCTGGCAAACAACGACACTTTTACGCGTGCGGTATTCAACATCAACGCGTCGACCAATGGTTCAGTCTTGATTCACGTCGAGGGTGTCAACATCAATGGTGGGTTTTTCGAGGATGACTTCACCGTCGACGCTAATGGCCAGAACTTTTTCACGGTGACGGCCATTAACGGACAGTTGATAACCAGCATCAGTCTGACTGCTATCAACGGCGCTGTCTTCCAGGACGTAAGACAGGTTCGCCTCGGTGGCAGTGAGATCGTCGAAAATGTTCCGGAACCGGCAAGCATGCTTTTGCTGGGCACGGGCCTGCTCGGCGTCGCTGCCGGCGTCCGCCGACGTCTTGCTAAGAAGTAACGAAGGCCGCGGAGCTTCTTCAAAGGCTGGAGTTATTTCGTGATTAGCAATTTTGTTAACGTGTCCCACTCTCTGCGTTTGCCCCGCAGGCAGTGGGACATCAACCCTTAACCGAGTGCCGTGTAGACGGGCGGTAGCGCGCTCGTCGTTTAGCAGTGTTACACCTCCGGATTTGAAACGGGAAGTGCGGCCAGGGTCGAATCCGGTAAACAAAAGGGGACACAATATGGCACGTTTACTGAAAACGTCACTAATGACTGCCCTGCTTGCCGGCTTGATGGCGTTTGGCGCTTCAACGGCAAATGCAGATCCAGTCACATTCAGCACGTCAGGTACTTTCACCTGCGCTGGCTGTTCGGGTAGTGGCACGAATTCGGTAACCTTTCTCGGCGGCATGGGCAATGCCCTGATGATCACGTTTACGGGTCTCGGGTCAACCAGCCTTAATACGCCGACAGGTTCGAGTTTTGGCAACTTCCAAACATTTTTTAGTGGCAGCGGTCCCGTCAATGCGTCGGGCACGTTTACACTAACAATCACACAGACTGTCCCGATCGCTGGAAGCGACAGCTTTTCTGCCACCTTCAGCGGCACCTTCAGCGCCAGTAATTCGGGCACCGGCGTCGTCAATTTCTCCGTGACATCGGTGACCATCGGCGGGATCACTTATTCCATCACCAACAATCCGTTGAACCTGGTGCCTCCGGCATCCAACAACGGCATCACTACGGTCCAGGGCCAAATCACTGGCAGCGCGGTTCCCGAGCCCGCCAGCATGTTGCTCCTGGGAACTGGTTTGATCGGAATCGCGGGCGCAGTTAGACGACGATTCAGACCACCAGTGGAATAACCGAGATCCAAGGGTGACAAAAGGGAGATTCTGAATATGCTCGCTAAACCGTCGATCCTCCCTCTGGACGCAAATGGAACCATCTATGCGCTCCAGGATGAAAAGGGGAATACGATTGGCACCGGTACGCGCGAGGTGTGCGAAGTGTTGCTTTACATTATTACTAAGCCAGCCTCGCCCAGCATTTCCGGTAGAGTAAACGTATCCGCTCCGCAACGTGGTAATGTGCGGGCGGCTATTGCGATATAGCTTTCGAGTTCGAGGCGTGGCCCCCGGCTCCGTTCCGCCACGGCCCGAACTTCATCGTATTCGGTGCGGAGGAGACGATGAGTTCTACGGGAGCTTTCAACCAAACTGGATGCTGGCAAGCTGCGGCACCCTCCGCTTCACGCAGCTTCCCGGCAGATGGTTTGATTTCTGTTCAGAGGCAGTGCATGGCGACCTCGCGGCTGGCATGCACTACCGGTATTAACCCTCGCTGTAGTCTTTTCTTCGGAAATACCTCGCTTGGCCTGAGCGTCTTCACCTGATGGTGGAACGCCGGAAGTACGACTGCGCGTAGTTCTTTGCAGTAACGAACAATGGGCTGGTTGATTGGACCTTGATTTGCTGGTTTGCCGGCGAGAGGCGCGGTATGCGCGCCGTGGTAAAGCGTTAGAAACGGGTGTAGCGAGTTTGCCGATTTCGCGATCGAATAACGACCGACCGATTCCTTACGCCCACAGTTCCTCTGCCGGGATCGATCCCCGTGAGTGCCGTGAAGCAGAACCGATTTGGAGCCCTGAAAAAAGTCTCCGGTAAGTTGAGACAAATGTGGAGTGGCCGCGATGATTCAGCGTCGCGACAGATGCCTATGCCGCGGCTTCTGATCGTCGACGACGAAGAGTCGATCTGCTTCTCGATGAGCGAGTATTTCTCACTGCACGGTTACAAGGTCGATACGGCGCGCGAGATGGAAGAGGCGGAGAAGCTTTTGGAAGCGACCGAGTACAAGGTCGTGATTCAGGATCTGCGGCTCAGTCTGAAACGGAATACTGACGGGCTCGACATGATCCGGATCATCAGAGAGCAGAACCCGCAAGCCAGGATCATCGTGCTCACCGCCTACGGAACGTCCGAGATAGAAGACGAAGCTCGTCGCTGCGGCGCCGACGCATTCCTGCGCAAACCAAAACCACTGTCACAGGTGGCCCAGGTGGTCCAGGGCCTCATCGAAGCACCCCCACGCCACGCCGCTCGCCCCGCGTAAATTTATTTTTTAATGAAAATCGTGAGATGCCGTCGCCGCAACTTTGAACGACAGCGGCTGAATATGCTTCGCCTTCACTGAAATCACATTATCCTGGTTCTGCAACGCTCCCTCTATCAGCAGAAACGGGTGCTCCACCAGCTCCACGCGGTAACGATCAAAAAGTCGCGGCGTCACGATGATATTGCTGACACCCGTCTCATCCTCGAGAGTCAAAAACATAAACCCCTTCGCCGTCCCCGGACGCTGCCGCACAATCACCCAACCCGCCACGCGCACAAAACTCCCGTCCCGCAGCTTACGAATATCAATCGCGCGCAATGCATCCAGCTTCGTCAACTCTGCGCGATGATACGCAACCGGGTGCTTCCCGATCGTCAACCCCGTCCCGCGAAAATCAGCATCGACTCGCTCCGTCACCGACATCGGCAGCAACGGCGTATCGCCATCCTTCTCCAGCAGCTCCTCATACAGCTCTCCGGCCGCGCGCGTAACACGCTCAACCTGCCACAATGCATCGCGCCGATTCACGCGCCCATCCTGAATAAAATTCAACGCCCCGACCGCAGCCAGTTTCCGCAATTCATCCTTGCGCAACTCAGCGACGCGATTACACAAATCATCAATCCCCGCAAAAGCACGCCTCGATCTTTCGCGAACGATCGCCTCGCCCGATTGCTGGCTCAGGCCCCTTACGTACTTGAGCCCCAGACGCATCGCTAGACGGCGTGACGCGTCACCCCATTCCCCCGTCTCCCCGTCTCCACATTCCCCCGACGTCTCTTCAATCGTGCACAGCCAATCGGAACGCGTAATGTCGATCGGCAACACTTTCAACCCATGCCGCTGCGCGTCCTTCACCAGCGTGAACGGCTGATAAAACCCCATCGGTTGATTGTTGAGCATCGCGGTTGTGAACGCCGCGAGGTAATTACATTTCAGGTACGCGCTGGCGTAAGCGAGCAAAGCAAAGCTGGCTGCGTGCGACTCCGGAAAACCGTAAAGCGCAAACGAACTGATCGCCAGCACGATCTCGTCCTGCGTCTTTCCGGTGATGCCGTTCTTCTGAAGACCTTGTCTTAGTTTGACTTCAATCGCCTTCATGCGGGCTTCCGATCGCTTGAACCCGAACGCGCGCCGCAGCTCCTCCGCTTCGCCGCCTGTGAACCCCGCGCAGACCATCGCCATGCGCAACAGTTGCTCTTGAAACAGCGGAATGCCCAACGTTCGTTTCAAGATCGGTTCCAGCCCCGGATGCGCGTAAGTCGCCGGCTCTCGTCCCTGGCGTCGCTTGAGATACGGATGGACCATGTTACCGACGATGGGCCCCGGACGAATGATCGCGACCTGGACCACGATGTCGTAAAACTTGCGCGGCCGCAGCCGCGGCAGGCACGACATCTGCGCGCGGCTCTCAACCTGAAACAGCCCGATCGTGTCGGCTGTTTGCAGCGCCTGGTAGACGCCCTCGTCGTCCTGCGGCAGATGCGCGAGATCGACCTCTTCGCCATATGATTCGCGAATCAACTGGATCGAGTCTTCGAGGACCGCCATCATCCCGAGCCCCAGCAAGTCGACTTTAATCAGCCCGAGATCGGCGCAATCTTCCTTGTCCCACTGCACGACGACGCGGCCGGGCATCGCCGCCGGCTCGAGCGGCACGATCGAATCGAGCTGTCCCTGGCAGATGACCATGCCGCCTGAATGCTGGCCCAGGTGGCGCGGCAGGTCCTGCACCATTTGATAAAGCTGAAAGAACTTCCGGATGCGGGCATTCGAAAGATCGAGACCGGCATCGCGAAACTGTCGCTCGCTCGAATCTTTCGGGTCTTTCCATTCCCACGTATGAACGAGACGCGCGAGGCGCGACAGCGTGTCGTCGTCAAAATCGAGCGCCTTCCCGACCTCCCGCGCCGCCGAGCGCCCCCGATAAGTGATGACGTTCGCCGTCATTGCGGCGCCCAGCTTTCCGTAGCACTCGTAAACGTATTGAATTGCCTTCTCGCGCTTATCTCCGCTCGGCAGGTCGAGATCGATATCCGGCCATTCGCCTCTTTCTTCGGAAAGAAACCGCTCGAACAACAGGTCCATGCCGATGGGATCGACGGCCGTTATGCCCAGTGAATAGCAGACGGCGCTATTCGCGGCCGAGCCTCGTCCCTGAACGAGTATGCCTTCGCGGCGACAGAACTGGACGATGTCCCAGACGATCAGAAAATAACCTTCGAGCTTCAGCTTCTCGATCAGCTTCAATTCGCGTTCGAGCTGAGGTCGCGCTCGCTCGTAGGTCGGCATGCCGTGCATGCCGGTGTAACGCCAACGCGCGCCTTCCTCGGTGCGTTTGCGCAAAAACGAAGTCATCGTTTCGCCGTCCGGCACCGAGTACCGGGGAAACTCGTAGCCGAGATCTTCGAGCGTGAACGCGAGACGCGACGAAAGCTCGACGGTGCGATCGATCGCTTCCGGCAAGTCGGCAAAGATCTTGCGCATGAGGTCGCCTGACTTGAGATAACGTTCCGAGTTGCGCGCGAGCAGGCGGCCGGCTGTCGCCAGGCGAACGTGATTTCGTATGCAGGTAAAGACGTCCGAGACTTCGCGTTGCGCGGGCGTCGCATGGCAGACGCCGTTAGTCGCCAGCAACGGCAACTGATTGCGCCGGGCGACTTCGATCACCGCCTGGTTGCGCGCTTCTTCTTCTCGATCGAAATGACGTTGCAACTCGGCATAGACGTTCTCTTTCCCAAACACGTCGACCAACCAATCGACCGTTCGCTGTGTTTGTTTTCCGCAGTCGGCGTTGCCGCGGTTGAGTGCGGCCGCGACGGGGCCGTCGAAGCTGCCGGTCAAACAGACGAGGCCTTCGGCGTGAGCGGCCAGCTCTTCGCTCGTGACGGAGCACTGGCCCGTCTTCGCATGTTTCGGCACGCGCAGTTTCATCAGAGTGATGAGACGGCAGAGGTTTTGATACCCCTGCCGGGTCTTTACAAGGAGGGGGAGCGAGCAGGTGTGAGATTTAAAGAGCGGGTTTTTGACGCTGATTTCAGCGCCGATGTGGGCCTTGACGCCATTCTTCTTTCCGGCGAGGTGAAAACGCGGAGCGCCATAAACTCCGTCGCGATCGAGTAGAGCGAGCGCCGACATCTCCAGCGCGAGACCGGCTGCGATTATTTCCTCGGGGACTGACGCGCCTTCGAGAAAACTGAATGCGGAGCGCGTGTGTAGTTCGATGTACATTCCTGGTGCTTTGTGCTTTGTGCTTTGTGCTTTGAACTAAGTACAAAGAACCAAGCACAAAGCACTAATCGTAATTTCCTTCGACAAACCACGCTCCGTTATTCAACTCGCGATAGATGCGATAGATCGCCTGCTGTTCCGATCCAGCTTTACCCAACTGCAACGCGACGTCCCATTCGTCGCGCGCCCAGCGATCGTCGCGCCACCAGTCACCCGTCGTTCTCCACGGTCCGGCAACCTCGACGACTTTGCCGTAAACGCTGCGCTGTTTGTCCCACGCGCTGATCTGCGCCGGCAATCCCCGGTCGACCTGGACCACGGCGCGCAACGGCGGGCGAAACACGCGAAACCCGAGACTCGGCGGCTTTCTGGCTGCGGTTGCCGCTCGCTCGTCGTCCGTCTTTTTTCTCTTGCGCTTACGACCATCGGATCTGTTTTCCAAAACGAACCGCTTGACGCTGAACGCGTCGGGACGATGAGTGTCGAGCAAAACCGGGGAGCCGATATTCTGATCTCCTACAAGTTTTGCCAGTCGTGCAAGAGTTAACTCCAATTTGTCTGGCGACGGAGCCAACGGCACAAACAATCCGTGCTGCAACGTGCGTGGCTTTACGGGGTCGCAAGTCATCGAGACGGCTTTGACGGCCGCTGCCGGCGGATGCTTCTCCATCTCGAGCAACAACAACTTCAGAAACACTTTCGGATCGCGCATCGGATAGGGCAAAGACAACGTGCGATCGTGTGAAGTCAGATCCTCGAGCTGCATCTGCACCTTCAACTCGTTGGTCGACAGCGCGTAGGCATCGAGCGTCGCGCAGAGTTGGTTCAGCAACCGCGCAAAGACAAACGAGAGTGGCTCCAGTTCGTTGAGCGCGTGGTCAAGCTCAATCGAATTTGAAAAGACGGGCGCCGGCTGTTTGACCTTCAAGTGCCGCTCGGTTTTGCCCGCAGCCAACTGTTGCAGCCGGATTCCTTCCTGGCCCAAACGCTCGGAGACGCCGGCGACCGGAAGCGAAGCGAGATCCTGGAACGTGCGAACGCCCCAGAGCCGCAGCGTTTCGGTAATTTCGCCAGCCACTTTCTGCTCGACGTCGACCAGAGAAGATTCGAGCGCTTCGATCGGAAACTCGCCGAGACACGTGAGCTCTTCGCCCGGCGAAACGAAGGTGATCCCTTTCAGACGGGTGGCGGCGTGAATCGCCGCGTCCGGGTTCTCCGCTATGGCCACATTGACCGGACCTTCTAGACCACCGCTTACTTTGGGCGCCTTCGCTCGCCTGGCGATGTCGGTCGCGAGCTGGTAAGCCGAACCGAATAACAACTCGCAACCATCGACATCGATCACCACCGTGTTGCTCCTCACCTCCTCGACGAGCGGAGAAAAGCCGTAGGCAAAGTCCGCCAGCGACAGGCTTCTCGCAAGATTCGGAACGTGAATACAGGCAAACATAATGATCGAAAATTATCGAAAATTTACGAAACTCGTCAACTCGCTCGATACGCGCGAAACTCACTCTCGTTGCGCCACGGCGACAACGGCCGCTGGCGGTTGACCTTGACCGAACTGAACCGCAAAAGGTTCCCCTGCGTCACTAACGGACGCTTCACCGGCGCCTGCTTTCGCATCGGGACCACGTTGCTTTGCTGCGCATTGGCCCGCGACCATTCCGGCGTCCCCTTCAGCTCCAAAGCCAGCGCCGCGCACGAACGCGTACACGCTTCTTCCGACATCACGACGATCGACGTCGGGCGGTTTTCGACAGTGCGCCGGAAGCGATACCACCACGACGAAATGATGCGCCGCGCGTCCTTTCCCGGAACGTCAGCCATATCGAGTATCACCAGGCCAAACCCGCCTGCATGTAACAACAGGTCCGTGGCCTTGAAAGCATTCTCGAGACTGCCGCCGCAGCGGACCCACAACAGCCGATCGACGTCGACGCCGGCATCCACCGCAGCGGCCGGCGCGAACATGTCGTTAACGTCGACCACCGCGCAAACCTCTTCGTGCGTGGTCGCGTGAGCCAACATCGAAAGCATGACGCTGGTCCGTCCTGACGAAGCCGGCCCAAAGAGCTCGGTGATCGCGCCACGCGGCAGGCCGCCGGTCAAAGAATCAATCTCCGGAATGCCCGCCGAGATCGTTTCGACGACGGGCTTCTCGCGGACCTTAAATGCATCGCCAAAGCGGCTCGCAATATCAAACTCATTTAATCTGTGTTTCAAAATCATGGCGTGTAAACATCTTTCGTCCTTCCGCCCTACAATGAAACATGCCTTCGAAAAGCCCCGCGGAAGATCTGATTCCGCCGCGGCCGACTCTTTCGTCACTCAAAGACGCAGCCGCCGATTGTCAGGCGTGCGACCTGTGGAAAACGGGAACGCAAACCGTTTTCGGCGAGGGTGCCCGGCGCTCCCACGTCCTCTTCGTCGGCGAGCAACCCGGCAACGAAGAAGACCTGACGGGAAAACCGTTCGTTGGTCCTGCCGGCAAGCTTTTTGATAACGCGCTCGAAGAAGCCGGCATCAATCGCAAACAGACCTACGTCACGAACGTCGTCAAACATTTCAAATGGGAACCACGCGGCAAGCGCCGGATTCACAAGAAACCGAACGCGGTGGAGATCGCCGCTTGTCGTCCCTGGCTCGAAGCCGAGATCGCGCTGATCAGACCTGAAGTGATCGTCGCGCTCGGAGCAACGGCCGCCCAGGCCCTGCTTGGCCCACAGTTTCGCGTCACTAAACAACGTGGCCAATTCATGGAATCAACGCTTGCGCCCTACGTCATGGCGACTGTTCATCCATCCTCGATTCTGCGGGCGCCCGACGACGAAACGCGCCGTCTCGAGTACCGCCGCTTCGTCGACGACCTCAAAAAACTCGCCCGCGTCATCAAATAATTCGTCGAGCTCAATCACACCGTGGCGTTAGCCCGGTGCGTGGATTCAGGTGGCCACCATCCCGAACCACTCACCTTTTCCGGGATGACGTGAGGTGGTCCCACCTGATCACCGGGCTAGCGCCACGGTGTGACGAGCAATCGCGACTTTCCAAAAAACGCGCCAAAAAACTCAGGCCGACTTCACTCTCGATCAATTTCTTCCACGGTGCCGAAAAAACTACTTGACTTGTTCGGCTCACATGTTCGAGAATGTTCGCTCGATTTTCGGTTGTCAACGAAAATCTTATTTCAAGGGTGTTGCTGGAAGGAGAGAGAGGAGTTTGCCCCATGCCCGTTACTGCTAAACAGCGACGAGTGTTTGAATTCATCCGGCGCTATATCGAGTCGAATCACGAACCACCTACGATCGCCGAGATTGGCCGCCAGTTTCAGATGAGCTCGTCCGCAAGTGTTCACGCAATCCTGATCGCGCTCGAACGCGAGGGATTGATAAAACGAATTCCCAACGTCAGTCGGGGAATCCAGGTTGTCGAACAACAACAGGAAGCCCCGAGTGACGAGGGCAATGAGATTCCGCTGCTCGGAACCGTCGCAGCTGGCCAACCCATCGAGGCAATACTCAGCCACGATACGGTGTCGGTTCCGAAAGACATGCAGGGCCGCGGACGTACCTTCGCGCTGCGCGTTCGCGGGGATTCGATGATCGAGGAAAACATTCAGGACGGCGACATCATCGTCGTCGCTTCACAAAAGACTGCTGATAATGGCCAGGTAGTTGTCGCCCTTATCGATGGGAATTATGCGACGGTGAAGAAGTTTTATCGCGAACCCGATTTCATTCGGCTCGAGCCTGCGAACCCGCAGTTCAAGCCGATTTTTATCAAAACCCCGGAACGGATTCAGATCCAGGGCGTCGTGAGAGGACTCATACGCACGTATGAACACTAAATACTGCGAGCTTTAGCTTTTCTCACGACGATAAAGCCAATGCCGGCGATGATCATGGCGCCTCCAGCCAGAGTGCGCCAGCTCAACTCCTCGTTCAACGCCAGCATTCCAAGAATCACAGCAACCACGGGCGTCACCAGCGAGATCAACATCGTCTTGGTGACGTCCATGTTCTGCATCAGCCAGTAGTAAAGCAGAAACGCTATCACCGTTCCGACCACGGCCAGGTAGAGAAGACACGCGGTCGCCGTCGCCGTCCAGTGAAACCGCAACGGGTTTCCCTCGAACACGACGCCTACAACCATCAACGGAATCAGTCCGAACACCATCTGCCACCCGGCGATGATTGCCGGATTCAAACTCCTTCCGTGCGTCTTCACCAGCACGTTGGAATAGGCTGCAAAAAACGCGCTCAGCACCATCGCGACACAACCCAGCAACGCCTGCCGTCCGGAAATCGCCAACTGGTTCGAGAACACAACGCCGACGCCTAAAACACCGAGCACGACGCCCGCGATCTTCACCCACGTTATTCGCTCACCCGGCAAGTGATAGTGCGCGAGCACCAGACCAAACGCCGGCATCGTGGCTTGTAACAAGGCCGCGAGTCCCGAAGAGATGTACTGCTCGGACCAGAACACCAGGCCGTAGTTCAAGGTGAACGACAGAATTCCCGTGATTACGAGCAGCCACCAGTCACTGCGTTTGTTCGGCAGCGGCAGACGTCGAATTCTGACCAATGGAAACAGGATCGCGAGCGAAATCACAAAGCGGATTCCGGCGAAGGTGAAGGGCGGAAGATCGGCGAGACCGAGCTTGATAAAAAGCCAGGTTGAACCCCAGATGCCGCAGAGTATCAGCCAGACGAGGCGCGCTTTCATTTAGGAGATCCGTGTTTCCAATCCCCGATTGGAAACACGGATTACGTCCAACAAAGAATCAGTGTTCCGGCTGCTCCGGTTTGAGAATCGCGAACGCCGCGGACTGCGGATCTTGCAGGATCGCGAATCGTCCAATGGTGGGAATGTCCGTGGGCGCCTTCAACACTCGGCCGCCGAGCTCTTCCGTCTTTTGCGCAATGGCGTCGCAATCGTCTACGGCAAAGTAGACGGCCCAATGCGGCGGAACCGGTCCCATCTCAGGCGTGAGGTGATACATGCCGCCTGCACCGCGATCGCCGATGTTGAAGATCGTGTAGTCGTCGCCAAACTGTTGCGTGGTCCAACCGAACAGGTTCGTGTAGAAGTCGCCTGCTTTCCGGGTGTCGGGCGTCACGACCTCGTTCCAGCAAAAAGTGCCGCTGACGTTGGATATTCCAGCGCCTGTGTGCTCTTTCGCTTCCCAAATCGCGAAGACGGCGCCGGTCGGATCCTGAATCACGGCCATTCTGCCGGCGCCCGGCACGTCGAACGGCCCTTTGAGTAATGTTGCGCCGCTCGCTTTGGCTTTTGCAGTGATCTCGTCGACGTTGGTGACCAGCACGTAACTCAGCCAATGTGGGGGAATTCCCTGTGCTCTCATTTCGGCATCCAACTCGTAAAGCCCGCCGGTGTCTTTACCGTTGAGCGTGAGCATTGTGTAAACGCCGTCCGGGCCCATCGGCATGTCGTTGTAATTCCAGGCGAAGAGCTTGTTGTAAAAATCTTTGGCGGCGGCGGAGTCGGACGTTCCGAGTTCGACCCAGCAAAACATGCCTGGTTTGTAATCGGGGCCGCCTTGCATTCTTGCTTCACTCATTTCATCAAACCTCCTTAGTCGGAAACGATAAAACGGGACCTTTGGAGCAACAGTTTTTTCAGAAGGCGGTAAATCTATCACCTGGAGGCGAGCGGAGGAAGCAGCGAGCGGGCAAAAAAAACGAAATGCGCTACTCCCAGCAAGCTGAAAGCAGCGCAATCCGTTTTCCTATATCGAGCCGAAGCTCTCAACAGGTGGCGCCAGAAGCATGTACACGCTGAGGCGCCGAATTTGTATCCCGAGGATCAACTGGCGGTCAGCCAATCTCCGGTCAGCACTCGAATAAGTTTTCACTAATCCTCGCGTTCCGAAGAACGCGGTGCCTTTAGGTTTTTGTTGTGGTGGCTTTTCCTCCACCGCCGGTTACGCTCCGGCAACGAAGCTCAACTTTCGCTGAGCCGCTTCGCTCCCTTTGGCGGGTCCTTGCCTCTGGGTGCCACTCGTTTTTATCCGCGTGGCTCGAGAAAGTCTCGCAACCTTCTCTAGCAGAGCCTTTCGGCTCCAACCAGGGTGTCAATAGAATCAACAGCCGCCTGTCTCTTCTCTCGCTCGGGCGTCACCGCCCGATTGCCGTTCCCTGTGTCGGTCTCGATGGCCGCAACCTTCGTGACAGGAGCTTTATACTCCTACATCGTTTTTCGATCAAACGTTTGCGTGTTTTATTTCCGCGATCGAGAAAATTATTTTTCCTCACTCTTGATCTTCGCGATTTCACTCGCGATCAGTTTCTGCACCTCCAGCATTTCTTCTTCGTTTTTGTACTTCGTGCGCGGCCAGAAAAATCCTTTCAATCCGTCTTTTTTGCGGCGCGGCACAACGTGTACGTGCAAGTGCGGCACGCTTTGACTGATACGATTGTTCATCGCAACGAAAGTTCCTTCCGCGCCAAGCGCACTCTCGACAGCACGCGACAACAACTGCGCCGCTTTGAAGAATGCTCCAACAAGCGAACCCGGCAAATCGCCGAGTGTTTCAACGTGACGGCGCGGAACTAACAACGTATGCCCATGAAACAACGGCCGGTGATCGAGAAACGCAAGCGAGTTGTCGTCCTCGTAAACAAGTACGGCCGGAACTTCTCCGGACACGATGCGACAGAACAGACACGTTTCATTTGCCATATGTCATTTCTCATTTGTCGTTTCTCATTGTCAGTTTGCTTCGCCAAGCACCTCGTCAAACCCCGGCCGCACAAAATCGCGCGCTTCCGGAAAGCTCGTTTCGATCCGCTGGCGCAAGCGTTCCAACTGAAGTATCAGCGGCACGATCGAAGCCGCTCGTTCAGGCAGCGAGAGCTGCACGAGGCGCCAGCCGGCGATTGAACGGTCGATGCCGATCAGCGCGACCTTTGCAGATCCGTCAGAATCCTTAGGGAATTCGCCCAATTCCGTGGCTTCGAGATCAGCGTCTCGCTCGTCGAGCCGCGCCGACAGCGCTCGCATCGTCTTCACCGCGATTTGATACTGATACCACTGAATCACTTCACGCGCATCTTCCAACTGTTCCGCGTGCGCCAGATCGCTTTGACTCGCATCCAGATCGCTGACTTCTATTGTCTGGTCCAGATCGCGAAACCAATCGCTGGCGGCATTTGCATATTTCTTCCCCGCCTGCGCAAGCGGATGATTGTCGACTTGCTCTCGTTTACGTTTGCGCTGCGCGGGATCGCGTTCTTCTTCGGGCTTGTTGAAATCGACGCCTGCTTCCCTGGCCCATTCGGCGATCATGTCGCGCGTTTCCTGAAAAACAGATCCGAGCTTGCGCCAGAATGCTTCGTTGGTCAGATCGTGCGCCTGCGAAGAATCGTCGTCTTCTTTCTCAGTCGCATAGACCAGGCACCGCGAGGTGAGCGGACATCGTTCACACCAACGATCGCAATAGTTATAGATACCGGAAATGAGGTCAGGATTACTGGCCAGTTCGGTGAGGGACCTTCGCTGCATTGTATGTCTCCTTGAAGATGAGGATTTAAGGTTGGCTCATTCTACGGTAACATCCCGCAAAATGAAACTGACATCTCCTTTACGATCACTCATATTCATTCTCGTCTTTGCGACTGCAACGTTCGCGCAGACTTCACTCAACTACGGCTTCGTTAGTCCCAACACGAAAGAGAACCTGAAACTCGAAGACGCGATGAAAGGCATGACCTCGAAAGAAGAGACTGCGCTCGTGAAGCAGTCGATCAATCTCGGTTGCGTTGTGCGTTCCCGCATTCGCGCGTTCAGGGCCTTGGGATCGTGGAGCGATGGCGCGGAGCCTTCGGTGATGGTCCGAGTGCAGAGTGATGAGGCAACCGTCCGTTATCTTCTCTCGCGGTTGGGCCGAGCGGCGCGGCAGAAATCTGTGCTCTACTTCTATCCGACGCCGGACGGCACGGCACAGCTCTACACCTTGCAGCCACGCACGCGAGATCTCACCGCTCTGACAAATGCTCTGGAACGCGCCGGTATCGAGTTTCGCACTTTAGTGCCTCTCAAATCAGGGACATGGATTTATATTGTCGACCTAAAACGCGAGTTGGGCGCGAAAGTGAGGGCCGCGGCTAAACGACTTCGGGCCGGCTTTAGCACTCGATCCGGTAATGCTGCTTTTATTGATGCTTACGACGAAGAGATTCGCGGTTACGAAACGAAAAATCCGAATCTGCCACCGGCCTGCGACGCACAAAAGAAACCAAAATGAAGGGGACATAGACGATGGCTGAACTTCAGTCAGTATCGGCGTGTTTTCCAGTTGCCGACATCAGCGCGACGATTCAGTGGTACGAAGAGCAACTCGGATTCATCGGCGATCCATTTCCGGATCGCGAACCTTACGTCTTCGCGATACTTCGCCGCGACGACATCGAGATCTTCCTCCAGCGAGTCGAAGGATACGAGAAGCCTGACTTGTACAATCGGCGGAGCGGCGGCGTGTGGGACGTTTACATCCGCGTCGAAGGAATCAAAGACTTGTACGACTCAGTTCGTGAAGAAGCCACCATCGTCCAACCACTGCGACTACAGCCGTACGGCAACTGGGAATTTGAAGTGAAGGACCCGAACGGTTACGTGCTGGTGTTCAGCGAAAACTCGTAGTCAGGTCAAGTAGCGGGTCAGTTTAAGAAAGATGTTTTCCCGCAAAGGCGCAGAGGCGCAAAGAAAAGGCGATTTTCGTTGTGTTCTCTTGGCGTCTTTGCGCCTTTGCGGGCGGCTCTTAATTCAAACTAACCCACTACCCCCAGACTCAAACAGGCTTCACGGCTTTTTGAAAGCTTCGGAGCGGAAGCGTGTTCAGCACTTCGCCGCGCCGGACCCAGCCGCGACGCGCCATCGCGACGCCGAACTTCACATTGTTCATCGCACCGACCGAATGGGCGTCGGTCGAGATTAAGAACTTGATCTTTCGCTTGCGCGCCTCGCGCACCCAGCGCGGCTCCATATCCAGACGATACGGATCGCCGTTGATCTCAATCGCCGCGTTCGACTCTGCGATCGCATCGAGAATGCGTTCGACGTCGCACTCGAACGGCGGACGACGTTGAATCAAACGTCCGAGCGCGTGTCCCCAGATCTTGAACACCGGCTGGCGCATCGCCGTAACGATTCGCTCGGTCATCTTTTCCCCGTTCATCTTGTAACGCGCGTGAATGCTGGCGACGATGACGTCGAACTTTTCGAGAATGTCGTCAGGATAATCGAGCTTTCCGTCCGCGAGAATGTCCGACTCGGTGCCGCGCAAAATCTTGATCTTCACCTGGTCCTGCAGATCGTCGATCTCGTCCCACTGCCGCCGCAAATCGTCGACCTTCACGCCGCCGGCGTAAAACGCGGTTGGCGAGTGGTCGGTAATGGTGATGTACTTCATCCCCATGGCTTCAGCGCCGCGCACCATCGCTTCGAGCGTGTGCTTGCCGTCGGAGTAGGTCGTGTGGCAATGGACCATGCCTTTCACGTCCGCCAGCGTCACGAGATCCTCCGGCAACTCGCCTGCAAGCGCCGCTTCGATTTCACCTTCGTCTTCGCGGAATTCCGGCGGGACATACTGCATGCCGAGTCGCGCGTAAATGTCTTCTTCACGCTTCGGGACTTTCGCGAACTGGACGTGCGGGAGTTTCGCGAGATGTGCTTCGGAGCCGGTTTTTAGAAACAGCGTCACCGCAAACTCCGCCGGCACAACCGCCGTGAACGATACGTGAGCGCCGTCGACGAACTGCGCCGTGCAATTGTTCCCCTCGTTGCGTTCACTGGAAACTATGTTCGGCAGCGTCAGGAAATGGTCGATCAGCGCTTCGGGTTTCTTGCTGCTCGCGACTATCTCGATCGTGCCGACCGTCTCCTTCCAACGGCGCAGCGATCCGGCAAAACTGATGTCGATCAAATCGCGCGACGTCTTCGCGTATTCGATGACGTATTCGGCCGCGTTCAGAGCGTGATGCAAGTGCAGGCGTTGTTTGGAAGGCTTTTGCGGTTTCTTTGAAAGCGTTTCGAGCAGACGTTGCTCCGTCTTCGCCCCGAAGCCTTTCAGCTCGCGAATCTTCCCGGCCTCGGCCGCGGCCTTCAAATCCGCTATCGAACTGATCCCCAGCTCCTCGTGCAATTGCTGCACTTTGCTGAGACTCAGCCCCGGAACCGCGGACATCTCCACAACACCCGATGGAAACTCCTTCCGCAACTCATTCAACACCGTCGACTCGCCCGTGAGATAAAGCTGCGTGATCTGCGACGCCAGTGCGCCGCCGATGCGCGGCAACGTCGTCAACAGGTTCTTTTTCACGAGCCTGTCCAGATTGCCGACGGCCTGAAGCGAGCGCGCGCCGGCGTTGTACGCCTTCGCTTTGAATCGATACTGCCCGCCTTTGAGTTCCATCAACCGCGCGATCTCCTGGAGCGCGGCTGCGATCGCAAACTTATCGAGTTGTGGCTGTTTGTCCACCATCAGGAAAACGATCTACCACAAAAGAGCACTATAATCGACTCCATCATGGCAATAGCATCAATCAATCCCACAACGGGTGAAACTCTTCGCGAATTCTCCGCCTTGTCCGCGGAACAGATCGAACAAAAACTACAGCTCGCAGCGGACACATTCCGAACACATCGCCGCACGCCTTTCGCGCACCGCGCGCGCCTGATGAGCCGCGCCGGCGAGATACTCGAAACCGAGAAGCACGAACTAGGCAAACTGATGACCACGGAAATGGGCAAACCGTTGAAAGCCGCCGTCGGTGAAGCGGAAAAGTGTGCCTGGGTCTGCCGGTACTACGCCGAAAACGCCGAGCGTCACCTCGCGGATCAGGTCGTCGAGACAGACGCGAAAAAGAGTTTCGTGCGGTTCCAGCCGCTGGGTCCGGTGCTCGCCGTCATGCCGTGGAATTTTCCGTTCTGGCAGGTGTTTCGATTCGCCGCGCCCGCCTTGATGGCCGGCAACGTCGGTTTACTGAAGCACGCATCGAACGTTCCGCAATGCGCGCTGGCGATCGAGGACATCTTCCGCCGCGCGGGATTCGCGGAAGGCACATTCCAGACTTTGTTGATCGGTTCGGATGCGGTCGAGGGAATACTGAACGATCCGCGCGTCGCCGCCGCAACGCTCACCGGCAGCGAGCCGGCGGGAAGAAGCGTCGCGAGTATCGCAGGGAAACAGATCAAGAAGACGGTCCTGGAGCTTGGCGGCAGCGATCCGTTCATCGTAATGCCGTCCGCGGATCTCGAAGCGGCAGTGACGACGGCCGTCAAAGCCCGCACAATCAACAACGGACAGTCGTGCATCGCCGCGAAGCGATTTATCGTCGCGGCTGAGATCTACGACGAATTTGAACGTCGATACGTCGATAAAATGAAGGCGTTGCGCGTCGGCGATCCGATGGACGAGTCGACTGAGATCGGTCCACTGGCGACGCCGCAGCTCGTCAAGGATCTCGAGGAACAAGTCAAGAAAGCCGTCGCCGAAGGCGCACGTATTCTGACGGGCGGCAAGCGTCCGGATCGGCCAGGCAATTTTTACGAGCCGACTGTGCTGGTCGACGCCGATCCGCAATCGCCTGCTTCATGCGAGGAGATCTTCGGACCCGTGGCGACATTGTTTCGCGCCGCGAACATCGACGAAGCGATTCGCATCGCGAACGCGACGCCGTTCGGCCTCGGCTCCGCTGCCTGGACCAATGACCCGGACGAACAATCACGGTTCGTCGACGAGATCGAGGCCGGGTGCGTCTTCATCAATGGCATGGTCGCGTCCGATCCCCGGCTGCCCTTCGGCGGCGTCAAGAATTCCGGCTACGGACGCGAACTCGCGGAGTTTGGCATCCGCGAGTTCGTGAACATCAAGACGGTTTGGATCGGCTAAGGCAGCGAAGGCTTTCCGTCCCAATCGCCCGCGAGCGGAATGTCGCCGCTCTGGCCGAAGTTGAAGACGATATCGCCGATGGTGTTGAGGCCGTTGTTGACGTTCTTCAGCGACATCGTACCGATGTTCTGATCGAAGACTCCCACCGTGTCGATGCCGTCACCATTCCAATCGCCGGCGATCGGCTTCGATCCGAGACTGCCGAAAATAAACGGCTTGATATCGACCGTGCCTTGAAAACCGTTGCTGAGGATGAAACTGGAATTTCCGCCGCGAAACAGGCCAACGCCGTCGATATCATTGCCGTCCCAGTCGCCGCTGAGCGGCGTGTCACCCGCCTGCCCGAATGTAAACGTGAAATTCACGGCCGGCGTGTTGTTGTTAACGTTCTGGCCATTGAAGCCGTTGGTCAAGAGCCACTGGCCGGTCGACGGATTGAACACGCCGGGCGTGTCGACACCGTTGCCGTCCCAATCGCCCACCACAGCGAGATCGCCTGACTGGCCAAAGTTGACTACCACGATGCTCCTTGGACCGAACTGCAGGATAAACTGGCCGGTCGACGGACGAAACACACCCGGTTTGTCAGTCCCTGAATTGTTCCAATCGCCCACGATCGGCTGGTCGCCGGCTTGTCCGAACGTGATCAACTGATCGGCCGGACCGGTCGAGTTTGAATTGCGCAGTTGAAACTGATTCGCCGAAGGACGAAACACGCCGACGGTGTCGTTGAACGTCGTGCTGAACTTCGCCACGAACGCATCGCTTGCGCCGCCGTTGAACGACGTGTCAAATGCGCCTGTGGTGGTCGTTAACCCGTCGGTCGTAGTTCCTGCCAGGTAGACGTTTCCGCGCGTGTCGAGAGCAATCGCCTCGGCTTTCGCGCGGCTGCCGCCGAACGTCGTCGAGTAGAGCACTTTGGGAACGGTGTTGTTCGAGATCGTCGCTTCGATCTTCGCCAGAAACGCGGTGCCCTGGAGCTCACCGGCCAGCGGCAGGACTGATGGAAAACTCGCGCCGGAAGTCGTGCGGCCAGTCACGTAGGCGTTGCCGCCGAAGTCGATGGTGATGCCGAGTCCTTCTTCGCCGTCGTTTGACGTGTTCGCGTTGTCGCCGCCGAGAAAGCTGGAGTAGAACAACGCGGTGCCGTCAGCGTTCAGCTTCGCGACGAACGCTTCACCGTTCGTTTGCGTTGAATCGAAAGCGTTGCGCAGCGGAAACGAACTCGGCGACGAGTTGCTGGCGCCGGTGATGTAGGCGCGTTGCTGCGCGTCAACGGCGACCGACTCGACGCGGTCGTTGATGTTACCGCCGAAGTAGGTGCTGTAAGTCAGCGACGAATTGCCGTCGGCTTCGGTATCGACCTTCGCTACAAAACCATCGAAACCGCCACCCTGAAACGTCGCACGCAACGGCACGCTGGCGGGGCTCTTCGTTTCGAGATCCGTCGACGCGGTGCTGCCGACGATGTACGCGTTGCGATCGTTGTCAACGGCAACGCCGCGGCCGATCTCGTCGCCGTCGCCGCCGTAGTAACTCGAATAGAGCAACGTGTCGTTGCCGTTGGCGGCGAAGGGATTGAAGACCGCGATGAAGGCGTCTGTTCCGGTGAACTCGGAATGGCGGGACCATTGAAAAGCGTGCTTCGTGGGCAAGTTGTTCGAGGCAGTTTCGCCGGTGATGTAAATGCGGTTCGAACTGTCGATGGCGATGGCGTTGCCGGCATCGAAGGCGCGGCCAAACGAAGCGGAAGCGGTTGCGGACCCGCCGAAGAACGTCGAATAGAGCAGACTATCGCCTGCTTCAGACAACATGCTGACGAAGGCATCGACGCGGCGATCGAGTTCGAGGCCGCAAACGCCGATGCAGAATCCGCTCCTCTGAAAAGCGTTTTCGTTGATTCGGAGTTTCTCAGCGCCTTCGAAGCGCACGCCGATCTGCGCAACGTCGCTGCCGGGCTTCACGACGAAGTCGTACTCCATTTCGGTCTGCGTTCCGTACCACACCAGATCGATCCCCTGCCAAACGTCCGCATAATGAATGCGTTGAAACGTCGGGATGCCGGTTCGCCACTTGGTTCGATCGTTGCCGATCAGGTAATTGACTCTTCCTTCCAACGGCTGCTCGCCTGAGACGCGGGCGTCCGCATTAGCGCCTACCAGATTCATACGCAGGACGTGCTGCTCTTTGCCGCGCAATGAAAGCACGGCTTCGATCGGCGTTAGAAAAACGGTGTAACCTTTTCCGCGCGACAGGAACTTCACCGATCTGTCTGATTGACCCACGTTGGCTTCGAAGCTGAGCGGAAGTTTTCCGTAGTTTTCGGTCGCGGACAGTTTTACTTCGGTTTCGTTGACCGATTTGGAGTGCACGGTCAGCGTCGATACAGGCAAGGTGAAAAGCACAAACAGAACTTTTATCTTCTGGGCGAGTTTCATGTTTTCTCCTTTAGAGAGTCAGGTTTGGGGAATTTGGGCAGATAAGCAGCAGGCCTTCGGCCGTTTCAATCGAGTGCAGCGCTCCCGCTTCGACCCGGCGAAAAATCGTGCGGGAAGTGACGTGCGCGAAGAGCGCTGCATCGTCGATCGACATCATCTCGACGTAGTTCGCACAACTCGGACACCACCGCGTTTTTCTGGGCCGGCTGACGGCAATCCAGCGCTCCGTTTCGAGCGTTATTTCAGTTCGGGTCTTCATGGACGCCTCCCTTTCGATCATTCACGGGCTTCGACTTGATAAAGCACCTTCTTGTTGACCTGTCTGGGTTCCGCAGTCCGTGGGCGCGCAGCAGGTTTCAAGACGTGCAGCAGGACGCGCAACAACACGCGCGGTTGAAACAGCGACGCCGGCGGCGTCAACATGCTGAACGCCTCGAGGAGAACTTTGCGCACGGGCACGATTCGCGTCGCCAGTTGCAGCACCTGGTCCATGTACCAGTGCATGAACCTCGTCACGCGTCGGGGCGCGGCGCCGTCCGTTTCGAGATAGCGATAGTCTTCGCCGGTCGCCATCAACCACGGCGCATGGATCACTTTCGCGAGTCGCTTCTGAAAACGTCGGGAGAAACTTCCAGTCGGGTGCAGTTGCTGTTGTTCGAGCAGCGTTTCCCGGAGTGCCAGGACGCCCAACGCCGCGGTCGTCATGCCTTGTCCGTAAACCGGATTGAAGGCACAAACTGCGTCGCCCAGCAGAACGAAGTTGTCCGGCAACCGTTTCGCGCTTTCGTACCGCCGTAGACGGTTTTCGGTGGCGCGATGCGTTTTGATCGGCGTCAACGGCTCCGCGGAACGGATCGCGTCGTAGATCGTGTGGACGGGCATGCTGCGCGCGAACTCGAGAAAAGCGGCGTCGTCAGACGGCGGGTAATCGCGTCCGCCGCCGACGAGCGTCACCAGCCAGCGATTGCCTTCGACGCGAAAAATCAGCGCGCCGCGTTTTCGCTCCGGCGGCGCAGCCTGCACAAATGCGCACGTCCAATCGCCGTGGAAATTTTCCGGGATGCGGTACAAACGACTGGCGTAGCCGAGATGACCGTTGACTACGATCTCTTCGGGCGGTTCGTAACCCAGCAGCGCGAGCCAACGCGGCGCGCGCGAGGCCCGGCCAGTCGCGTCAACGATCAGATCGGCGTTGATCTCCTTCGCGATACGTCGGTCAGCGTCAGTCGAACGCGGACAGACGAGCACGCCCGCCAGATGGTTTTTAGTTGAATCAGGGATCAACCGTACGACTTCCGTGTTGTCGACGATTTCCACGCGCGGGTTCTCGCTGAGATGTCGCCGCACGTGCAGGTCGAGCAACGGGCGCGTGAACGACAGCACTTTCAGATTCGAAGGAAACCTGATGCCGAAACCTGCTCGCGTGAACCACGAGATGTCGTTCGCCATGTCGACCAGCGGCGCACCGGCCGCGATCATTTCGTCCTGCAAACCCGGGAAAAGCTCTTCGAGTACCTGGCGGCCACGGAGGAGCAGGCCATGGACGTGATTTGCCTGCGGGATACCGCGGCGGGTTTCGGGCGTTTCGGGGTAAACGTCGCGTTCAATCAGAGTCACGTGTTCGAAGTGATCGGAGAGGACCCGCGCAGCGAGTAACCCGGCAAGACTGCCTCCGAGGACCACGGCATGCCGAAATTCTGGGCGGCTGTTGCCGTTAATCTGCTGCTTCCCTCTTGTATTCATCGCATTACCTCCTAATAATCACGGTCGAGTAATGTCGGGTGTTGAGTGAACAGGAAGATACGGGCGAGGGAGGGACGGCGTATTTAGCAAGTCCTGAATTTCTTTTCAAAGAGTTCTGAAAACGATGACGAAGCGACTCCCCGGGCGGTGCTACGTGTTTGACGCGTTCCGCGTCGACCCGAACGAACGTCTCCTTTTCAAAGGAAATCGCGAGGTCCCGCTGACGCCGAAGGTTTTCGATACGCTGCTGGCGCTGATCGAAAACACGAGCCACGTGATTACCAAAAAGGAGTTGATGCAGAAGGTTTGGCCGGATAGTTTCGTGGAGGAGAACAATCTCGCCCAGAACATCTCGATTCTGCGGAAGACACTCGGCGGCGATTACATTCAAACAATTCCGAAACGCGGCTATCGCTTCGTGGCCGACGTCACGAGCGGTGGAGAAGAAGAAGAGCGCGTCATTATTCACGAACGAACGAGCGCGCGAATCGTCGTCGAACACGCGGATGACGCGATCGATGCGCCGGCGAAAGTCATTGACGTCTCGCCGGTGCAAACAGCCACGGAGCGCCCGCCGGAAACGATGTACGCCCGCAGCGGCGACGTGAACATCGCGTACCAGGTCATCGGCGACGCGCCGCTCGATCTCGTCTTCGTGATGGGCTGGGTGTCACACCTCGAATATTTTTGGCGCGAACCGAATTTCGCGCGTTTTTTGAGACGGCTGGCGTCGTTCTCACGTCTTATCCTCTTTGACAAACGAGGCACGGGCCTTTCCGATCACGTTCCGATCAACGAACTGCCGACGCTTGAACAGCGGATGGACGACGTGCGCGCCGTGATGGACGCAGTCGGTTCGGATCGCGCCGCGCTCTGCGGAGTCTCCGAAGGCGGGCCGATGTGCAGTCTTTTCGCGGCCACTTATCCCGAAAAGACGCTGGCGCTCGTCATGATCGGCACGTACGCGAAACGCATTCGCGACGACGAGTACCCGTGGGGACCAACGCAGGAACAACGCGAACAGTTTTTCGAAGTGATGCGACAGCAGTGGGGCGGCCCGGTCGGGATCGACGAACGCGCGCCGAGCCTCGCTAACGATCCGAAGTTTCGCGACTGGTGGGCCACATACCTGCGCATGGGCGCGAGCCCCGGCGCCGCCGTGGCGCTGACGCAGATGAACGCCGGGATCGACGTGCGCAACGTTCTCGCGTCGATTCGCGTGCCGTCGCTCGTGATTCATCGCACTGACGATCAGTGTTTGAAAGTCGAGGAAGGACGGTTTGTCGCGGAACGGATTCCGGGCGCGAAGTTCGTCGAGTTTCCCGGCAACGATCATCTTCCGTTCGTCGGCGATCAGGACGCGATACTCGACGAGATGGAAGAGTTCCTGACGGGCGTGCGCCACACTCTGGAGCCTGACACGATGCTGGCGACTGTCTTGTTCACGCGCATCGTCGACGGTGAGGATCACGCCGGCAGGTTGGGCCAGGAGCGTTCGGACGAACTGATGCGACGGCTGCACTCGCACATCACGAAAGAGATTGAGTGGTTCCGCGGACGCGAGATGAACATGGTCGGCGATCGACTGCTGGCGATCTTCGACGGACCGGCGCGCGCGATTCGCTGCGCTGCGGCGATTACGGAGTATGCTTCGCGACTCGGCGTCGAGATGCGTTCCGGGCTGCACACCGGCGAGGTCGAGATCGTCGATGGCAAAGTCAGCGGCGTCGCTTCGGCGATCGGCGCGTGCGTCGCGAACGAAGCGAAGCCGGGCGAGGTGTTGGTGTCGCGGACGGTGAAGGATCTGGTCGCCGGCTCGGGAATCAACTTTGATGACAAAGGAATCCGCACGCTTCGAGAATGCGGCGAGTGGCGGTTGTTCGCGGTGCAACGCGCCGCGACGAGAGGAGACTAACTGAAATGAGTGAACAGCCGTATCCGTTTGCCGACATCGAGCTTGCGCGGCGACTCGAACGGACGGAGGCGCAGGGAAACATCGATTTCATCGAAGCCCGCGAGGAGGCGTTTCCGGATTACGGAGCGGAGTGGACGCAGGTCGCGGGTGCGTTTGGAATGTTTGACGGCGCGGGGTCGCCGTTGACGCAGACGTTCGGACTCGGCATGTTTGAGCCCGTTACGGCAGAAGATCTCGACAGACTCGAGGAGTTCTTCTTTTCGCGAGGCGCGGACGTGTTTCACGAGGTTTGTCCGCTGGCGGACCCGTCCGTGTTTACGTTATTCAACGAGCGCGGTTATCGGCCGATCGAGTTTTCAAACGTGCTGTATCGTCCGATCAGTCGCGATCTGCGTTTGCACGTCCGATTCAAGGGCGCGATCAAGATCAGGGTGCTGGAGAAGAACGAATCGGATCTGTGGGCGCGGACGGCGTTCGACGGGTGGCGCGAGTTTACGGAAGTGGCGGATTTCATGCGCGACCTGGGTCAGGTCACTGCGCGGTCCAGGGCGATCTCGTTTCTCGCGGAGTTGGAGAAAGATCCGATCGGCACGGGTGCATTGACGATCGCGGGCGACGTCGCATTGCTGGCGGGCGCGAGTACTGTTCCACCCGCGCGGCGGCAGGGCGTCCAGCTTGCTTTGCTGGAAAGTCGTTTGCGCTACGCCGCCGAACGCGGCTGCACGGTCGCGATGATGGTGGCTCTTCCCGGAAGCGGATCGCAGCGCAACGCCGAACGCCACGGATTCCGGATCGCGTACACTCGCACCAAGTGGCATTTACCGCAAAACGCAAAACAGTAGACGAGCGAGGGAGGACGGATGGAGGATTTCGAGAAGCTGGGCGTCTTTTACCTCGGACGCCCGTTTGATCTGGCGCTGAAACAACCGAAAGAAGGTCTGCTGCTTTACGAGTCGAAAGATCTCGTGACGCACGCGGTCTGCGTCGGCATGACGGGCAGCGGCAAGACCGGCCTCTGCATCGGCTTGCTCGAAGAGGCGGCGATCGACGGCATACCCGCGATCATCATCGATCCGAAAGGCGATCTCAGTAACCTCCTGCTCACTTTCCCGAACCTGTCTCCGCAGGACTTCGCGCCGTGGGTGAACGAAGAAGACGCAGCGCGAAAAAACCTGAGCGTCGACGCTTACGCCACGCAACAAGCCGAGTTTTGGAAACAAGGCCTTGCGCAGTGGGGACAGGACGGCGATCGCATCAAGCGTCTGCGAGACGCAGCCGACTTTCGCATCTACACGCCCGGCAGCAACGCCGGAATTCCCGTCTCAATTCTGAAGTCGTTCACTGCGCCGCCGGAAACTATCAGACAAGACAACGAACTGCTCGCCGAACGTATCAACACGACCGTCACGAGCCTGCTCGGTCTCGTCGGCATCGACGCCGATCCGATTCGCAGCCGCGAACACATTCTGATTTCCAACATCCTCAACCAGGAATGGTCCGCCGGTCACGATCTCGACATCGCCGCGCTGATTCAGAAGATCCAGACGCCGTCGATAACGAAAATCGGCGTCATGGAGATAGACTCGTTCTTTCCCAGCAACGATCGTTTCGAGCTGGCGATGGCGCTGAACCACCTGCTGGCGTCGCCGAGTTTCGCAAGCTGGCTGGAAGGCGAGCCACTCGACATTCAGACCATCCTCTACACACCGTCCGGCAAACCGCGTCTTTCGATCTTTTCGATCGCGCATCTCGGCGATCAGGAGCGCATGTTCTTCGTCTCGCTGTTGCTGAACCAGGTGCTCGGCTGGATGCGAATGCAATCCGGCACCACGAGCCTGCGCGCGATTCTGTACATGGACGAGATCTTCGGTTACTTCCCGCCCGTTTCGAATCCGCCGTCGAAGTTGCCGCTGCTGACGTTGTTGAAACAGGGCCGCGCGTTCGGTCTCGGAGTCGTGCTGACGACACAGAACCCGGTTGATCTCGATTACAAAGGACTGTCGAACGCAGGCACGTGGTTCATCGGTCGCTTGCAGACCGAACGCGACAAGGTCCGGATGCTGGAAGGACTCGAAGGCATCGCAGCGGGAACGGGACAGAAGTTTGACAGGCAACAGATGGAGCAACTGCTCGCGGGTCTCAGCACGCGCATCTTTCTTTTGAACAACACGCATGACGACGCGCCGGAAGTCTTCGAAACGCGCTGGACCATGTCGTATTTGCGCGGCCCGCTGACCCGGACGCAGATCAAGTCGTTGACCGATCCGTTTAAATTGGAAACTCCTACGCGCGCAACGCCAGTGCGAACACCGATTTCACCACGTTCTGCACCAAAACCCTTGTTAGAAGTTCCTCAGTACTACATTCCGATCCGATCTTCAGGCGCGAACGTGGTGTATCGCCCGATGCTGATTGGCGCCGCTGAGATTCACTACAGCAACTCGAAAACTATCGACCTGACGCAGCAGTTAACTCTGCTTGCCGAGCTCTCCGACGGTCCGGTCACAGTCGATTGGGACCGAGCTCTTCCCATCGACGTCCCGGTCGAAGATCTCGAATCGCAACCCGAGCCCGGCGCGGAGTTTGCCGAAGTTGCCGCCGCGGCCGCGAAAGAAAAGAACTACGCAACCTGGCGCAAAGATCTCGCGAACTGGATCTATCGCAATCACCGTCTCGAACTACTCGAAAGCCCGACCTTCAACATCGCTTCCAACCCCGGCGAATCCGAGCGCGACTTCCGCGTCCGCCTGCAACAACTCGCGCGAGAAAAACGGGATGAAGCAGTCGAGAAACTACGCCGCAAGTACGCGCCGAAGCTCGAACAACTCGAAGAACGAAAGCGCCGCGCAGAGCAGGCAGTGCAACGCGAAGAGGAACAAGCGAAAGGGCAGAAGTTTCAAACGGCGATCTCGGTCGGCGCGACGTTGCTGTCGTCGTTCCTTGGCCGCAAGCGCGTGAGCATGTCGACGCTGGGACGAGCGACAACAGCGGCGCGCGGCGCGAGTCGTTCGATGAAAGAAGCGGACGACGTCGACCGGGCGGAAGAGAACGTCGCCGCCATCACGCAAAAGCTCGCCGACCTCGACGCCGAGTTCAAAGCCGAGACCGCGACGCTGGAACGTTCGCTCGATCCGCAAACCGAAGAGCTCGGCACCGTAAGTCTGAAGCCGAAAAAAGTAAACATCGACGTCAAGCTGGTGGCGCTCGCCTGGGCGCCTTACTCGCGCGAGCCCTCGGGCGAAACGAAGCCGGCGTGGAACTGAAAACGGAGCTGAAACCCGATGACCGATACAAAGATTCCGTTCACATACGGATTGCTAACGGCGGTGGGAGCAATGGCGTGGGTGCTTGCAGTTCGCTTGCTCGTCACCAATCCCTCCTCACTCGTTCATATCCCCGGCACGCCGATCTTTTTCAACGTCCTCCAGTTCGTAATGATCTATCTCGGATTGAAGGCGAAGGAACGCGAATACGGCGACAAACAGGATTTCAAGAAAGGGATCAAAACGGGTGTGGCAATCTCTTTGGTCTACGGCGTGGCGATGTCATTGTTCTTCATCGGCGTGCTCCTGATCGTCGGCACGCGATGGATGGGAACCGAGCCTGGTGTTCAGGGCAATGTCACGTCGGTTGACATCGCGAAAGCCTTCGCGGGCCTTTTCATAAGCGCACTGATTCTCGGACTGATTTACTCGACGCTGATCTCATTCTTCCTCGCCAAGCGCGACTCGGAACGAAGTTAGCCACAAAAAGGCACAAAAGACACAAACGAAGAAACCAGGTAAAAAGGATAAACCTTCACCTGCTTTGTACTCTGTTTTTCTGTGCCTTTTGTGTCTTTTGTGCCTTTTTGTGGCTAAGGAACAAGCACGACCTTTCCGATGTTCTTCCGCTCTTCGAGGTAACGGTGCGCCGCGCCGGCCTCGTCGAACGAAAACCCGCGATCGACGTACGGGCGGACCCAACCCTCGTCGACGCCGCGCAGGATGTCGCGCATCCAGATCGCGACTTTCTCCGGTTCGTGCCACATGTGGCCCAGGTTTAGTCCAAACACGCCGCGGTTCTTGCTCAGCATCGCGAACGGATGAAAGAACGGCGTGCGGATCGCGGTCTTGAGCAGGTTGAGCTTGCCCGCAATCCCGTTCGCGGAAGCAGACGAGACGCCAAACATTCCGAGCCTCCCAGTGTGTCTCA
>DASURS010000146.1:0-34612 GCA_036279935.1 Pyrinomonadaceae bacterium
CTCACGATGACGAATGCAGACGATCTGCGACTTCTCGCCTGGCCGGCGTGAGCTCACCACTTCGTAATTCCTGGCGTTCACAGCGTCGCAAAGGTGGTCCGTCAGCGATTCCAGGTGCGCAGCAATGTTTTGGGTTCCCAAGCGCGTCAGAAGGTCCAGACTCGCCCGCAAACCGTAATAAAGCGCCGCAGGCCCAGTGCCGGTTTCCCACGCAAGCGTGCCGCGATTCCAGCCCTGCTCGAGATTTTCAAAATTGAATGGATCCGGGACGCTGATCCAGCCCACGAGCGTCGGTTGAACGCGTTCGCGGGCGCGATCGGACAAATACAGGTACCCCACGCCCTCCGGCGACATCAGCCACTTGTGCCCGGCGCCGGCCGCGACGTCAATCAACTCCGCCTCGACGTTCATCGGCACGACGCCGAGCGCCTGAATCGCGTCCACAACCAGCAACGCATCATGACGCCGGACGATGTGCGCCAGTCGTTCGGCATCGATACGAAAGCCGGAGGCGAACTGAACGTAGCTGATCGTCACGACCCGCGTGTTCCGATCAATCATGCCGGCGAGTTCGTCAAATTCGATACGCCCGTTGCGCTCCTCACACATCCGCACGTCAACTCCGTACACGTCGCGAAGCCGCAGCCACGGATACAGGTTCGACGGAAACTCGCCGCGAAACGTAACGACGTTGTCGCCCTCGCGCCACGTCAGCCCGTTGGCAACGGTCGACAGCGCGTCCGACGTGTTGCGCATGAAAGCGACCTGTTCCGGCCGCGCGCCGAGCATCGCCGCGAGCAGTGTTCGCGCTTCGTCTTTCGTCGACACCCAATCGGGAAAATTGAGCGAGCCGTTTTCGTGAACGTCCCTGAGCTGCGCCTCGACAGCCTCGAGCGACGGCAACGGCAAAGGTGAGACGGCGGCGTGATTGAGATAATTCAGCCGTTCGGTGATGGGGAAGATCGAGCGTAATTCGGGAGTCATGGGGCCACGAAAAGGCACAAACGAAGAACACAAGAGGCACAAAATGAGTTATTAGAGAACGTGTGCATTAGCTGTTTGCCAAAGTAGTTGTTTCTCTGACTGAGCATACCTTGTTTTCTGTATTCTTTTGTGCCTTTTGTGGGCTTCGTTTGTGCCTTTTTGTGGCTAAGGTTTACGGCGCGTAAGGTCTGCCGTAGAACTCTTTGTACAGCCAGCCCAGCACTCGCGCTTCGGCCGTACACAACGTCTCGATCCAGCAGTTGACCAGAAACTCCGAGCGGCCGCGTTGAAACGGAATCTTCTCCGCTTGTTTGAGAATCGATCCGCCGCTGCGGAGATCGAGTTGGTACGACTCCGCCGTCGACTCGTTTGCTTTTGACGCGGTGTCGAGGGCGGTTAGCAACTGGCCGATCCACGCGTGCAGTTCGCGCTGGCTCGGGTTGTCGGCGAGGGCCTGAATGATTCCGATGGCCAGCCGGTCTTCAGCGCGGTTGAAGTTGAAAACCCGTTCGCCCTGGTTCCGGCTCTCTTGTTGTTTCCACTGGAAGACTTCTTCGACAGCAGGGTGCTTGATCACAGCGACGCGCTGGTCGTTATTCAAAAACCACTCGATCACGTCAGGCACGGAGTCTACGTCGACTCTTCCGGCCGCATCGCGCAACAGCGGCGGCTCGTTTATTTCACTTCCATTCGTCATGCGACCTTCAATTCAAACGCCGCCCTGATCTCGCCGACGACGTCGCCGCGCCGGTTCTGAACCGGAAAGAATGCGTATCGCGCGACGGGTTCGAGCGACTCGTCGAACAGGACGCCGAGCTGTCGCAGCGATTCGATAACGACGGTCGGGCGCGCGCGTTTGTCATCGCCGTCTTCGATCTTGATTGCGAGACCCAGGCCGCTTGGCCAACGCTCGCACGGAAGTATGCCAGCGGTGTACACGCCTTCAGCGCCGACTTTCGAGACGATGCGTCCCGGCGCCGCTCGCATGATTTCCGTGTCGAGTCGATCTGAACTCCCGCCGATCAACTGCGGGTAAGCCGTCATCACGCGGACGATTCGCTTGCACGCGTCGCGCGTCGGTTTGTCGAAGTCTTCGGGCGTGGAGACGAGCCGGGCGTACGCGAGCGCCATCGCGCGAACGCTGACGCCGAAGATCGGTGCGGCGCAGCCGTCGACGCCGACGGCGAGATCCTCTTCCGGCACGCCGGTGACTTGAGCGACCGCTCGGGCGATCGCGATTTGTACTGGGTTTTCGGGACTCTCGTAATTTTCGATTGGTGCGCCCAGATGCAAGGCTACGGCGAGCATGCCGGCGTGTTTGCCGGAGCAGTTGTTATGGAGCGCGGTTGGAAGCTGGTTATGCGCGCGCAGCACGCCTGCCGCTTCGGGACTGTATGGTTCGTGTGCTCCGCACTTCAGTGCTTCCGGGCCGAGACCGATTTTCGCGAGCATCGACGCGGCGAGTTTCGTGTGCATCGGCTCGCCGTTGTGGGATCCGCAGGCGAGCGCGACTTCCTCGTCGGTGAAACCGAATCTCTCGGCTGCTCCGGAAGTCAGCAGTGGGAGTGCCTGGAAAGGTTTTGCTGATGAGCGAAGGAAGGTGACGTTGTGAGGGGCGCCGAGCGAGCCGATGACGCTTCCGTTCGGCTCGACGGCGACGATGTGACCACGATGCCTCGATTCGGTGATTCCACCGCGTCGAACCTCGACGAGAGATTCGGCAACCGGAATTTCTTTTTGGGACATTCGCAGCGCATCTTAACACGCTGCTTATGAAAGACCCGTCAGGACTACCGAGTGCGCTTTCGGCCGCCGAGGCTCAGCACCGTCAACTTCACAGTGCGTCGTCCAAACCGCATCGCTTCACGCGATGTCGGCGTCCAGATGTCGATGCGTTTGCCGCGAACCATTCCGCCGGTATCGGCGACGACGTACTCGCCGCTATACGATCCGGCTTCGAGTTTGACTCTCGATCCCAACGGCAAAACACGCGGATCGGCTGCGATCACGCCTTTGCTAACCGGCGCGCCACTCGCGGTGCGTCCGCGCAAACTGTAAGCCGTCGCCACATAAGAAGTAGGCGCCACAACGAACGTCTCTTCCGCGACAACCGCCTCCGTCAGCTTCGCGTTTTCCGCGGCTTCCATGGCGACACGAGCGGCAGCTTCTTCGATAAGGTTCGACTGTTTGGCTGGTTTATTCTGAGAGGAAAGCGTTTCCGCTGCGAGAGGACGAGCAGAAAAGATCAAAAAGCAGTTAAGAAGTGCGAGGCAAAGCAACGCGCTTCCGCTGAAGATAGACTGAACTTTCAAATTCGGGTCTCCTGTCCCTGTTTATTTCTACTTTCCAGCGTCCTGCGCGAGTCCGTTCTTTCCTATGACTCGTCCCCTGGCTCTAGGAGTCTGCAATGAAGTCAGCCGAGGTTGGGGGCTTGCATCCTTGATGCGGTGCGCTGAAAAGATCCACTAATTGCGTCTAGAAAAAAGAAACGAGCAATGAGCTCGTGTTTTCAGGAAGGAGGCTAGCACACGGTTCTGTGAGAGTCCAAATGCAAAACCGTGATAATTGTGAGATAAATCGCAAGAAAACCGGATAAACGCTGAAATATCAGGGCTTACAGGGCCAGGAAATTTTCGACGATCTGGCGCCCTTCGGGGTAATCCTCGTCGAAAAGCTCCGGGTGAAACTGGACGCCGTAGACCCGCCGTCCCTTCTCCTGCATCGCCTGGATCGAGCACGTTTCGTTCGACGCGGTGGTTCGAAATCCGTTTGGCGGCTGCTTAACTTCGTCGCAGTGGTTATGCCAGACAGTGATGCGTGAAGGCAGTCCTTTGAAAAGTCCGTCGCCGGTGTTGTCGATAGGCAGAAAGCCGCGCTCCCGTTTCGCGCCTTCGTAACCTTCGCCGGGTTCGGTTCGTCCCATCAACCCGACCTCAGCGCCGTACGCCAACGCGATCTGTTGATGACCGCCACAGACGCCGAGTATCGGCTGGCTCGCGCGTTTGATGACGTCGTAAACGCCGGCGAGCGATTCAGGCGAATACTTGTCCCACGGATGACTCTGTCCGCTCAAAATGATGTGCGACGGACGAAGGCTTCGCACGCGCTCGAGCGACACGGTGTGAAAGGGTTCAGTGAGGATTTCAAGGCCGGGAACCAAACGCCCTAACACCGCGCGCAACTCGCGCGGGCTCACACCCTGACCGTCGATCGTGTTGTCTACCAGGTAAACGAGCAAGGCTACTTCAGACAGTACAGCTTCCCATTGAAAGCGCCGATGTAAATTCGACCGCCAAGTATCGCGGGCGTCGCGTTGATATTATCACCAATCTTCAGTTCGCTGATCTGCTGTCCGTCTGTTGCTGAGACCGCGTGGAGCCAACCGGCTTTGTCGCCGAAGATCAAACGGCCGTCGACGAGCGGCGACGTTCCCCAGATCGGTCCGCGTGCTTTGTAACGCCAGACGAGCTCGCCTTTATCGGCGGTCAGGCAATGCAGGTAGCCATTGTTCGAGCCGATGTAGACGCGTCCGTCCGCGACGATGGGGCTCGCCCAGATGCCGTTCCGTTCTTTGCCGATTCCGCCGAGCGTTTGGTACTTCCAGACCAGTTCGCCATTGTCCTGCCGGAAGCAATAGACGTAGCCGTTCTCGGCGGCGGTGTAGACAAAACCATGCGACACCGCGGGCGTCGAATCGGAGTCGGCGCCGATGGTCGCTTTCCAGATCGTCACACCGTCAGACAAGTTCAAACAGAAGAGATCCCCGCGCTCGGTGCCGATATAGGCGCGCCCGTCCACGACCGAAAAACTTCCCTCCATCGATCCGAGCCGTTCAGTCTTGTAGATGAGCGTGCCGTCTTCGAGATTCAGGCTGTAGAAAAAGCCGTCTTCGCTGCCGAAGTAGACGCGGTTTTCGATCACCGCTGCCGAGCAGTCGACTTCGAAACCGGTCTTGTATTTCCACAACAGCGTTCCATCACGCGCATCGACGCAGTAGATGTAGTGATCGAGACCGCTCGCGATCAGCCGATGACCGGCGATGGTGGGCGTCGCTTTGAGACTGTCGGTGGTTTTGAAACTCCAGACGAGCGTGCCGTTGTTTTTGTCGAGGCAGTAGAGATTGCCGTCAGCCGAACCGAAGTAAACGTGTTTCTCGTCGACTGACGGTTGGCCAGGCCAACTGGAGCCGCCCCACGGATCTTTGTGCAAACGGCCGGTGATGAAATCAGTCTCAAACTCCCAGACGACTTCGAGCGGGCCGTTCGACCACGGGCCGGTGCCGTAGAAGTTGCGCGACGGGTTTCCGAGCCAGGCCGGGACCGAACTGGGCGGTTTCGGCGGGTCGGGGTCCGCTGGTTTAGCTTCCGTTTTCGAGATGACCCTGCCGCCACACGCAGAAACCGAAATCAGTACGGCAAGGAGAAAGGTGATGGGGAGGATTTTCGACATGACGGGGCTTTCTAAATGGCAACTATGCCAACCACTCGCCTGAATAGACTACTTCAGCAGTTCCGGTGATCACAACCTGATCGTCGTCGCGCCAGTGGATTTGCACCTCGCCGCCTTCCATAACGACCCGGAGATCGCGGCCGGTCTTTTCATTGACCATCGCGGCGACGGCGCCCGCGCAGGAGCAGGTTCCCGAAGCGGTCGTTTCGCCGACGCCGCGTTCCCAGATGCGCAGCTCGATCTGTTTTCGATCGACGACGCGAACAAATACGATGTTCGTTCGATCCGGGAACAACGCGTGGTTTTCAATGTGCTTTCCGATGCGACGCCAGTCGAGGGCGTCAAAATCGTCCACAAAGATGCAGCAGTTGGGGTTTCCCATCTGCATCGCCGTGATCTGAAGGTCTTCAAACGGGTAATTGACGACTCTTTCCAGCGGCGGATCGATCGCCATGGGGATCGAGCGAGTGTCGAACTTCGGTTGGCCCAACTCGGATTCGAACAGATATTTGCCCGGCGCCGGTTGTCCGCGCAGGAAGTATCTCTTGAGACCGGTGCGCGTGCTCAAACGAAGCTCTTCGCGCGTCCAGAGTCCGCGGTAGTGGAGATAAGCGACGGCGCAGCGCGTTCCGTTTCCGGAAAGCCCGGCTTCACTGCCGTCAGGATTGAAGATGCGGCAGTTGAAATCGGCGTCGTTGGAATCGGACCTGGCAATAACGGCGATGCCGTCGCCGCCGGCGCCGTAGTGCCGGTTGCAAATGCGACGAGCGAAGTCGCCGAGATCGTCAATCCCGGCGAGATGCTCCGTTTCAATTACGAGATAGTCGTTGCCGAGGCCGTGGAATTTCGTGAACTGTGGCGGCATCGTTAGTCCGACGACCCCGCCTGCGCGAAGAGTTTCTTGAGTTTTCCGGTCAGCACGGGCTCGATATTCAGCAAACGTTCATAAACGGTGAGCTGCCCGCGGTGATACATCTCGTGACCACACGCGAAGGTAAGGAAAGCGCCTTTCGTAGTTTGCTTTCCATCCACGCCGATGATCGGATCGTTCCACTTGTCCGCGACCGAGCGGACGCATGCTTCGGCGTCTTCCATGCTGCTGCGAAGCAGTCCGGTAAGACCTTGCTTGTCCGCGACGTCGCGAACACCCGCCGCATGCTCTTTGTAGTGATCGGCAAATGACTGCCGTCTCACGTTTGCTTCCTCGCGGCAGCATTCGGCAGTGAGTATCTTCTGCGACTCGATAATGTGCTGGAGCAACTCGGCAACACTGCGTGTTTCCGGCGTGGCGCGAAATGAAAACTGATCGTCCGGGATTTTCTCGACTTCATTGATCAATCCGTTACGCGCATCTTTCCATATACCAATGACGGTTTCTGCTGACATTTCGGGGGCCTCCTAACGTAGTTGTGGAACAGTTTTTTCGGGTGGCTTGGTTCCGGATGTACTTTGCATCTCTGACTTGACGTTGAACGACGCCAACATCACGGCGATCGGATCGATGCAGACGACGCGCGGCTCAATTTCCGACCCGTAGTTGTTGACGATGATTGCGAAAGCGAGTTTTTCGCCGGCGGCGGTTGTGACGTAGCCGCCGAGACTCGCAGCGGAGCTCAACGATCCCGTCTTCGCGCGGACGTTGTTCTCAGCCGCTGTGCCACGCATCCGGTTCCGGAGAGTTCCGTCGACTCCGGCGATCGGTAACGCAGTGCGAAAGACCTCGCCGTAACGATGCTTGCTCATGAACGTCAGCAACTGCACCGTCGCCTCGGCCGTGATCATGTCGCTGCGCGAGAGCCCGGAACCGTCACTCAGGACGAGCGATTCAGGCCGGATACCGGCGGTGCGAAGAAACGATTTCACCGCTTCAATGCCGAGTTCTTCGGAAGTTTGCCGTATCGGCGGCAAAGTTGCGGGCGGCGGCGTCAGTTTGCCGAGCGTGCGCAGGATCAATTCCGTATAGAGGTTCTGACTCGGCTTCAGCGTCTGCGCGGCGATGATGCCGAACGGCGGCGAATCCATCGTCGTGATTTCGATCGGAGCTGTTTGGGATGCTGCCTGAGATGCTGTTTGCGATGTTGTTTGCGACGCGACGGCCGCGGGATCAGGCAGAAGCGGCGGCTGATTTACCGTTCCTGTCGTGCGCGACTTCCCGGTGATCACCACGCCTTTTTGCGTGAGCGCCGAGCGCAGGAGATAGATGAACAGCAGGCCCGGATGTGAAATGCTCACGGCGCCCGTGTAGCCAGGATCTTCGAGCGGGATCGTGCCGGCGATCGTGACTGTGTTTTCGCCGAGACCGCGATGAATGTTGAACTGGCGCTTCAGGCCTTTCGCCGAAGTCGTGACCTTGTTGACGATCGTCAATAGCGGATCAGGCGGGCCGGTCGTGATCACGGCCGGTTGGCCCAGGGCCGCGCCGGGCTTGATGAAGAGATCGAGCGCGTTGTCGTTGATAGTCAACGGCGAGATTTCCGCGCCGTAGTACCACGTCAGGTCTTCCCATTCCCAACCCGATCCGTATTTTGGTCCGACGAAGTAAGTCTCGTCGCCGACGAGATCGCCTTCGACGCGTTTCACGCCCGCGGCGGCGATGCGAGCGGCGAGATCGTTTACGCCTTTGAAATAGTCGCCGTTGTTGAAGCGAGTGGCAAAGGTTGGATCGCCGCGGCCGTAGATCGTCAGATCGCCATGCACGACGCCGGAGGAATCCGGTCGTTTCGCGGCGTAAACCGAAGTGGTGAAATGATAGTCCGGCGTGAGCTTATCGAGCGCCGCCGCGACCGTGTACAGCTTCATGTTCGACGCCGGGCGCAACAGTTTCGCGGCGTTCTCTTCGAAGAGCACTTTGCCTGTGTCGAGCGAGACGACTTTCACGCCGACCATTGCCGGCGCGAGCTCCGGTTTCGCGAGTATGTCCGAGATTCTGGTTTGTAGTTCGGCCAGTGTTTTCGGCGCCGCGGGTGCGGGTGTCTGCGCGTAGACGAAGACGCGCAACACGACCGACAGTAAGAGTATTGATGCTATTCGTGATCGTTTTGTCATCTGTGTTTTGACGTCAACTCGGCGAAGCGTGGATCAGAACGCAGGTTGTTCCAGTTCGGATCGCTTTCGAAGCACGGACGGTTGTCGTTGCCCAGGGCGATTGATCGTTCGAGCCATTCCAAGGCGTCGTTGCGAAGGCCCTCCAGCGCGTAGACCGCACCGATCGAGTAGCTGATGTCCGCGTCGACCTCGCCGTTTCGTTTCACTTCCGGTGTTAGTTGCGCGAGCGCTTCGTCGTGCTTGCCCTGCGCGCTCAGAAACATCGCCATGAATGGACGTATGCCGTGCATGTTGGGATGCTTCTGGACGACGTCTCGCATCAACTCGGCGGCGGCGTCGGTCTGGCCAGTGTAATACAACGCGAGCGCGCGGAACGTTCGGACGAGAGCGTTGTCAGGCTCGCCGGCGTTGTCGAGCTGGCGGAAAACTTCGTCGAACTGGCCCATGTACATGTGAACGAGCGCGCGGCTGTAGCTCGCGACGACGTGCGCCGCCGGATCGAGACGGACGAGCCGATCGTAACTGCGTAGCGCGCGTCCGTATTCGCCGTCCAGCCGGTGCAGCATGGCTTTGACGAAGTAGACGACGGGTTCGTTCGGCGCTTCGCTGCGGGCGCGGTTCACTTCGTCGCGCGCCTTCTGCTTCTCGCCGCGCCACAGGTAAACAAAAACCATCAGCATCCGCGCTTCGAAGATGTTCGGATCGATCGCGAGCGCCTTGTTGAAAGCGGCTTCCGCGCATTCGTAGTCTTCCGGGCCGCCGAAGCCTTTGAAGACGCGGTTGACGTGACACGCGCCGAGCCCGTCGTAAGCGAGCGCGAAGTTTGGATCGAGTTGGATCGCGCGTTCGAAGTGCGCGATCGCGCCGTCGCAGTCGTCAGGCGACAACGTGCGGAAAATAAAACGAGCGAACAGATCGCGCCCGCGCAGATACTGCTCGTAAGCGGCGGGGTTCTGCGTCGACGCTCTGCCGATGCCGACCTGCTCGCCCGGGCTCAGTTCGAGGCGCAAGCCCTGGACGATTCGCTGTGCGATCGTGTCTTGCAGAGCGATGATGTCGGCGGCGGCAGTGTCGATACGATCGCTCCACAGCAACTCGCCTGACGCGACGTCGATCAGTTGCGCAGTGACGCGGAAGCGATCGCCGGCATGAATAAAGCCGGCGGTCAACACGGCGTTGACGTTCAACTCCTCGCCGATCTCGCGCGGATCTCTCGCTTGTCCCTGGTATCGCGCGATTACGGACGACGGCCGTACGACGAGTGAACGCACGCGAGCAAGTTCGGTGATCACTGCGTCGGCCAGTGAGAACTCGTAAAAGCTCGCGGCCGGATCGTTGCCCAAATTCCGGAAGCAAAGAATCGCGAGACTCTTCTTTTCCTGATCGGCGACCGTGGTGGCGGGTGTTTCGTGAATCGTTCGTTTCCCGGATGGCGCGAGCGTCGGCGCGGTCGTTTGCGTGTCACTGCGAGTGATCGATTTCAGCCAGCGCACCGCGCGGGAGACTGGGTTCGCGCCGGAGAGATAGCGCGGCGGTTCAGGCGTGACGCTTTGATAATCCGCGGTGCCGGCGTCAACTTCCAGCAAGACTTGCCGCAGCTCCTTGCGGAACTCGTCCATCGTTTGAAAACGGTCTTTCGGCTCTTTCGCCAGCGCGCGATCGACTATCTGTTGCAGTCGCTGTGGAATCGGAGTCGATCGCAACTCAGCGATCGGCCGCGGCGGATCGTGCAGCACTGCGTGACGAACGTCGATCGTGGTCTTTCCGCGAAAGGGCCACGTTCCGGTCAGCATTTCGTAGAGCAGGACGCCGAGCGAAAAGATGTCGGCGCGTCTGTCGACGCGATCGCCGCGCGCTTGTTCGGGTGCGGCGTACGTGGCCGTGCCGTAAGGTATGCCGACCTCGGTCAGTTCCGTGCGATGAATGCCGCTGGTTGTCGCTTCGTTGTCGTCGAGGAGTTTCGCCAGGCCGAAGTCGAGCACTTTGACTTGCCCGGACGGTGTGACCATCACGTTTCCTGATTTGATGTCGCGATGAATGATGCCGCGGCTGTGTGCTGCGGCGAGTGCGTCCGCGACTTGCAGGCCGATCAGCAGCGCGGTTTTCAACTCGAGCGGCCGGCCGGCGACGAGTTGGCGAACGTTCCGGCCCTCGACGTGTTGCATGGCGATGAAGTGAATGCCGTCGACTTCGTCGAGATCGAAGATCGTACAGATGTTCGGGTGGTCCAGTGATGAGGCGAGTTTAGCTTCGCGTTCGAAACGTTTGAGGTTTGCTTCCTTCGAGCTCAGTTCCGGAGGGATGACTTTGATCACGACCGGGCGGCCGAGTTTCAGGTCCGTCGCCTTGTAGACCGTTCCCTGTCCGCCCACGCCGAGCTTTTCCGTGATGCGATAGTTGCGAAGGGTTTTGTCTAACATGGACGAACCCGGTGAACGATCCACCAACTGCCGTTGGTGGGATTTGGAAAAACGTAGTCCGACTCTCTTAGGCTGAATCGAACAATCCACCAACTGCCGTTGGTGGGATTGCGCAGTCGTGCAGAGCCGGACTATTGGGAAGTCGCTAACAACTCGCCGCAGCCGCCAACCTGGATTTATTGGAAAGTCGCTAACAACTCGCCGGCGGTCGCGGTTGCGGTGCCGACTTTGCCAACTACGATCCCCGCGGCGTGGTTGGCAAGCGCTGCGGCTTCGACCATGGTCGCGCCAGTGGCGAGCGCTCCGGCCAGAGCGGCGATAACAGTATCACCGGCACCGGTAACATCATAGACCTCGCGCGCCGCCGTCTCGACGTAAACCGGCTGACCGTCACCCGCCAGCAGCATCATCCCGCGATCGCCGCGCGTGATCAGCACCGCGTCGCAACCGAGTTTCTCGCGAATGACTTTCGCCGCCTGATGTGATCCGTCGTCAGAATGATCTTCGCTGTCGCTCATGCGCAACGCTTCGTGATGATTGGGCGTGACGAGCGTCGCCGGACGATAGTGGTTGAAGTTGCGCAGCTTGGGATCGATCAGCACCGGCACACGCTCGTACGCGAACGGCAGGATCTCGCGCAGTATGCGCGGAGTGACGACGCCTTTGTCGTAATCGGAAACAACAAACGCATCCGCGTCGCGCAGTGACTCTTTCAGAAACGAAACGATCTGGTCCTCGATCGCGGCCTTCACCGGCGCACGCGATTCGCGATCGGCCCGTACGACCAACTGACTGTGCGCAATGATGCGCGTCTTGATCGTTGACGGACGCGCCTCGTCGACAATCAGATTGTCGTCAGCACGCGCGCCGAGCTCCTGCAATCCGTTGCGCAGACGTTTGCCGGCGTCATCACTTCCGACGACGCCGACAACAGTTCCCTTCGCACCAAGCGCAAGCAGGTTCGCCAATACGTTCGCCGCGCCGCCCAAATGGATCGACTCGCGACGAACATCGACGACAGGCACCGGCGCTTCGGGAGAGATTCGCGTCACGTCGCCCCACACAAACTCGTCGAGCATCACATCGCCGAGCACGACCACATTCCGATCGCGCAGCGCGTTCAGTATTTCAGCAACTCGGGTCTTCGTAAGCATCTTAGGCCAGCGCTCTGTCGATCGCGTTAACAACTCTGTCGACAGGCACGCGCAGGATACACTCCGGCTCGGGAAACTTCTCGCAAAAATAACCGTGACACGGCTGGCACGGCATCTCTTCGCGCACCACTTCGGCCGCCGCCTTGTTCCACGGCCGCCAGTGGGCCACGTTCGACGATCCGAAAATCACGACCGACGGCGTGCCTACGGCGGCTGCCATGTGCGCGATGCCACTGTCGTTACCGACGAACAGTTGCGAACGCGCCGCGAGCGCCGCGACTTCCGGGAGCGACAGTTCGAACGTACTGATGCGAACGGAAGCTTCGTCGACCAGCGCTTCGAGGATCTCGCGTTCGCGAGGCGTTCCGATCGCAACTGACGCGTAACCGCGATCAGCCAGCGATTCCGCCACGCGCGCGAAGTTGTGCGCCGCCCATTGCTTCGTTGCGAAAGCAGCGGCCGGGTGAATGAGCGCGATCTTCCGATCGTCCAGAGCTGCTTCCGTCAGTCGGTCAATGATGGAGCCGGCTGCGTCCGGTGACACTCCGATATGCGTTCGCGGACGATCAGAAACAGGAACGCCGGTCCAACCGAGTAACGCGAGTTGTTGTTCGACTGAGTGCGTCTTCTGTTGTCCCCAAAGTAACGATGCTGACGGCGACTGATGATTGTGCAGTTTTGCGTATTGATAGGTCTTGTAACCGACTCGATGTGGCGCGCCGGTCGCTCGCGTCAGGAAAGTGGCTGTCGTTCCGCCGTGAAGGTTGTAGACCACGTCATAACCGGCGGACCGGATCTCACGAGCGGTTCGCAAGCGCGCTGCGAGGCCGCCGCGTTCGAGCACGACCACGTTCGTGACGTGCGGATGGTGATCGAGTAGAGGCGCGACCCAGTCTTCAACGAGAATGTCGATTTCGGCGTGCGGCAGGAATCGTTTGAGCGCGAACAGCGACGGCGTCGAGAGCACGGTATCGCCGATCGATCGCAGCCGAATGAGGAGGACCTTGCGGACCTGCGACCAGTCCCAAAGAGCGGGCGTCAAAGGTTGGGGAGCTTCGGCGCCGAATATTGCCTTCGTTTCGATCACGCGTAGTTGCGGGGGAAGCGTCAGGTCTGTCCCGCAAGCTGTGCCTCTTCGATCGTCGCTTCGTCGATGAGCATCACGGGAATGTCGTCGCGAATTGGATAAACGCGCTTACACTCGACGCATTTTAGTGCGCTTCCGTCCGGCTTGAGCTCGACCTTCGCCTTGCATGCGGGACAGGCGAGTATCTCCAAAAGTTCCTCACTAACTGCCATTACATGACCTTTCTAAGCGGCACAATTGCGGGAATGCGCAAAGCTTACCATAATCTACGTGTTAACACGGATTCACGGAAACAGGGGTAGTACGCTAAATTCCACTCGGCGTTCTCTGCGTCCTTTGCGACTCTGCGGTTATTGCTTTTTTACTCCACATATTTACCGCAAGACGCCGAGCACCGCAGAGATACGCAGAGAAGGTCTAAGTAGGTCACTACCAAACAGGGGAAGAATGTCACTCGAGTTCGCACTGCAATACGAATGCCCGCTTCGCGCCAACTATTCCGAGCCGCAACTGCGGCATTGGGGACGGCTAAGCAGCCTGCACGCCAAATTGACCACCGGAGACGCCGGAGCGCCGTCCGTCGATAAGCTTCAGTGGGTCGAAAACGCCAGCGCCGAAATCGAACAGCTGCAAGCGGCGACGACCGTGTGCGCGCATTGTCCGGCGTGTTTGCCGCTTGATGCGGCTGGCGAGGGTGAGTCGGTCGGGTGTTTGGGACGGATTAACTATCCGGTCGAAGCGCAATTTGAGAAGTTTCTGGCGGATCGGGTGCAGCTTTCGCTCGACACGCTCGATAAAGAAGACCAGCCGCGGCTTTTGCGCATACTCGTCGATCCCGAGTCGCCGTTTGATGGTGAAGCGACGAAGGAGTTGCGGCGAGTCGTGACCGACGAGGGGTTGAGGTTTTTTGAGTTGCGCGTGCCGATCGCTTTGAGCCGGGCCGGGACGCGGTTGACGACCGATAACATTTTCGATTTGTTGGCGGGTTTTCGATCGGAGGATAGTGCGGCGACGACTTACACGCGCGAGTTTCCGTTCGAGGCGACGGCTGATTATTACGATCTTTTAGATCTGCTGCTGCGGAATGAGCTGTCGCAATCGGAGATTGGGCGATTGACGAGTCGGAGTCGGAATTACAATCAGTTTCTGCGGCTGCTGGTGGCGATTGAGAAAGCGGAAGCGCTTCAGACCAGGGTTCTAATTGATTGAATCCGTGGTTATTGCTTGCGTTCGTCAAGCACGCGTAAGGTGTCGAGGATGAGGTTGGTGTTGCTGAGCGCCTGGATGCGCGTCGCGTATTGTTCTGAGGTTTTTTGAAACTCGAATGTGCCGCTGGTGATTTCCACGACGAGTTCAAACCCCTGTTCGCCGCTTTTCCCGCCGCAGTTTGCGTCCACGATTCTGCCGTCGCTGAACATCACCTGGCCCTGATGCTTGGGGTTGCCGATCGTCAGTACGCCGTTTAGCCGTGCGTTTTCAAGTACTTGAATCGCGTCAAACACGCTGACGGAGCTGAGGTCGCCGGCGAGAGTGAAGTGTTTGCGTTCGAAGTGCGGTTCCGGAGCGGGGACTGGTTTCAGGTCCGGGCGACGCGCGCGGCGGATGGCTTCGAGGCCGCTGGCGATGTTGATGCGCTCGTCGAGTTGTTTGGCTTCGAGGAGTCGATCGTGAGCGGTGTCGAAGTCTTCGCGTTCGATGTAAAGGCTTGCCAGAGCGAGACATTGACGAGCGGCGTCTTCGGTCTGCTTTTGCGAGGCGTGGACCTCGCGCAGACGTTCGCGGAGTTTGATCGAGCGGGGGTTGACTTCAAGCGCTGTGCGGAGGCGTTTGACGGCGCGATCGGCAGCCTGGTACTTCATGAAGAGCTCGGCGTCGAGCAGGGCTGCTTCGACCTCGCTGACGTGCTCTGTTTGTGAGTCCGTGACTGCCATCAACGGCGAGTTTACCACAAGCCATTTGCGTCAAGCGGACACTAAATCGTGCGCCGAAACGTACCTTTTCGCGGGGAAAATGCGCGTTACAAGTGGGGAAGGACGATTGGCATGCAACCTGCGAGGTTATGTGGTCGTACGGACCTGATGAGAAGAATTGGAAGGCATTAAGACAATGAATCGATGGATGAAAAGACGAATTGAGCGCTCGAGAGCGCGTTGCAGGGAGAATCGGCCACAGAGACACACGGATCAAAACGGATCGATCCCCACTGAAGAGGGCTCCACCCGCTAGTTCCCGCCACGAGAAGCTTTTCTGAGGTTGTCAAACAACAGTCTCTTGAATTCCGGCTTGAGACCAAAATTGAGCAGCAGGCCCACCTCTAAATCTGTTGCTTTCAGATAATTGAGAAGTTGGGCCTGGTGTTCACTGGTAAGGGTGCGCACTGCTTTTAGCTCGAGCAACACAGAGTTCTCGACGAGCATGTCACCCTCGAAGTGGCCAACCTGGGTCCCGCGAAACCAAACTGGAATATCCACTCGGTTGCAGACGTGCAAACCTTCGGCTTCCAGCGCTAATCCCAAAGACCTTTGGTAAACAGACTCAAGGAAGCCATAACCCAAGTCGTTGTACACGTCGTAGAAAACCCCAATGACCTTTTTCGTTATTTCGCCGTGTTTGAATACGTGTTCATTTGTGTTCATCAGTGGCTCAAAACCCAACCTTCAATCCAGCACGGATCTGGCGGGGGCGAAGGGTGCGGGTGGCAAGGAGAAATGAGTCGTTCAGGTTTATGAATTCGGAGCCGAAGCTGAAGACGGTTTTGTTCAGGACGTTGTCGAATTCGATCACGGGCCGAAGGCGAACGCGGTCGCTGAAGTGAAATTCGCGCGTGACGCCCACATCGAAGACGAAGAGACCTGGACCGATACCAGCGTTCCGCGGCAGGTTTCCGGGTTGGCCAATCGTCGGGACGCTGAAGGAGTCGAGCAGTGAAGCGTTAAGCGGTTCGCCCGGCGCGCGCCACCGGAGCAGGCGAGTGTCACCGGAGAAGTTGGGCCGATCGTTCGACACGTCGTCGAGGTTGCGATCGACACCGCCAAGCGAGATGTTGAACGGCGCACCCGACGCAACACGCACCACCGGCGACAACTGCACGCCACCCACACAGCGCGGCAATCGGAACGTACCCGAAAACACAAAGCGGTGCCGCCGATCGAGCAAACTCCGCGCGCGTTCAGCACGAAAATCGCCAGGCACAAGCGCATCCGACGTGTTCACAACCCCATCGTCAACAAGACTCGCAAGCGTATAACCCGCCCGAAAAGCAACACTCGAAGCGAATCGCTTTCGCAACTCGACCGTCATCCCGCGATAGAAACTATTCCCCGCGGAGATCAACTGCTCAATCTCCCCACTCGACGGATCCGCCCGCAAACCATTAAGCGCAGCAAGTGCAATATCGATCGCCGTGGTCGACGACGGCACGTTCAGATTCACAACCGACACAGGCACACCAAACTCAACCACCCGCCGGACCGCACTCTGATCCACATTCCCAAAAACAAACCGCACCAAATCACCAGCCGTCGACGTGTTGTGCAACGGCCGAACTCCCGTCGCCGCATTCACGAAATTCACAAAATCACGCGACGCCAGAAACTCTGAAAAGTTCGCAAACCCGGCCGGCAACACCGGCGCATTCGCATTGAACTCGCGCCAAAGATGAATCCCTCGCGTAAGACTGAAATTCGCCTCCACGGCAAACCCGCGCCCAAGATCGCGCTCCACGCCGGCATTGACCTGATAACTCTCCGGAACCCGCAACCCCGGATCCAACCGTCGCGAGAAATCAGTGCTCACGCTCGCAAATCCGCTTAAATCCGCGGTTTCCGGAAAGCGAAGATGCTCGGCGATGAACGCTCGCCGCTGCTCGTTCGTCATCAACTTTCCGGTGATCGGATCGCGAAGGAGATTGGTATCGAAGAAGAGCTGCTGCCGCCCGAGCGTGAAATCGTCGATCGTCCGCAACAGAGGACGATTGAAAAAGATCCCGCCGCCGAATCGAAACACCAGCGTGCCGGAAGCAAGCGGACTGTAAGCCAGCGAAAAGCGTGGTCCAAAATTGTTCCCGTCACGCAGAATCGTCTCATGCTCGTATCGCAAACCATAACTGACGAGCAATTGCGGCAGCGCCTGCCACTCATCCTGCACAAACACACTCGCGTAACGGTTCTTCTGCGTCGACTCGCTCAGAAAATTTTGCCGAAACCGGCTCGGCCTGCCGGCAAGAAAATCACCGGCGCTCGCGAAGTTGAACGTCCCACTCAAGTCGCTGAGATCGATAAACGTCGAACTAACGCGATGCACATCGACGCCAAGCTTCAGCGAATGCTCTCCGCTGACGAACGAAAGCACGTCCTGCAACTGGAAACGATCTTCACGACGATCACTGCCGCCTGACGTCGACGATCCAGCCACCAACGTTCCCGAACGCTCCGCATCGTTGAGCGCAATCAACACCACCGGCCCCGCTTGCTGCGCCTCAAACGACGGCGCCAGCCGCGAATACTGCATCCGCAACTGATTCACCACCCTCGACGAAAACACGTAGTTATCCGAAACGGAAATCGCATCGGAACTGCGTCGCCGTCCCTGGAGCGCCTCGGCAAGTCGATTCCCGCCGCCAAACTGCCGCAGGTTCAGCAGCCTTCCGCCTTGATAAACCATCGACAGGTTGTGCGTCTCGGTCAGCGGATGATCGACGCGCGTGAGAAAGCTCGTGTTCTTGAGCGGCGTGTTGACGGGTGCGATAAACGGCGCAACCTCCGCTGCGAGCGCGGGCGCGTTGACGTCTTCAACTCGCCGGCTTTGCGGATGCGTCGGACGCGGCAACGCAAACAGCGGATTCTGTTCTACCGGAACAAGCGTATCGATCAGCGCACTATCAAGCACCTTGTTGACTTCATAAGAAGCGAAAAAGACGGTCGGACCGCGCAATGGCCCACCGAGAGTAAACCCGGAGATATGTTCCTGGAGCGGCAAGCGCGCAAGCCCGACGGAGTTGTTGCGAAACGTGTTCGCATTCAAAGCCTCGTCGCGAAAGAAGTACACCGCGCTGCCGCGAAACTCCTGCGACCCGCTGCGTGTTCGCAGATTCACGCGCCCGCCGGACGCACGCCCGTACTCAGCCGAAAACTGGTTAGTGATCACCTGCACTTCCGCAACCGCATCCGGGGACGGTTGAAACCGTTCACGCGCGGCGCGATCGTCGTTGTTGTCCAGACCGTCGATCGTCAGGTTGTTCGAGTACGCCGGTGCGCCGGCGAGCGAAAAGAGTCCCGACTCTTCGGGCGTCGAAGCATGGTTCGCATTGCGATCTTCGGCGAGGTCGCGTGTCGATAACGGTTCTTCCGTGACGCCCGGAAGCGTGAAGATCAGATCGAGAACTGAACGGGACGCGAGCGGCAGTGATTCCGTTTCGCGTGACGTGAGTGTCGCGCCAACAACCGTTCGCTTGGTATCGACGATCGGCGTCTCCGCAGTCGTGACGACGACTGTCTCAGCCACAAGGTTCGCAGGCAGCAACGTAACGTCCAGTTGCAAACTCTGCCCCGACGTAGTTCTGATTTGTGTAAATTCTTGAGCTGCGAATCCCGGAGCAGAAACACGGATTGAATAGGATCCCGGTTCCAACTGGATCAGTCGGTAGCGGCCCTGGTCATCCGTTGTGGCGGACCGAGTTCGAGCCTGGATTTGAGCTCCAACGATCGCAGCGCCATTCTGATCTACAACCTTGCCGTAGATCTTGACTGTGTCGAGGTCCTGAAAACAGAAAATTAGAAAGAGAAGCGTGAGATGTGAGGTCATTTTGTAAACTCCTGAGTTGTGAGGTTAAAGCGCCGCGCACTTTAACACTCACGGAGTTTACAGATCAACTGCGACTAGATCGTCGTCTCAACGCGGCGGCGCGCGTGAATGGGACCAACGCGTCGCTTCCTTCCGGCGCGACGTCGAAGTTTGTCAATTCGTCAGCGTGCGTCTGCAAGTACTGGAAGAACCGCTCGAACTCGTGCTGCATTGCGTCCATCTTCTCGCGCATGTTGAGAATGATCTCAACGCCGGCGAGATTCACGCCAAGATCGCGAGTCAGCGACAGGATAAGCTCCAGCCGCTCGAGATCCGGATCCGTGTAAAGACGCGTGTTGCCTTCCGAGCGCGACGGCTTCAACAAACCCTCACGCTCATACAAACGCAACGTCTGCGGATGAATGCCATACTGGTCCGCAACAGCACTGATCGTGTAAGTCTTTGGCTTGCGAGTCATGATTCATTGCCGATTGCCAATTGCCAATTGCCGATTTGTGCCAACACTCGAAACCTCTGGGTTTTAATTGGCAATCGGCAATCTACAATTGGCAATGATTTCACTCCAACCCCATCTCGACGCGCGGGTTCGTCGAGTTTAATTTCGAATACTCCCTCAACAGTTCTTTCGTCTCTTCCGAGATCACCTTCGGCAACGTCACCTGCACTTCCACAAACTGGTGACCCTTTGCGCCGGGATTGCGAAGCGACGGCGCGCCGCGCTCGCGCAAACGAAACTTCTGTCCCGATTGCGTGCCGGGAGGAATTCGCAACTGCGTCTTGCCTTCGACCGTCGGCACTTCGATCTTCGCGCCCAACGCGGCTTCGGGCACCGTGATCGGCACGGTCACATAGATGTTGTCGCCCTTGCGCGTGAAATACTTGTGCTGGCCCACGTTGGTGATGATGTGTAGATCGCCAGACTGCGCGCCGAGTCGTCCACCTTCACCTTTGCCCGGAATACGCACGCGCGAGCCCGTTTCCACGCCCGCCGGGATTCGCACCTTGACCGTTTCCGTCTTCGGCGTCGTGCCTTTTCCATGACACAGCGAACACGGCGAACGCCGCCTTCCGGTGCCGCCGCAGTCAGTACAATCCTGCGAAAAACGCAAACGCCCGCCTGCGCGTTGCACCTGGCCCGTTCCCTTGCACGTCGAACAAACAACGACCGGCCCGCCGATATCGCCCGCACCGTTGCAGCGCGAACACTGCTCGGAACGATTGACCGTGATGTTCGTCGTCAATCCCTGGATTGCTTCCTCGAACGACAACGTCAACGGCATCTCGATGTCGGCGCCTCGTTGAGGTTGCGGGCGTGGCGGTTCCTTCTCCTTCGCTGCGCCGCCGCCGAAGAGATCGGCGAAGATGTCGCGAAACGTGCTTCCGGCGCCGCCGCCCGAGCCGCCGCTTGAGGCACTGCCCCAATCGAAACCTGTGAAATCAAAACCCGGCGTCGAACGTCCGGCGGATGGACCAGCGCCTCTCGCAGCGGCGTCCGCGAGGTTGTCGGAATACTGGCCGAAGCGATCGTAGACGGTTCGCTTTTTCGGATCCGAAAGCACGTCGTGCGCTTCCGACATCAGTTTGAACCGTTCCTCGGCGGCTTTGTCGCCGGGGTTTACGTCCGGGTGATACTTGCGCGCCAGGCGCCGGTAAGCCTTCTTGATCTCCTCGGGCTTGGCATCGCGCTTGATGCCGAGTATTTCGTAATAGTCTTGCTTCGCCATTAGTTTATTGCCAATTTGCCGATTGCCAATTGCCAATTGCCGATTGCCAATTGAACCTACGGAGTGCGTCCGTTTTCTTCAAATCGGCAATCGGCAATCGACAATCGACAATCGGCAATCGGCAGTGCCCTTACTTGTTGTCGTCTACGTCAACGTATTCAGCGTCGATAACGTTATCGTCACCACCCGAACCGCCTGACGATGACGCGCCGGCCGCCGAAGCCTGGTCGCCGGTCGGTTGACCGCCTGACGGAGGCGCCTGCTGATACAGAGCCTCGGCCAGTTTATGCGAAGCCGTCTGAAGCTGATTGAATGCGTCGTTCAGTCTTTCAACGCCACCTTCAGTCAACGCCTTCTTCGCCTCTGCGATTGCCGACTCGACGTCGGAAGCAACTGCTCCAACCTTCTCGCGATTGTCGGCGAGCGTCTTCTCCATCTGATAGACAAGGCCGTCGAGACGATTGCGAGCTTCGATCTCCTCGCGCTTGCGAGCGTCGTCAGCGGAGTGCGACTCGGCGTCTTTCATCATCCGGTCGATCTCATCCTTCGACAGACCCGACGAAGCCGTGATCGTGATCTTCTGCTCGCGGCCCGTGCCCATGTCTTTCGCCGAAACGTTCACGATGCCGTTGGCGTCGAGGTCGAAAGTGACTTCAACCTGCGGCATGCCGCGCGGCGCCGGTGGAATGCCGACGAGATGGAACTTGCCGAGCGTGCGGTTGTCGGAAGCCATCGGCCGCTCGCCCTGCAACACGTGAACTTCTACTGAAGTCTGGTTGTCGGAAGCGGTCGAGAAGATCTCGGATTTCCGCGTCGGGATCGTCGTGTTGCGCTCGATCAGCTTGGTGAAAACTCCGCCGAGCGTTTCGATGCCGAGGCTGAGCGGCGTCACGTCGAGCAACAGGATGTCCGTCTTCTCGCCCGAGAGAACGCCAGCCTGCACGGCCGCGCCGATCGCGACGACTTCGTCAGGATTTACGCTCTTGTTTGGCTCCTTGCCAAACATCTCTTTCACGATTTCCTGAACCTTCGGAATACGAGTCGAACCGCCGACGAGAACCACTTCGTCGATCTTCTTGGCGTCGAGCCCGGCGTCCTTCAAAGCAGTTTCAACCGGGGCGCGAAGCCGCGACAAAATCGGGTCGACAAGCTGCTCGAAACGAGAGCGCGTCAGTTTCATCGCCAGGTGTTTCGGGCCTGACTGGTCGGCCGTGATGAACGGCAGGTTCACCTCGGTCTCCATCGTGCTCGACAACTCGATCTTCGCCTTTTCAGCGGCTTCCTTCAGTCGTTGAAGCGCCATCTTGTCAGCCGAAAGATCGATGCCCTGGTCTTTCTTGAACTCTTCGATAATCCACTCGATGAGCCGTTCGTCGATATCGTCACCGCCGAGGTGCGTATCGCCGTTGGTCGACTTCACTTCTACCACGCCTTCACCGACCTCGAGGATGGAGACGTCGAAAGTGCCGCCGCCGAAGTCAAACACCGCAATCGTTTCGTCTTTCTTCTTGTCGAGACCGTAGGCGAGTGCGGCCGCCGTGGGCTCGTTGACGATGCGCATCACTTCCAGGCCCGCGATCTTGCCTGCGTCTTTCGTCGCCTGGCGTTGCGAGTCGTTGAAATAAGCCGGCACGGTGATGACGGCCTTGTCAACCTTTTGGCCCAAATAATCTTCCGCCGACTGCTTCATCTTCTGAAGGATGATGGCCGAGATCTCGGGTGGGCTCCACTCCTTGCCGCCGGCCGAGATGCGGACGTCGCCGCCACTGCCCGCGCCCTGAACCTTGTATGGAACTTGTTTGATTTCTTCCGATACTTCGTTATAGCGACGTCCCATAAATCGCTTGATCGAATAGACGGTGTTCTCGGGGTTCGTGACCGCCTGGCGCTTGGCGACCTGTCCGACAAGGCGGCTGCCGTCTTTGGTGAAGGCCACGACTGATGGCGTGGTGCGGCCACCTTCGGAGTTCGTGATCACGGTGGGCTCGCCGCCCTCCATCACCGCCACCACCGAGTTGGTTGTTCCGAGGTCGATACCAATAATCTTGCTCATGTTGTTCTAATCTCCAATAACTACAGTTGAACGCCCACACAATATAAGACCTGAGTGCGTTGCTGTCAAGTTTATTTAGTGTGTAGGCTACCGGCGATCTTCGTTGACTAACTTGGAGACGAAGAAGACGTAATGAGCGCCGGAGAGGACGGCGAACGCGAAAACGGTGGTGTAGAGAGTTGGCAGGTAATAGCCCGTTCCGTACGGCACGCTGGCGGCGAAAATGATCAGCCCGATGGCGACGATCTGCACCGTCGTGTTGATTTTCCCCAGCATTGACGGGCGAAAGCCGCGAAATCCCGTGACGACGTTGATGGCGGCTGCGCCGACGAGGATGAAGACGTCGCGGCTGATGACGGCCACGGTCACCCAGAAAGGCACGGGCAAGTGTGACGGCAGCGGCTGTGGAAAAACGGACCGCATGGACAGAACGATGAACGCGGTCACCAGCAACAGTTTGTCGGCGATGGGGTCGAGGATGGTGCCGAGCTGCGATTTCTGGTCGAAACGCCGCGCCAGCAGGCCGTCCAGGCCGTCGGTGACCCCCGCGAGAACGAAGATCGCCAGCGCGAGCACAAACTTCTGGTAGAAAAGCAGCGAAACAAAGACCGGAATCAAAACCATCCGGAAAACGGTAAGAAGATTGGGAACAGTAATGATGCGTGCGGACATGGATTTATTGCCGATTGCCGATTGCCAGTTGCCGATTTAGAGAACTGAAAGCCGCACGAGCTCTCACGTCGCAACAAGCCCGATTAGGAGCGAACAAATCGGCAATCGGCAATCGTCAATCGGAAATGGAAGCTTGCTTGCTGCTGCGGAGTTCGAGCAAAGAGATTTCAGGAGGGCATCCGTACCGGATGGGCAGCACCACGGTTCCGAGGCCGCGGTTGACGTAGATCTGTGTGTTTCCCCGGCGCCCAAGCCCTTTCAACATGCGGCGTCGCGGGCGGCCGGAGGCGCTCCGTTCGCCTCGAATGGCGACTTGGCCGCCATGCGTGTGACCGCTAAGCACGAGATCGACGGACGCGTGGGCGGCGCGTCGCAGAATGACCGGATTGTGCGCCAAAAGAAGTTTCATTTCGTCGCTGCGGGCGCCGGCGAGCGCCAGCGACAAGTCTTCGAGACCGACCATGTAATCGTCGACGCCGGCCAGCCAGATGGCCTCGCCGTTCAGCTCGAAGTGCCGGCCCTCGTTAATCAGGACGGTGATCCCTTCGGCGCGAAAGAGGTCGGTAATCAGTGGCGCGTCGGTCCAGTGGTCGTGGTTTCCGAGGACCGCGTAGACGCCGTAACGGGCCTTCAGGCGGCCCATCATCTCGGCGCACGGCGCTGCGTATTGGCGCTCCTTCGAGATGTAGTCGCCCGTAAGCGCAATAATGTCGGGTTTTAGACGGTTTGCAGCCTCGACAGCGCGTTCGATCTGTTCGTGATTTGAAAACGGGCCGTGGTGGACGTCTGAAAGTTGGACGATGCGGAATCCGTCGAAGCTCTTCGGCAGCCGGTCGAGGTGGATGCGCTCGTGCTCGATGGTGAGCATATAGGGCTCGGTAAGCGCAGCCCGAGCGACATGCGTAAGACTCACCGCAAGTGACCGGAGGGGAGTTTCTGGTCGACTGGATCCGCCGTAGGGCGCGACACGTCTACGCTGGGTCCATCGAATCGGAGTCGCCATCTTTTTGCTGTTTTGGTTAGCGCCTACCTGCCGGGTGCAGCGCCTAAGTGGGGCGCATTATAGAGACCTACTCCCGGGGACGCAACCCGGCAAGGTCTATTGCAGTGTTTTATGGGAACGCGGATAATCGCGGAAACCCGATGGAATCAGCAACATTCCTGCTCGCCGCCGCTCCGCACGGACTGGATCCAGCCGTGCTGATCGGCGTCGTCGTGATGCTTGTGGTAGCGAAGCTCGGCGGCGAGATCTTCGAGCGCATGGGCCAGCCGTCTGTTCTCGGCGAATTGCTTGGCGGCGTGCTGATTGGGAATCTGGTGCTGCTCGGCTTTCAAGGCGCCGAAGGACTCAAGACGAACGAGACGATTGCGGCGCTCGCCGAGTTGGGTGTGATCATTCTGTTGTTTGAAGTCGGGCTCGAATCTGATCTGCGGCAGATGGTGGAGGTCGGGTGGTCGTCGCTGCTCGTCGCGCTGCTGGGCGTGGTCGCTCCGTTCCTGTTGGGTTGGGGAGTGTCGGCTTATTTCATTCCCGATGGACCAACACTCGGACACGTCTTCATCGGCGCGACACTGTGCGCGACGAGCGTCGGCATCACGGCGCGCGTTTTCAAAGATCTCGGTAAGTTAGGGACGCGAGAAGCGCGGATCATCCTCGGCGCGGCGGTGATCGACGACGTGCTTGGACTTTTGATCCTCGCGATCGTCGCCGGTGCGATCCGCGCCGCCGCGAGTGGCGGCGCGTTGTCGATGTTCGACGTCTCATGGATCGCATTGAAGTCAATCCTGTTTCTCGTGGCATCGATCGCGCTCGGTCTTCTGCTCGTGCCGCGACTGCTGCGCGGCGCCGGACGGCTCGAGACGCGCGGAGTTTTGCTGACGCTTGCGATCTCGTTTTGTCTGTTTCTCGCCTGGGCCGCAGCGAAGGTGGGACTGGCGCCGATTGTCGGCGCGTTCGCGGCCGGTTTGATTCTCGACGAAGTTCACTACCAACCGAAGGACGGGCGCAACGAGCGCGATCTGAACGATCTCCTGCAACCTGTCAGCACGGTGCTCGTCCCGATCTTTTTCGTGTTGATGGGGTTGAAAGTCGATCTGAGTCTGTTCGCCCGCCTCGACATTCTCGGATTCGCGCTGGTGCTGACGCTGGCGGCGATCATCGGCAAACAGATCTGCGCGGCGGGAGTCGTCGAGCGTGGCGTGAACCGTTTCGCCGTTGGATTGGGAATGATTCCACGAGGCGAAGTCGGGTTGATCTTCGCCGGTATCGGATCGACGCTGATGTTGCCCACGGCCGGCGGCGCCAGCGAGCCGGTAATCAGCGCCGCGACTTTCGGCGCCGTCGTCATCATGGTTATTATTACGACACTGATAACCCCCCTGGCGTTGAAATGGTCGTTAGGTAAAAAGAGCACGAGCACAAGGAAGGGTTAGGCGATGGGAACACGGAAGGGAACAAGCAAGGATCAGCACAAGGCCGGCACGCCCGCTAAACCTCGCGGACAGCAGACAGGGTTCGCCGGCAATCCCGATCAGGGCCGGCAGGAGATGGACGACACTCCAGCACTGCGCGGCAGTCGAAAGAAAACCAACAAGATGTTTGGCGACGCTTCGGAGCAGCACATCGGCGGCGACTCGGTAACGCCGAGTACGAATCGCCCGTCGACCCCGGGGATGCGGCCCTTAAAAACGAAGTAACCAACGCTCCAAGCCAACCAAATCCATAGATCTGTGTCTATGGCAACGGTGACTGACAGCGAAACAGATCTGATCCGGCGCGCCCAGGCTTACGATTCAGCCGCATTTTGCTCCTTAGCTGAACGTTATGCTCGCCGGATCTATCTGCTCGCTTTTCACTATTGCCGCAACGCGCAGGACGCCGAGGATCTTTCGCAGGAAGTTTGGCTGAAAGCTTACCAGGCCCTCGCCGGTTTTCGTTCCGACTCTTCCTTCTACACCTGGCTGCGCCGCATCACCATCAACTCGTTCCTCAACCATCAGCGCTCGAGCACCGTCCGCCGCCAGAACCAAACAACAGCCGTGGAACTGCTCGACGCCAACTCTGAACGACAACTCGAATCGCGCACCACGTCGCCCGAAACGATCTACAACAAAGTCCTTTTTGAAAGCGTGATGAACGCGCTGGCCGACCTCACGCCAACGCAGCGGCTGATGTTTCTGCTCCGGCATTACGAAGGCATGTCGTACGACGAAATCGGCAGCGCGATGAATTGTTCAGCCGGCACAGTGAAGAAAGCAGTGTCGCGCGCCATCGCTAAATTGCGATTAAAACTCGATATCGAAAAAGAAGAGGAGCCCGAGCAACTCACCCAGTTGGCGGCACAGGAGTTTTGAAAAATGCACAACTGCAAGACAACAACAGAGCGCGTCACGGAATTGCTTCTCGACGGCGCGGATCCGCGACTGGCGCTGCCGTCGGAGTTGCGCGAGTGCGCGGCGTGTCGCGCGGAGTTTCATGCGCTCAAGGAGACGCTGCAACTGACGACGCAACTGATTGAAACCGCCACGCCGCCCGACAGCTATTGGCCTGGTTACCACGCGCGCCTCAAAGAACGACTGCGTGCCGCGCAGCAGCCGCACGTGGAGCCGGGCCAATACCGTAGCGAGCGTCAACCGTCGTGGCTGTTGCGGCTTTTTACGGCTTCCATCCGCGTTCCGGTGCCAGTTGGTTTGGCGCTGCTGTTGATAGTTGGGGTCGCGTTTGCTCTTAAAATCCGTGTTCCCGCTGAACCTGTCGTTGTTCACGTTCCCGTCGACCGCGAGGTCCCAGTAGTTCACGAGAAGACGGTTACACAGATTGTTTACAAGGAAAGATTAGTTAAACCCATAAAAAGAACACGGATTTTAGTACCAAACGATGAGGCCGTTGCCAGTCTCGACGGCTTCGAGCCGGCTGAAGAAGTGAAACTCACGGTCATAAAAGGAGGGGCTGCGAATGAGAAGTAGAACGTGGATCCTGCTGCTTTGCCTTCACTGTCTCGCCATCGCGGCGCCGGCGCAGAATCCGGCAAAGCGCCAGTTGGTGTTGCCTGTTTCAGACGGCGGTTACGTGGCTTTCCGCAGTGAGACGACGGGGAACGCGCCGCCCGCCGCGAGTCGATCGCTGTCCGCGTTGCTGTTCTCGCAGGCGTTCGCAGGCGAGGACCGCATCATTCATCGCGTACTCACGGACGCGGAGCGCCGCGTCGTGTTCGCTTACGATCTTTCAGTCAGCTCCGATCCGGTGTCGAAGAAGTTCAGGCTCGTCGTTCTTCCGGCGGACGAAGCATTTCGACGGCTGTTTCTGAAAGACAATGCGCCGCTGCGCGCTCACGAGTCGTTCGCGACGTTTCCTAGATCGACTGCGCCGCAAACGCTCGACGACGGCGACGCCGTCTCGCTCGAGTTGCTCGTCAACCGCGATTCAGGCGTGAAGATCATCGACGTGGTGAAAGTCACGTTCGATCGTTCCATCCTGCGTGAGAACTATCTCGAAGCCGCGCCAAAGGATTTCACGCTCGACGCCGTATCGATGGCGGTCAAGAGTTACGAACTCTCGATCGACGGCGTGCTCGTGGGGAAAAGTAAGTCGAAGATCGGGTGCGCCGGCTCGCTGCTGTGGTTCTACGTTCCGGATCGCGGACGTTTCATCGTGTCGCTCTCGCCGCGCGAGGGATACCAGTTTCAAAAAATCGGCTTGCTCGACGGGAACCGGATCGAGTTTGTACTGAACGGCGAGCTCTACGAGTGGACCTCAGGCGAAACGATCTTCCCGAACGGCGGCGCCTGGAACCTTTGGGTGCTGTACGATCCGAACTACACGCCGTTATTCATGCCGCAACGGAACATGCCGCCGCCGGCTGGTCCACAGAAAGGGCCCAGCGTATTCCAAAAACTCGAAGACAAATTTCTTACGCGGCAGGGAATCTCGCTGATGCGCTCCATTGGGATCGGAAAGAACGAGGGAAAGCCCATCATCGATGCGCCTCAACGCGTCATGATCGGCGGCGCGGACAGTATGGACAATCTCTTACCGACAATTCCCTAGCCGTTAAGTCTCCCAACTTCAACAGTCGCTAATCAACGTCTCAACGGTGATTTCGTTGAGCATGGGACAAGTGTGTTTACAGCTACCTGCACGGAGGTCCAGATGAAGACGAGACTAATACCTGTTGCGATCGTCTGCTTATTGCTGGCGCAATCCAGCGCGCGTTCGCAGTCGACGCCGTTGCCGCGTTTCGAAGCCGCGGCTGAGTTTACGACGCTCGGACGAGACGCGTTCGCGGGAGTCCGCACCGAGCCCGGCGTCGGCGGACGATTCACAGTCAACATGAACGAAGTGTTTGCGTTTGAAACCGCCGCTTATATCTTTCCGCGAAAGTGCTTCGACTGTGTGGAGAACGGCCGCATGACGCAGGCTGTAGCCGGCGTGAAGATTGGAAAACGTTTCGAGCACTGGGGAGTGTTTGGCAAAGCGCGGCCCGGAGTCGTCAGCTACAGCGTGGGCACGTCAGACTTCACGATAAGCAACCCGTTCCTGCCGTTCGTTTTCGGCGTCGAACGACGGCGGGTGACGAGCTTTGCCACTGACGTCGGCGGAGTGGTCGAGTTTTATCCGTCGCCGCGGATCGTGACGCGCTTCGACATGGGCGACACGATCATCTACCACAGACGCCGAACGCAGGAGGTCATCGTGTTCAATCCCGTCAACGGCAGCGCTAGTCTATTCCCGTTCACCAGGCCCGCGAGAACTGATCATCAGTTTCAGTTCGTCGCGAGCGTTGGTTTCCGGTTTTGAGCTGTGCCTTTTGTGTTTACTGGTCCGTCCGTTTCGGCGGATTGGCCGGTTTGTGAAAGACGGTGTCGGGAACGTCGACGTCAAACTTCACGTCGATCACGCGGACGACGATGTCACCGTTCGCAATGTTGCTCGACGTGGTCCTGAAAGGAATCATCAGCCCGCCAACGTTGCGATAGTCGCTGAACGTTTGTGTTTGCGGTAACTCGATGCCGGCGGTCTCGCTGACCACGACGGAGTCGCGTTTCACAACGAGGAACGACTTCGTCGAGACGTAGTCGGTGACGGGCGTGCCTTTCTCGGGCCGTCGCTCGACGACGTAGACGTCTTCGTCGCCGACTTTCGCCATCTTTTTGACGGTGATGGTTTTGTAGTTTGTCTTCCAGTTGAGGACGTCGTAGAAGTCGGAGGCGGCGCGGATATCTTCGAGCCGCTTGCCGGAGTACGTTTCCGGTGGACCAAAGCTCATGACTTCGCCGCCGTTGGCGCCGTCGAAGAAACTGATCTGCGAGCCGATCTTTTTACCGAGCGCCGTGAACGTCATTTCGCTGGCCGCAAGGTTTGGAGCGCGCGCAGTGATCGAGCCTTTCGCCTGCACGCCCTGATTTTCGAGATCGACTTCTACTTGCGTCACTGACGATTTGTGCTTGCGCAGGTTCGCTTCGCCGCCGAGCGCCTCGATCATTTTGGCGATCAGCTCGTCGGTGGAGATCAGCGCGGCGTTGGCGTTTCCGTTCGTGCCGTTGGTTCCCGCTGATGCGTCCGCGGGTTTAGCGGCGAGTTTCACCAGCACGATGTTGCCTTGAGGTTGCTCGACGAAGAGTTCCGTTTCAGATGGCTTGTCTTTCACCGGACGGAAAGTGGCAAAGAATCCGGGCGGTGCGGGCGAGGCGAGCTTGTAACGCCGGCCGCCGATGTTTTCCAGCGGATACGCCGGTTGGCCCGGAACCGTCAGCGTCAACTTGTCGTCTTTCATCGCGACGTCGAAATTGACGTTCGCGGCAGCGAGCAAATAGCTGCCGACTTCGACTTTCGGATCTCCCGCCGGCTCATTACTCTTCGTTACGTTCGCAGCCGGATCGCCGACGATGTTCTTCCAAATCGTGTTCATCGCAAACGCGCCGAGCGGTGAAGCCGTGACGTTCGTCAACAACACGAAGCCGAGCTTCTGGTCCGGCATGAACGCGACCTGCGAATTGAACCCGTCGATGTTCCCGCCGTGCTCGACCACTTTGTGGCCGCTCCACTGCCGCAGGAACCAACCGAGACCGTAGTCGACCGGTCCTGAGATATTCATCTGTTTCTTAGTCAACTCGGCAAAGCCTTTTTCGGAGACGATACGGCGGCCGTTGAACGTGCCGTCGCCAAGCATGAACCTGACCCATTGGGCCATGTCGCGGGCGCTGGAGTTGATTGCGCCGGCCGGCGCGACGGCCGCAATCGGACGCTGAGGCAAGTGGCGAGTCTCTTTGGTCGACGCGTTGTAGTCGTAACCGAACGAAAAATCGCGCGCTTTTTGCATGTCCGCCGCGGACGTGTCGCTGTTGTTCATGCCGAGCGGTTTGAAGATGCGCGTGGCGATCAGTTTGTCCCAGGTCGAGTTTTCAGCTTTGGCGACTGCCTCGCCGGCCGCGGTGTACATGATGTTCTGGTACTGAAACTTCTCGCCGAGTTTTGCTGTTGGCTTCGCTTGCGCCGCGACTTTAATGAGCTCCTCGCGGGTGAGCATGCCGGTGATCATCGCGAGATCGGTGCGGTTCAAACCCGAGCGGTGCGAGAGCAGGTCGCGGATCGTGATCTTCGCGGCAGCGTCAGGATCGCGCAGTGTGAAATACGGCAGAAACTTCTTCGGTGAATCGTCGAGCGAGAGTTTGCCGTCGTCGGCGGCCAGCACGGCGAGCAGGCCGGTGAACGCTTTCGAAGCCGAGCCGATGGCGAAGCGGGTGTCAGGCGTGACTGGCGTCTTGTTTTCGAAGTCTTTAACTCCGAGGCCTTTCAGATAGATGACCTGATCGTCTTTGACGATGGCGAGCGCGATGCCGGGAATTCCCAACTCTTTGCGCCTGTCGTCGAGTGCTTTCTCGATCGCGGCGAGCGCCGCGCTGTAGTCCTGGGCCGCTGTTGCCGCGGGTGTTGCCTGCTGCGCTGCAACCAATGAAAGCGGCAGCAGGGATGAAGAAAGCGCAAAACAAAGTATCAGCGTGGAAAGCAGACGCGCAGCGGCCTTAAACCAACTCATGATTGTTCTCCGGGAAAAGGTCGTAAGATCCGTGGTTCGAACACGGATCTTACGGATTCAGGTTGGATTGTGTTTCAGTCGACGACCCAGGTGTCACCGCTGTTAATCAGTTTCTCGAGGCTTCCGGGGCCGACTTTCGCGATCGCAGCTTCGATCTGATCTTCCATCATGTCTTCGTAAGTTGGCCGCTCGATCGCGCGGAAGATGCCGACTGGCTGCGGAAACTCCGGCTGCTCCATGCGCGCAAGCATGAATGCCACTGACGGATCTTTCAGGTAGATGTCGTGGACCAGCAGGTCGTTCTCGGTGATGCCGTTTTCGCCGATGGTGACGATCTCGGGGTGTGCGCCGTTCATGCGGATGCCTTTGTTGCGCTCCTTGCCGAAGACCATCGGTTTGCCGTGCTCGAGGTAGAGCACACGCTCGGGACGGACGGTGCGTTCCGCGAAATTATCGAAGGCGCCGTCGTTGAAGATGTTGCAGTTCTGGTAGACCTCGATGAACGAGATGCCTTTGTGTTTCGCCGCAGCTTCGACAATTTGGCCGAGATGTTTGACGTCGATATCGATCGACCGCGCCACGAAGGTCGACTCGCTGGCGATCGCGAGTGACAGCGGGTTGACCGGATAGTCGATCGTGCCGGCGGGCGTCGATTTGGTCCTCTTGCCGAATTCCGAAGTCGGGCTGTACTGGCCTTTCGTCAGACCGTAGATCCGGTTGTTGAAGAGGATGTAATTGATGTCGAGGTTTCGGCGGATCGCATGGATGAAGTGGTTGCCGCCGATCGAGAGCGCGTCGCCGTCGCCGGTGATCACCCAGACGCTCAGTTCGGGGTTGGCGCACTTGATGCCGGTGGCGATTGCGGGCGCGCGGCCGTGAATGCCGTGGAAGCCGTACGTGTTCATGTAGTACGGGAACCGCGACGAGCAGCCGATGCCGGAGACGAAGACGATCTTCTCGCGCGGAATGCCGAGATCGGGCATCACTTTTTGCACGTTGTTGAGAATGGCGTAGTCGCCGCAGCCCGGACACCAGCGGACTTCCTGATCGGAAACGAAGTCTGCCTTTTTGAGTTGTCCTGGGGGAGGTGCGATTCTTCCTGAGACGGGGGAGCCGCCATCGCTCTCGGCGGAAACCGACTTGTCCGTTCCAACATTGGCCGGTTTGTTTCCATTCCCACTATGTCCGTTACGCTCTGTGCTCATTATTTCTCCTGAATTAGTTCACTCTTACTTACGGCGTCCTGCAACTCGAGATACTTTGCCCGCACATACGGGTCAAGCTTGTCGGCAAAGTCTGCGTCGAGATGTTTGATCTTTATCAACTCCTGAACGTCTGCCAGATCCTTTAAGCGATGTGGAGCTGAAATTCCTGATGCCAGCTTCAACTCGATCAGCTTTTCAAGAGTTACGAATTTTATTCCGTCGATTTCGGTTGATGCGGTTGCCGGATCAGGCATACTGACCGGCTTCGGTTTTCCGTCGCCGGGGTATTCCCCGGTTGTCATCACTTCGATGCTCACGCCATCGATGGTCGAACGCAACCGCTTTCTTGCGCCTGGGAAGGCGGGTGCATAACCCAAGCCAATCAACTCTGCATGAAACTTCTCTAACCCCTCACCAGTCATCACTAAATCGATGTCTTCGCTGAAGCGAGGATAGCCGTGAGCCAACAAGGCAACAGCCCCAATCACCATGTAATTGATGCCGTGATCATCGAGGTCGGTTGAGAGCCGAGCCAGAGTATCGTTTAAATGGCCTTCTCCCATAAAGTAGCGCAAGCCCTCAGCGTAGACTTCACGAACATGGCGGCTGACGCTTGCCATCACAAATACTCTTCAACTTTCCGAATGATCTCGCGGATCTGGAACGGGCGGCCTTTCACTTTCGAGAAGGGAACGGCGTCGACCAGATAGCGCGCGCGGATCATGGTGCAGAGCTGGCCGAGGTTCATCTCGGGGACGATCACCGTCTCAAATCCAGCGAGCACCTCGCCAAGGTTGCGCGGGAACGGATTCAGGTAACGAAGGTGAGCTGAAGAGACGCTCTTGCCCTCGCGCTGCATCTTCTCAACAGCAGACGAGATGGATCCGAACGTCGAGCCCCAACCCAGCACTAAAACCTTACCCGTCTGCTCACCCGTCACTTCCAGCAACGGAATGTCCTGTACGGCGCGGTCGATCTTCTCCTGCCGCAACTTCACCATCAGATGGTGGTTCTCGGGATCGTAGTTGACGTTGCCGGTGATGTGCTGTTTCTCGATACCGCCGATGCGATGCTCGAGGCCCGGCGTTCCCGGCAGTGCAAACGGACGCGCCAACGTCACTTCATCACGCGCGTATGGCATGAACGTCGTCGGGTCGGTGTGAAACTTGACCTCGATCTTCGGCAACTGGTCGATCGGCGGAATCGCCCACGGCTCAGCGCCGTTCGCGAGATACCCGTCCGAGAGATAGAACACCGGCGACATGTACCTGAACGCGAGTCGCACCGCCTCGATTGCCATGTGGAAACAGTCGGCAGGCGTAGCCGGCGCAAGAACGATCGCCGGACACTCACCGTTGCGGCCCCAAACAGCCTGGAACAGGTCCGCCTGCTCAGTCTTCGTTGGCAATCCTGTTGACGGTCCGCCACGCTGAACGTTGACGATCACGAGCGGAAGCTCCGTCATCACCGCGAGACCGATCGCTTCCTGCTTGAGTGCGACGCCAGGGCCGGAAGTTCCGGTCAATCCAACCTGTCCGGCGAAGCTCGCGCCAATCGCCGCGCAAACCGCCGCGATCTCGTCTTCGGCTTGAAACGTCTTCACGCCAAAAGCCTTGTGACGCGACAACTCGTGCAGGATGTCAGACGCCGGTGTGATCGGGTAGGAACCGTAGAACAGCGGACGCCCGCAAAGCTGCGACGCGGCGATGAAGCCGATCGCTGTCGCTTCGTTACCGGTGATCTTTCGATACTTTCCGGGAGCGATCTGCGCGCGTTTGACAGTGTAGTGCGTCGTGAAAACTTCCGTCGTGTCGGCGAAGTTGTAGCCCGTCTTCAACGCGATCTCGTTCGCCTTCCCCACCTCGGGGTTTTTGGTGAACTTGCTTCTGATCCAGTTGAGCGTGTTGTCCATCGGCCGGTCGTACAGCCAGTAGAGCACGCCGAGCGCGAAGAAGTTTTTCGAACGGTCGATCTCCTTGCG
>DASURS010000147.1:0-10869 GCA_036279935.1 Pyrinomonadaceae bacterium
GTGATCTGGTCCGGATCGAGTTGTAGACCAAAGCCGCTGCGGCTGGAGTCGATGTCGCCCATACGCTGCGTGTTGGTTACGTTGAATACCTCGAAACGGATCTGCAACTTCTGGTTCTCGCTCCATGGCATGTCGAAATTCTTGCTCAAGCCCATGTCGAGATTGACGTAGCCAGGCAGTCGCAGCACGTTGCGGTCTCCAGTCTCTCCTGGAAACGCTCCGCGCCAGCTCTTGTACGCTTCAAATAAGCAAGCACCGAAGAGTTTGCCGCCCTGAGTCGGACACGACTGCACGTCCTTCAAACGGACGCCGCTGCTTTGAGCGTTCCAGTTGGTGGCCCAACGGGCGTCGTCATAGGGACTGAAGATCGGCAAGCCGGAGTTCCACCGGAAGATGCTGCCGAGTTGCCAACCGCCGATGACGGCATTCGCGACTTTGCCGGCCCCGGAGAAGAACTGGCGGCCACGCCCAAACGGCAATTCCCAAACGGCGTTGGCATTAATAATATGCCGCACGTCGAAATCCGAGTTCGAGAACGAGTCCTGCTGCCGCAGCGGATTGAGAATGAACGCTCCGCCGAACGCCGCACTGGTCTGGAGACCCGAAGCATCGTCCATCGAATGCGACAGCGTGTAGTTGAAGTCCATCGTCAAACTGCGGCCGAGGCGCTCGCGGATGCTGAGCGTGCCGGCGTGATAGTTTGACTTGGCGATGCTGCTGAACGCTGACAGAGCGCCATACTGCGGATGGAAGAAGAGGTTCTTTCCGAGTCCATCTTCAATAACGTCCTGCGTGTCGGTCCAGTCATTGCCGTAGAAGTTCAACGCCACCGCGTAAACGGCCTGCGTTTGGGTCAGGTCATGCGTCGGGAACACGCCGCAGCAGAAACCGAAGTAGATCTCGTCCATCATTGCCGCGATGTTGGTCGGCAGCATGTTCTGGAACCACGGAATATTCGGGATTTGTTCGATTGGCGTTCCGGCGCGACGGAAGCTCTCGAGCATTCCCGCGGCGGTGTACCAATCCATGCCTGATTTCGGATCGACCAGGTTGTTGAGCGCCATCACGTCGCGCGAAGCGATCAGATTGCGGGCATACCGGCCGATGTACGAAGCCTGGACGACAAGGCCTTTCGGCAACTCACGTTCGTAAGTGAAATTCCATGAGTAATTGACCGGCGCAACGATCTCCGAATCGAGGGTCGATTCGATGCGCGCCGACTGGAACGCCGGATCGGTGTCGAACGGTTGCGTCCGCGGGAAGCTGATGTTTCCCGGAATGTCGATTCGCGGCAACGTCCTGACGCTCTGGTTGAAACCCGTGAACAGCGGCGCCGGCCGGGTCGTCAGGTTGAACGTGTTCGCGGCAATCGTGTCGCTCGAAGAAAAACCGAGGGTGTTATTCAAGTCGAAGCTGACAGCGAGTTGCTGGCCGTAGTAGTCGTTCGTGACGGCGAAGCCGCCGCGGAACACCGACTGGTGGTTCCTACCGAAAAGTTTCCCGAGAAAACCGCTGCTGAATGACGGCGACCAGGCAACAGCCACGCGCGGCTGGAAGTTGTTCTTGTCCCAGTGATAGAGCGGGTCTGCGTTGTTTGCCGGGCCGGAAAGCACGAGTTGCAACGGGTCTGCGAAGTTCTGACCTCGTGCGGACGCTTCTTGACGGAGACGAAAGACTTCCGACAGCGGAATATCAGTCCTCACTTCAAACCCGTTTGCTTCGTACACCGGTCGGCTGATGGTGTAACGCAGGCCGTAGGTCAGCGTGAGGTTTGGAGTGATCTTCCAGGAGTCCTGACCGTAAACGTCGTACTCCTGCGTCTTGAACGTGCGTTCGCTGGGAGTGCCCAGCGGCAGCAGCGTGCCGTCTGCATCGAACAGGAAGTTTCCGGAATATTGTGAAAATCTTCCGATGACCGCCGTCACAGCATTCTGCACGCCGACGGCCGAACCCTGAATCGGGAAGACCGCGTTGATCGGGTTCGAAATGCTTGAGCCGCCGCCCGAGAAGAACGACGGGTTGGTGATCGCGCTATCGAACGAGCCGGCCAGCGAGTTGCGCGAATTGCTGATCAAGCGAACGTTCGTGCCAAAGCCGATGCTGTGGTTGCCCTTCACCCACGACACGTCGTCGGTAATGTTATGGACCGGCGTGGTGCGCGTCAGCGTGCGAGTAAATCCAAGCGGCGAGAAGACGAAACGGAAGCTGATCGAGTTCTCAGCGGAATCGCCTTGCTGGCTGAAAGCCTCGCGTGTGAAGCCGTAACGGAAGTTGTTGATCAGGCTGTTCGTCAACGTCCAGGTGTGGCCGGCCGCGATACCGGTCGGGTGCGACCAGATGTTTGGCCCGGGCGTGTCGGGAAACTGTTGTTCGCGCGCGAGCAGATCGTAAATGACGTTGACGCGCAGGAACGCCTGCTGCTTGTCGTTGATGTTGAAATCGAACTTGCCGGCGTGCGAATTACGTTTCACTGGAATCGGAGCATTGAAGCGGAACCCCGCCGTGTTGAACTGGTCTCCGATTGAGAAGTCATTAGCCGGATACCTCGATGCCGCGGCAGCCAGCGCCTGAATGGCTAACGGATTCGTCCCGACTGCGGGGAAGATTGCGGCGATGTTCGCCGGCGTCAATGTGGTAATGCCGCCACTCGGATTCGTAAAGCGAACCAGGCCCTGGCCCAGACTGGCCAGCGGAACCGTGCGCAGCGCGGAGATCGACTGCGTGATGCGGTCGGCTTCGTAGCTGTAAAAGAAGAACGCTCTGTCACGCACGATCGGACCACCGAGCGCGCCGCCGAACGTATGTCGAATCAGCGACGGGCGGTCGACGCCCGAACGATTGTTGAAGAAGTTATTCGCCGCAAATGCGGAGGTGCGGTAGAACTCGAATGCCGCGCCGTGCCATTCATTGCTGCCGCTCTTCGTTACGAGCGAGACTTGCGCTCCGGCTGAACGGCCCTGGTTCGCGTTCGGGTTCGTCGTCGTCACGCGAAACTCCTCAATAGCTTCGGAGTTGAGACGCAACACCGTCGAGTTGGATGGGGAGAGATTGTTGATGTCAGTTCCGTTGGCCGGATCTGCACCGATGATGGTGTTGGTCTGAGCTTCGTTGATGTCCACGCCGTCGAGCGTGATGTTTGCCTGGTCGGCGCGCGAGCCGGCGACGTAACCGTCGCGCGTCGTCGCCGTCTGCAGGGTGAGCAAGCTCGGCACGCTGCGGGCTTCGAGCGGCAACTGAGTGATCTGTTTGTTCACAAAGGTGCTGCCCAGCGTGGCGTCTTCACGGTTGACGAGGAGTTCGGCTGAGGTAGCTGAAACGGTCACCGACTCGGCGATGTTTCCGATCTCCAGCTCCACGTTAACTGACGTGGGGGTCGATACCAGCGCGTGGATGTCAGTCACGACACCTTTCTTAAAACCCTGCGCTTCGACTTCTATTCTGTAGTCGCCGACCGCGACGGCTTCGAACGAGAAGAGGCCTTCCGACGAAGTTGAGGCGGTGCGCGATGCGCCGGTCGCCAGGTTGGCGAGCTTCACTGATGCGCCCGCGATGACGTTGCCCTGTGGATCTTTAACCGTGCCGCGAACTATGGAAGTTCCCTGCTGGCTCAGCGCGGGCAAGGCGAACAACCCGGTCAAAACCAGGGCCATCGCGAGTCGGGTGGCGCTTCTCAAGGAGATTCTGGTGTTCATTGAGTCCCTCCGATGTAATTTGTCTGACGGATCCGGAACCTGGATTTGACTGTATCGCTGGATCCGATAAAGATGAGGCGTGAAAAACTGTCGATTCAGTTCATTTTCTTGCAGATACTATTCCGCAGGCGCTCCCCGCAGGAAGCGGCAAGAAAACGCTCGAATTTTCACGATCTACCTACTACTGATTGGCTGACGGGCGCAGAGTATATCCAAATTCCTGGGACGATTCTATACAAAATCGGACGAGCAGGTTATTTCTTCCTTCGAACACAAATTAAAAGAATGAGTGAAATCCCTCATAAGTGGCCCATCGCGATCAGGAGTTCGGCGTTGAGGATCGCTGCGCCGGCGGCGCCGCGAATCGTGTTGTGACTGAGAACTACGAAGCGATAGTCGAGCACTGAATCGGGTCTTATTCTGCCGGCCGTAATCGACATGCCGTTCCCGGCGTCGCGGTCCAACTTCGGTTGCGGGCGGTTCTCTTCATCACGGATCACGATGGGGTTAGCGGGCGCGGAATGAAGTCCAAGCTCCTGCGGTAACGAACGGAAGGATGTTAATGCGTCGCGCAAGTTGTCGAGCGTCGGTTTACGCGTAAAGTTGACGCGCACTGCGGCCATGTGTCCGTCGTTGACGTTCACGCGGTGACACTGTGCACTGACGGCCATTGGCGAATCGTCGATCCTGGAATCGTTGAAGCGTCCGAGGATCTTCTTCGTCTCGATTTCGATCTTCTCTTCTTCGCCGCCGATGTACGGCAGCACGTTGTCGAGAATGTCGAGCGAAGCGACGCCGGGATAACCGGCGCCGGAAAGTGCCTGCAACGTCGTCGCGACGCACGATTCGACGCCGAACGCCGCGTGCAACGGCGCGAGGGCAAGCGCGATCATGATCGTCGAACAGTTCGGATTGGTGACGATGAATCCGCCGGACGAGTAGCGTTGGCGCTGTCGTTCCAGCAAACGGAGGTGTTCGTGATTGACTTCAGGGATCAACAGCGGGACGTCTTCGTCCATCCGAAACGCCGACGAGTTGCTGATCACGGGGAAACCGGCCTCTGCAAAACTGCCTTCACTCTCGCGCGCGATGTCGCCGGGCAAACTCGAAAACACGAGATCGCAGTCGAGCGGCGGCGCCGGCGGCTGGACCGGCATCGATCGCACGGCAGCCGGCATCTCGCCCGCCAGTCGCCACGTGCAAGCTTCGCCAAACGATTTGCCTTGCGATCGATCGGACGCCGCTACGGCCGTCACTTCGAATTGCGGATGATTCTCCAGCAGTTGAATAAACCGCTGGCCCACCATTCCCGTTGCACCCAAAATTCCGACTCTGAATTTCGCGCTCATTTGCGTGTGTCCTTTAAAGGAAACTATAACGACTCCAAACCCTGCTTCATGCGCCTCACGCCTTCCGTCAGCGTTGGCTCGTCGGCGCAGAATGAGACGCGCAGGAAGCCCTCGCTCTCTTTTCCGAACGCCGAGCCCGGCACGGTGATGACTTCCTGGTCCAACAACGCTTCTGCGACCGCCATCGACGAGCCATAACTTCCAACGTCGATCATGGTGTAAAACGCGCCCTCCGGCGTCACGGCCCGCAATTTTAAATCGGAGACGATCAATCCCAGAAGATGATCGCGACGCGCTCGGAACGTCGAACGAAAGATCGCGCGCGCGTTCTGAGCCTCGGCGTTCCACGCGACCAGCGACGCCTTTTGCGAAACCGCCGACGCGCACGTCGTGACGTAACCGTGCAACACGAGCGCCGCCTTCACGACCTCTTCATAACCCGCGAGCCAACCCAGACGCCAGCCCGTCATGCTCAACGCCTTCGACAACCCGCCAATCACAATCGTCCGATCGTAAACTGACGACAACGATTCCGGACGCTCGGGAGTGTAGTAAAGATCGCGGTAGATCTCGTCGCTGATGAGATACGCGCCGTGCTCGCGCAGCACCTCGCCGATCTTCGTGACGTCCCTCTGCGAAAGCGCTCGTCCGGTCGGGTTCGACGGACTGATGCAGACAACAACCTTCGTCTTCGGCGTTAGCGCGCGGCGAAACTCGTCGATGTCAAAACCGAAATCCGTCTCTCGCGGCAAGCGATAAAAATTCGAAACGCCACCCGCCATCCGCACGATCTTCGGGTAAGCAACAAACCCCGGATCGGGAAGCAGCACCTCGTCGCCATGATCGACGAGCGTCATCAACACGAGATACAGAGCTTCCTGAGATCCGGCAGTGATGATCACTCGATCCGGATTGTCGTCAAGATACGGATACTCTCGCGCGATTAGCTGGCGCAATGCCGGAAGCCCGGCGTGCGACGTGTAACCGTTCTGTTCTTCCCTGATGGCGCGAACGCCTGCGCGGCGAATCACCGCGGGCGTCCACAAATCAGGCTCGCCCAATCCCAGGTTGATGCTGCCGGGCCGCGCCCGATCGAACACCTGCCGGATGACACTCTTTTGAATCCCCTGTAACCGTGCCGGCGGCACAAAGCTCTTCAACGCAAGTAGTCCTCTAACTGAACGGAAGACTCGGTCTTCTCATCTCGATACTTAACAATCACCGCCGCGTACAGCGAGAGTCCCCACTCGCGGCCGCGCTCGTTGTTGACCGCGCGCGACCCGGGAACCACAACCGCACCCGCCGGAATCTGCAATGGACCAGCGGCGGTGCGCTGGTAGATCTCGCCGCGTACCAGATCGTAAACGGGCGTCGAACCGGTCAGCACTGTGCCGGACGCCAGCACCGCGCGCTCGCGCACGATCGCGCCCTCGTAGATGCCGCAGTTTCCACCGACCAGCACGTCGTCTTCGACGATCACCGGCACCGCGCCGACGGGTTCGAGCACTCCGCCGATCTGCGCCGCCGCTGAAATGTGAACGCGTTTGCCGATCTGCGCACACGATCCGACCAACGCGTGACTGTCGATCATCGTTCCTTCGTCGACGTAGGCGCCCGCGTTCACGAACATCGGCGGCATGCAAACAACGCCGGGCGCAACGTAAGCGCCGTCGCGAATGGTCGAGCCGCCGGGAACGATGCGAACGTTCTCGCCGATCTTCGTCGGACGCGCGGGATACGTGTCTTTATCGAAAAACTTGAAGCTCTCGCCGGTCGACATGTCGACGAGCGCGCCCATCCGAAAGCCGAGCAGTATGCCCTGCTTCACCCACGCGTTGACGATCCATTCCCCGGCGGCGTTCTTTTCCGCGGCCCGAACGGCGCCGCTATTGAGTGCGGTTTTGAATTCGGCGAACACCGCGCGATCGGCAGACGTGAACTCGCCGCCGCCTCGCGACGCGATCTCCTCGATCTGTTCACGCAATCGCATGCGACGTTTCCTTCAATACGCCCAACTCGGTCAACACTTCTCGGAGCTTCACGCGCGTCTTCTCCTGCACGGGCACGAGCGGCAGACGCAGGTTCTCTTCGAGCAGGCCCATCATCGCCATCGCTGCCTTCACTGGCCCAGGACTCGACTCGATAAAGTTCGCTTCCATCAACGGCAGCAAACGGAAGTGAAGTTTGCGTGCGTCGTCCCACTTGCCGTCGAGCGCCAGATCGTTCAACTGCGACATCAACTGCGGGATTTCGTTTGACGCGACGGAGATCAAACCTTCACCGCCGAGTGCGATCAATGGGAGCGTGAGTGAGTCGTCGCCGGAGATTACGCGAAAGCCTTCGGGCCGCGCGCGCAGAATCTCCATGATCTGGCTGAGATTACCAGAGGCTTCTTTCACGGCGACGATGTTCTCGACGTCGCGCGCGAGCCGCAGCGTTGTTTCGGCGGCGATGTTCGACGACGTGCGTCCCGGAACGTTGTAGATGACGACCGGCAGTCCGTCGACGGCTTCGGCGATCGCGCGGAAGTGCGCATAGAGACCGTCCTGCGTCGGTTTGTTGTAGTAAGGCGCGACTGTCAAAACGCCGTCGACGCCGATATCGCGCGCCGCTTGTGATCGTTGAATCGTGACTGCCGTCGAGTTGCTTCCCGTACCCGCGATTACCTTGGCGCGCCCGCGGGCAAGCTCGACTGTGGTGCTGATGACGAGACGGTTCTCGTCGTCGTTCATCGTGACGCTCTCGCCCGTCGTGCCGCACGGCACAAGCACGCGAACGCCGCCCGCGATCTGATACTCGATCAGGTCGCGCAAACGTTTCTCGTCAACGGAGCCGTCGGCGGTGAAGGGTGTAGCCATGGCCGTCGCACAGCCGCGCAGCCAGCCAATTTGTAATGTCATGGGGCCTCCGATTTTCGATTGCCGATTTGGGATTGCCGATTGCCGATTGCTTTCTCTTGCCTACTAGTCGTCTGTTTCACCGCTGTTCTCGCGACTGGACAAATCGGCAATCGGCAATCGCCAATCGCCAATGGCTCAACTGGACAAATCGGCAATCGGCAATTGGCAATCGGCAATGATCGCGTCCATCACATCGCCAAACTCGAACGTGCCTGTTCGCCCGGCGATCCAATGCGCCGCGACCAGTGCGCCCGACGCGAATCCCTGACGCGAGCGCGCCGTGTGCGTGAGCAGAATCTGGTCGGGCTCGGAATCGAAACCGACTCGATGCGTGCCCGGAATGTAGCCCGCGCGCGTGGACGACGTCGAGATATCGCCCGGCAGATGTTCCGACATTATATCGCGCAGCTTCAGCGCCGTACCCGAAGGCGCATCGCGTTTGCGGTTGTGATGCGCCTCCTCGATAAAAGCATCGTAACCCTCGACGGCGGCGAACAGCTTCGCGGCTTCGTTCACGAGACGATAGAAGAGGTTGACGCCGATCGAAAAGTTCGCGCCGTAAACGAGCGCGCCGTTGTGCTCGGCTACGATCTGTCGCACTTGCGATTCGTTCTGTTTCCAACCCGTCGCGCCTTCGACCAGCGGAACCTGCGCGCGAACACACGCTTCGACGTTCTTGAGCACTGCGTCGCCAACGGAGAAGTCGATCGCCGCGTCGTGTCCGCGAAGTTTGTCCGCGAGTTGATCGACGCTGAGGTCTTTGTCGCCGCTGCCGATGATGACGCCGACCTCGTCGCCGCGCTTGAGCGCTTCCGCGGCAACCATATGGCCCATCGCGCCGTTTCCGATTAATGCGAGTCTCATGACCGAAGCTTGTTCGCCAGTTCGACGTACAGGTCCACCGCTCTTTCCAGCTCGGATTTCGAGACGCGCTCGTGATCGGTGTGCGCGTCGAGAATCGATCCCGGACCAAGTAACAGAGCTTTTCCCCAGTTCGAAAGATACGGAATGTCGGTCGTGAAGCGGACCACTGTTCCGTCAACACCCGCAACCGAAGTCAGTCGCACGGGATTGTGCGCCGACTCGTACTCGACCACGCCGCGGCCGCCAACTGCCTGTTCGACGATTCGTTTTACTTGCTCTATATCGATCCCGAGTCGAATTTGCAATTGGGCGCGCGCGTGATCGGGAATGACGTTCGGACGCGTGCCGCCGGAGACCACGCCGATATTGCACGTCGTCGAACCGAAAAAACTGTCGTCGGGCCACTCGACATTGCGAATGTTTTGCAGAATGTCGAGCAGCGTCTCGATTGCCGACTCGCCCGCTTCGGGATACGCGGAGTGCGCGGCGCGTCCGGTAGTCGTGATCGTCAGGCGCACGGAACCTTTCGTGCCGATGGCGAGCAGATTGTCGGTCGGTTCGCCGTTGATCAGAAACTCGCATTCGCGTGCAAGCGGATGTTTGTTGGCCGCCTGCGCGCCTAAGCTGCCGAGCTCTTCATCGACGGTGAACAGAAGCCCGAGCGTGTTCATCCCGGCGGCGCGCAAACGTTCGGCGGCAAAGATCTGCGCCGCGATGATTCCCTTCGCGTCGCACGAGCCGCGGCCGTAAATGTATTCGCCGTCCTCGCGCGAGGCGATGAACGGCGGGACCGTGTCGATGTGCGTCGAGAAGACGATGCGCGGCGGCTCGCCCGTTGTCGCCAGCACGTTGAAACGCTCCGGCGCGACTCGTTGTCCTTCGACGTGGTAACCCAGATCTTTCAACCGGGTGACGAGAAACGATCCCGCAGCACCTTCTTCGCCGGTGAGCGAAGGAATATCAATCAGTTGACGAGCAAACGAAAACAGAGTCATTAACTTTCTTTTGAGCCTTTTGTGGCTCAACTTTCTTTTGTGCCTTTTTGTGGCTCAAAGAACTCGGCGTGCAGCCTCTTCACGGCTTCGTGCATGCGTTCCTCTTCGATTGCGAAAGTGAAATTGACGCTCGACGCGCCCTGCGAGATCAGCGTCACGTTGATGTTGCTGATCGCGCTGAAGACGCGGGCCGCGATTCCGGGCGTTCCGCGTAGACCTTCGCCGACGACGCAGATGATCGCGCGGCCTTTTTCGACGCGCACCGTGCCGAGATGTTCGAGCTCCTGCACGATCACCGGCAGCGCGCTGTCGTCGTCCAGCGAAAGCGACACGCTGACTTCCGACGTCGCAACAACGTCGACGACAGTCCGGTGCCGTTCGAAAACTTCGAACAACGCGCGCAGAAAACCATAAGCGCCGAGCATTCGCGCGGATGTGACCTGGACCGTCGTGACGCCGCCTTTGTTGGCGATGGCTTTGATTGTTCGATCGGTAGTTTCAGTTTGCGGACCGACAAGCGTGCCGATCTCCCGCGGCGCGCGCGAGTTGCAGATTCGCACCGGAATACGGCCTTCAATCGCCGGTTGGATCGTCTTCGGATGAAGGACTTTCGCGCCGAAGTACGCAAGCTCGGACGCTTCCGCGTATGACAAACGTTCGACTGTCTGCGCTTCGGAGACGATGCGCGGATCGGCGGTCAGAACGCCGGTTACGTCGGTCCATATCTGGATCTCCTTGACGTTGAGCGCGGCGCCGATCAGCGCGGCGGTGTAATCGGAGCCGCCGCGACCGAGTGTCGTCGTTGTTCCTTCGTGAGTCGAAGCGATGAAGCCGCCGAGCACGGGGACGAAGCCGCTTTCGATCACGGGCGTCAGAATCTCCTGCGCTTTGAAAAGGGTGTCGGGCATCAACGGTAACGCGCACGTGTATTGATCGTCGGTAAGTATGCAACGACGCGCATCGACGTGCTGGGCCTTCACGCCTCGCTCTTGCAGCAACTCGGCAAGCAGCTCGCTGGAGAGCATCTCGCCAAACGAGAGCACGGCGTCTTGAGTCGGACGGCGGCGCA
>DASURS010000148.1:0-29418 GCA_036279935.1 Pyrinomonadaceae bacterium
TCAGGTGCAGACCGAAATCGACGAGGCTGTGGACCACGACGCCCGTGATTCCCACTACGGCCCCGAAACGAACCGCGTCAAACGTAATCAGATTCACGTGAACTCTTCGCACGACCATCACTGCAAACCAGACCAGAATGCCGAAACCGATCAGACCGCCGCTCGACAACACTTCAAGATACTCGTTGTGTGCCTCCTGCGGCGTCAGAGCGCCGGACGCGTCGTGATAGGCAGTGATGGCGATCCAGTAACCGCCAAATCCAACGCCGGCGATCGGATGCGCCGCGAACATCTTCAGCGTCGCGCGCCAGATCTCATTTCTGCTCGCGCCGTCACGCGTCGTGTCACCCGCGAAATCCGTGCTTGCTGATTCGAGATTCGACGCCAGTCGATCCCCACCGACCCAAATCGTGCCCGCCAAAATCCCGGCGATCAGCAGCACGATGACGATCAGTCTCGACGTCTGTCGTCTGACCAACAGAAACGCGCAGAGGACGATCTGCGCCAGCATCGCCAGTATTCCGCCCCGTGAGTTGGACAAAACGAGCGCTATCCAGATCGGAAACAGCAGCCCGATGTAGATCATAAGGCGATCGCGTCTGACGCCGCGCGACAGCGCCAGTCCGAGCCCAAGACCGAACGCCATCTCCATCAGGTATGCGAAGTGGTTCTTGTTGATGAACTGTCCGTAGCCCTCGTTTCGCTTCAGCATCGGCAGCACGAAGCCGAACGGCTGGTGCTGTGTTGCCTGCCGCACGATCCCGAAGAGCGCGCTCGCGACGGCGATACCGATCACGACGTGAATCAGCACGCGCATGCGGTCTTTCGTGGCGGCGTAGCGATACAGCAGCGCGAGGCAAGCAGTGAGCGCGAGAATCTGAATCGCGAAAAACCGCGTTTGATATGGGTCCGCGCTGATCGCGCGCCACGGTCCCGCACCGCCAGAGTTGAAGTTAATGGTCTGAAGAAACGCGAACGCCGACAGCGCCACCATCGGCAGCAGTATCGAACGTGGCCCAACGAAGCCCGATCCGCTGATCGCGATCTCAATAATCGCAACGATGCAGATGCCGAAAACGGCGCATACAAACGCCGCCTTCCACCACGGATCGAACGTCCCGTACGGAACCGCGGTCAGTACGATCAGACCGGCGAGCGCTCCGAAAATCACCCTGTCCATCTACGCGCGGACCTTGTCGACAGTTACGTCCATCGCCAGCGCCGGCACCTTCGCTTGCTGTTCATGGACCGCCATGATTCTCGCGACGGCGTCCGTAAACTCGCGGCGGAAAAGATCGCTCAGGTAGTTCGTGTCGACGAGCAGCGCTTCTCCGTCAAGCTTGTGGTAGAAGTTGAGCCAGCCCCACTCGACGCCGTTCTTCACCAGCGGCAAACGAAAGCACCACTCCGAAGGCGTCCGATACTCGTCGCCGGCATCCACGCCGTTTGCGGACCACGACCACGCGACGCGCCCGTTGCGAAAGTCGATCAGTTGTTGCGGATGGCGTTGCCGGCTCGCGTTGAAAGCTCGTTCGTTGACGTCGCCGTATCCGGCCTGGCCGACGAAGGCGTTCGCAAAACTGAACTCGCCGAAGTCGAGCATGTGCCGCGTCGCTTCGAACATCTCGTGCAGGTCGGAAGCCTTCGACAGCGCACGGGCCGCGCGCCGCACCCGAATGTTGTTTGCAACCCGCAAACGACGGTCGGCGACCGTGCGTTTCACGCCTGCCCTGATCTCGTCGACTTCGTGATAACGAAGATGGCCCACGGCGATGATCACGGCGACCGAGATGACGAAGAGCATGAAGCCCGTCAGCTTCGATCCGGTCGCTGGAAACATCAGCGCAATCAGGCCGAATCCCGCGCACACGCCATAAAGCACCAGCGCCGCGCGCCGTTGCGACCAGCCGCGCGCGAGCAGCATGTGATGAATGTGTTCGTCGTCGCCTTGAAAGACAGGTTTACGACTGACGAGACGTCGCGCCATCGTCATCGTCGTATCGACGACGGGAAAACCGAACGCGAGTATCGGCACGACGATCGCGACTGCCGTCGTCGCTTTCTGCGTGCCCAGCACTGAAAGCGCCGCCAGCAGGAACCCGATGAAGAGCGCGCCGGAATCGCCGAGGAAGATCGATGCCGGATTGAAGTTGTAACGAAGGAAGCCCGCCAGCGCGCCGCACAGGACCAGCGACACGACAATCATCAACGTCCGTTCTTGTGAAACGGAAACGCCGAGGATCACCAGCGACGAGAACAGCGCGGCGCCGGACGCGAGCCCGTCCATGCCGTCGATCAGGTTGAAGGCGTTTGTGATGCCGACGAGCCACACGACGGTGATCACGAACGACAACAACGGGGGCAACTGAACTGACCCCGCAAACGGAATCGAAAGCGCGTCGATTCGCCCGCCCATCGCGAAGAACAGAGTCGCAATCGCTCCGAGCGCGACAAACTTCACGACCGCATTAGTCCCGCGCAAGTCGTCGTAAATCCCGACCAGCAGCACGAGCGTCGCGGGAATCGCCAGCGTCAGAAACTCAGTTTTGAAGCCGGCGAGCGTGTCGGTTAAGAGGTTGTCCACGAACGGCAGCAACGAGAGCGCGGCGAGGCACGAGAGAAACAGCGCCACTCCGCCGAGCCGTGGGATCGCCGTGCGATGGATGCGACGGCCGTCCAGCGGCACGTCCAGCAGCTTGAGGCGTTGGCACAGCCGGCGGATGAGGGGCGTGGTGACGAGCGACGCGATCGTGGCGATCAGGAAGAGAGCGAAATAAGTTTTCAAGGCAGAGTTACCTCTCGCACGAAGGAGTAAGGTTCTGACTTAGGTTCGGCCTCAAGCAGTTCGATCATCTGCGGCAGAAGCGTGTGTCTGGAAAATTCGTTTCTAAAATTCCGTATTGCCGATCGGGCCTCGAGAATGCGTCCCGTGACCCCGGCGACGTCGCCGTGCTGCGTTGAGGAGAGATTGAGATCCGTGACGTGACTCGGTGTTGGTCCAACGTAGAGCACCGGAGCACCGATCGACAGGATGTTGTAGATCTTGCAGGGATGAACGATGCCGACAAACGCGTCACCCATCACCACGACGTGCAGGTCAGCCGCCGACAACGAACTCGAAAGCTCACTCAGCGGCTGGTACGGCAGACACTTCACGTTTGCAAGCCCGTTCGTCGCCGCGAACTCACCCACCTTCGTGTGCTCACTGCCGCCGCCTACGAAACAAAACGTGATCTCGTCGTGCTTTTTGAGCTCAAGCGCGGCGGCGAGCAATGTGTCGAGCGGATGACACGGACTGTGATTGCCTGAGTACATCACGACGAACTTTTCGCTCCATCCGTGTCTCTTGCGAAACACTTCCCTGCCCTCGAGCGAATAAACCACCGCGTCGTCGTGCGACCACGGCGGAACGACCTCGACACGATCCCCATCGACACCTTTCGCCAGCACGCGTTCTTTCATGAACCGGTCGAGCACGATCGTGCGGTCCGCGTGACAGAGGCTCCAACGCAGCATTCGTTGCAGCAGTCGCGCGGTGCGAGAGTGTTCGTCGAGCCATCCGGCGGCGATGGCCTCGTCCGGGTTCAGGTCCATCACCCAGAAACAGAACCGGCCGCCTCTCAACTTCACGAAGAGCGTCGCGAGAAACGAGATCAGCGGCGGTGACGTCAACGCGACGACGATGTCGAAGTGTTTCAGTGTCAACAATCGCACCGAGCAGTTCGCGAGAAAGCTCGCGAAGCTCAACGCGCGCCGCCACTTGCTGTTCTTGCCAAGCGACAACGAAGGAATGCGAATGATGCGGACGTCTTTCCAGCGTTCTCGGCGTGGAAAACGTATGGCGGGATCGTCGTAACCGCGATCGCTGGTCACGACTGTTACTTCATGTCCGCGCGCTGACAGTTCTGTGGCGAGATCGGTGAGGTGTTGTGCCGTAGAAACCACATCAGGGTAGAAACACTGATTAAGAAGGAGAAATCTCAATCAGATCATTTTCCGTTTGTCATTTTCCATTTGTCGTTTGTCATTTGGCGTACAAGCAGGTTCTGCAATGACAAATGAGAAATGGAAAATGACAAACGAAAAATCTCACCGAACCCTCTTTCGAAAATCGGCAACTGTCTTTTCCAACCCTTCGCGCAACGGAATCGTCGGGTTCCAACCGAGCAGCTTTTGCGCTTTCGCGATGTCGGGCTGGCGTTGGCGCGGATCGTCGGCCGGTAGCGGCATGTGCGTGAACCCCGAGTCGGAGCCGCAGATGCTCATCACCTCTTCCGCCAACTGCTTGATCGTAAACTCACCCGGATTGCCGAGATTCACGGGTTCGTGCAGGTCGGCGGTATTCATCAACCGGATCAACCCATCGATCAGATCGTCAACGTAACAGAACGAGCGCGTCTGCGCGCCTTCGCCGTACAGCGTCAGCGGTTGGCCGCGCAGCGCCTGGACGATGAAGTTTGAAACGACGCGTCCGTCGTCTTCGAGCATGCGCGGGCCGTACGTGTTGAAGATGCGCGCGATGCGGATGTCGACGTTGTTCTGGCGGTGATAGTCCATCATCAACGTCTCCGCGATGCGTTTGCCTTCGTCATAACACGAGCGTATGCCGATCGGATTGACGTGTCCCCAGTACTCTTCCGGTTGTGGATGGACCAGCGGGTCGCCGTAAACTTCCGACGTCGACGCCTGCAGGATTCGCGCGCGCACGCGTTTCGCGAGGCCGAGCATGTTGATGGCGCCCATGACGTTGGTCTTCACCGTCTTCACCGGGTTGTACTGGTAGTGCACCGGCGACGCGGGACAGGCGAGGTTGTAGATCTGGTCCACCTCGAGCAGGATCGGCTCGGTGACGTCGTGGCGGATTAACTCGAAGCGCGGGTTGTCGAGCAGGTGAAAGATATTTTCGCGCCTGCCGGTGAAGAAGTTGTCGAGACAGAGCACTTCCTGGCCCTCGCCAATCAGCCGCTCGCAAAGGTGCGAACCGATGAATCCCGCCCCGCCTGTTATCAAGATCCGCATTCGTATCTCCTTTTAGACACAAGAGGCACAAAAGACACAAAAGGCACAAAAGTGAATACTCAGGTGAGAAGCGTGATCTCCATTTACCATTTGGTGCAACGTTCCCTTGTTTGATCTTTTTTGTGCCTTTTGTGTCTTTTGTGCCTCTTGTGGTAATCAAGTCCGTCGAACAACGTGATTACCAATATAAAGCGCATCCATCCGTGTTTTCAAAAAACATTCGATAGCGTGGTCCGGCGTGCAGACGATGGGCTCGTTTTCATTGAACGAGGTGTTGAGCAGCACGGGCACACCCGTCAGCGCGGCAAAGTCGGAAATCAGCTGGTAATACCGCGGGTTGACGTCGCGCGAAACGGTTTGCAGGCGTCCTGAGCCGTCGACGTGCGTGACGGCGGGTATCGCCGGTCGACGTTCAGCGCGGACCCGATAGACCATCAGCATCGATGGCGCCGGATGAGTCTGTTCGAAATAGTCGCCGGTGCGTTCTTCGAGAATGGACGGCGCGAACGGACGGAACGGTTCGCGTTTCTTGATGCGGTCGTTGAGAACGTCCTTCATATCCGCGCGGCGCGGATCGACGACGATCGATCGGTTGCCGAGCGCGCGTGGTCCAAACTCCATCCGGCCCTGAAACCAGCCGACAACGAGGCCGTCCGCGATGTCTTGCGCCGCCCGTTTCGTGATCTCTTCGTCATTGAAGGTTTCGAAGTTCAATTTGGCGTTCACGAGTGTTTCGCGGATTTGGTCATTTGAATAGTCTGGGCCGGTGTACGCGCCCATCATTGGGTCGCCGCGTTTCTTGTAGATCTCGTAACACACGCCGATCGCCGTGCCGCTGTCACCGGCCGCGGGTTGAACGAAGATGCGTCGAAACGGCGTGTGCAGCAGGATCTTTCCGTTCATCACCGAGTTGTACGCAACGCCGCCGGCAAGACCGAGGTCCGTCAGTCCGGTCTGCTCGTGAACACGATTGAGAACGTGGAATGCGACCTCTTCCAGACCGAGTTGCAGACTGGCGGCGATGTCGCGCTCGCGGTCAGAAAGCGGCGAGCCAGGCTCACGTGGCGGTCCAAAAACCTCTGCAAAGCGATCCGAGAAAACGCGGCCCACGACGGGCGAGCCGCGGTCCCACGTCATCTCGACGCCTTCCGCGTGATGTCGAAAGTAGTCGAGGTTCAGACGAAACTGTCCGTTCTCTTCAGTGCGAACGATCTCGCGAAACTCGTCGATGAAACGCGGCCGGCCGTACGGCGCGAGTCCCATCACCTTGCCTTCGTCGCCGTAGTGCGGAAAGCCGAGAAACTGCGTCGTGGCGGTGTATACGATGCCTATCGAGTGCGGATACTCGACTTGTCCGAGGATCTCGATGGCGTCGCCCTCTCCGATGGCCCACATCGTCGAGATGAAGTCGCCAAAGCCGTCAATCGACAGCAGCGCGGCGCGTTCGAACGGCGAGACATAGAAACAGCTCGCGAGATGCGCGCGATGATGTTCGACGTTGTGAAACTCGGCGCGGATGCGGTTCTTCGGAACGTCAAAGACTCGCGCCAGCTCGGATTTCAGATCGCGGACCTTCGCGGCATTGCCCAGCCGGTCCTTGATCTGGTTGATGAGACCGGCGCCTTCCCGCGCCGCGCGAGAGGCCGCGAACAAAAGTTTCTTGTGCAGATGCGCCGACGGATCGCGCGAGATCCCGATGTGGTCCACGTCGTCGAGGGCGATGCCGGCGGCGTCGAGACAATAGCGTATCGACTGCTCGGGAAACCCTGCGCAGTGTTTGAAGCGATTGAAGCGTTCCTCTTCGACGGCGGCGATTAGCTTGCCGTCGCGAATGATCGCGGCGGAAGCGTCGCCGTGGTAGGCGTTGATACCGAGGATGTGCATTAACCCTTGATCATGTAAACAGAGAGCATCAATTCCGCGAAACTTCGTTGGAACCCATAGTAGAACCCGCCCCAACCATCGAGAATGCCGCGGCGAATAATCAGACAGTAGAAGAGCGCGAGCGGTGGAACGATCAGCGGCCAGCGTCGCATACGGTCCACACGACTGAGCTCCGCCGGATGGGCCGCTCGGAGCTTTTGCGCTTCGAGTTTGGTGTAACGCGCCTGTGATTCGAGCCAACGGCGTAGCGGTTTTCGATCGTCGTGCAGGAGTGACGCTTCCAGGTCTTCGACTGGTCCATCGAGTGAAATACGTTGCGTGTGGCCATCCTGGACGTAATGTGCGGCGGCGCGCCGGTAAAGCACGGTGACCGGCGGATAGATGCCGCTGCGCAATGGTTTTCCATTGATGCAGTAGACGAACGTCGCGCGGTAGCCGGTTACGTAGTCCGGTTGCAGATGCCGCAATTCATTTACCAGATCCGTGGTCACGATGTAGTCAGCATCGAGCGCCAACACCCATTCTGTCTGAATCCCTGTTTCTTTCAATCCGAATTGCCACTGATTACGATGCGAGTCGAAGACGCGCTGCACGACGCGCACGTTCGGGAATGACGCTGCGATTGTCGTCGTCTCATCGGTGCTGAAACTATCGACCACGACGATGTCTTTGGCCCAGCGCAAGCTTTCCAACACGCGCGCGATGTTTGGCGCTTCGTTGTAAGTCAGTATCAGGGGCGTGACTTGATGGAGCATTACTTGCGTGCGTGGCAGATCATGTTTTTCCAGAGCCATGGCACGCGGCCGTAGAACGTAAAACTGAGATTCGTGAACGAGTGGCTGGCCATGAGTTGCGACAGCGTGTTGACGCTGAAAAATTTGATGTGACCGCCGTCGTGGAGTGCTGAATAGTGCGAATCCATGCGGCCGCTGATCGCGAGTGCGACGTTTTTCAGGTAGCCGTGGTAGGGCGTGCCGATTAGCACGTGTCCGTGCGGCTTTAAGAGAGTGAAGGCCGCTTCAAGTAGATCTGACGGACGATACAGGTGCTCGATGACATCACTCGACAATACTAAATCGAACTGTTCGGAGCCGATGGCATTTTGAATAAAAGCTTCGATGAAATTCACATTCGGATAGGCGCGTTGAGCAATGTCGATTCCGCTGCGAGAGGCGTCGATGCCGGTCACTTCGTATCCGAGTGACGCGAGACGGCCTGCGATGTGGCCGTTGCCGCAACCGAGATCGCAGATCGAGCGCACGCCATCGAGCTTTTGCATGAGCGCGATGAAGACGTCAGTCAGCTTTTCACCGGACACGCCGTTCGCTGCTCGCTCAGACCGCCACTCAAACTCGCTGTACGCAGGCGCGGCCATTTGTTATCTCCGTGTACAGTTCAACCAAACTCGCTGCCACTCGTTCCCATGAATAACGCTGCGAGAGCAACTTGCCTGCTCTGCCGCGCTTCGACAGTTCATCTTCATTGCTTAACGCCTCGGCAAGTGTCGCGGCCAGAGCCACTTTTTCAACTGGCGCAATCCAGCCTGCATTTGCGGCGGCGATCTCACGCGCGAGGTTAACGTGCGGACTGACGACCACCGGCACTGAACGCGCAAGCGCTTCCATCACGCACAAACCGAAGTTCTCCTGATATGAAGGCAGGACCAGCAACGACGCGCCGTTCAAGATCGCTTCTTTGTCGTCGCCGTCGAGCCAGCCGGAAAAGACGATTTTGTCGCCGGCCGACGCCGCCTGTTGCTTGAGTGATTGTTCCGCTGGTCCATCGCCCGCGATGACCAATCGCCAACGCGCAAACCTGGGTGCAATCTCGAGGAACGCGTCGATCAGAACGTCCAGGCCTTTCTTCGGATGAAGCCGCGACAGTACGAGCACGTACGGATCGTGAGATCTAACAAACCCCGATTGCGGCGCCGCTTCGACTCCCAGCGGTATCACTCGCCCATGGTTCACGCCGAGCAGACTCTCGGTCGCCTCTTTCTCCACCTCCGACGTGTAATGCACGCCCGCCGCACCCGCCAGCATCGCCTCGCCTACGACCGACCAGAACACGCGTTTGCGCAGCGACTTCTGTTTCATGCTCCACGGATCGAGCGTGCCGAGCGGCCTGATGACGTAAGGGACGCCCGCTTTCCGAAACGCTCGCGCGGCTGCCACGCAGGCGTGATTGAAGACGGCGTGAATGTGTCCCGCGTTGAAGTTACCGGCATTCGCGTTCAGCCACGCCGCCAGCGGACGCGAGTATTTGAACGATTCGCCAAGCTGCGATTCAAAGAAGATCGTGGGAATACCGCCGTAGTCAGCAGTGCGTGCGGCTTTTGTCCCGCCGATACCTGCGTCGGTCGTGACGAGTAACACTTCGACTCCCTGCGCCTGTAGCGCCCGGCACATCGGAACGATCGCCGCGCTCGGTCCACCAGCACGTTCCGACACCGACGGTATGACGTGCAGCACTCTCACTCGGGCGTCACCTGATTGATCTCGCACCACCTTGCCATCACGTACAGCGACCACGGCCGCGACCACCCGACCGCGCGAGGATCGTTCAGAAACTTACGCCAAACGCTCCTGACGCTGTTCGTGTCGAACCCCGGTATTTCGTTCGAAAACACTGACTCGATTTCGCTCCGCAGTCGTCCCTGCATCCACTTCTCCAACGGCAACGTGAATCCCATCTTCGGCCGCTTCATCAGCTTCGGCGGCAACAGGTCCGCCAGCGCGTCGGCCAGCAGCGGCTTCGGAACGCCGTTGCTCTCGGGCGGAAGTTTCCACTTGCCCGGCAGCGACAGCGCAAACTCAACGACCTTCACGTCAACCAGCGGAACGCGCACTTCCAGCGAGTGGGCCATGCTCATCGCGTCCGTGTCGCGCAGCAGCGTGTTCGTCATGTACCCGCGCAACTCCAGTTCGGAGATCGCGTTCACGACGTCGCCTGTTGTCGCCGCCGCCGAATGATTCGACATCGGCTCGCGTCGTGTCAGGCGTCTCACTGAATCGGGCGAAAAGAGTTGACGACTAACGGCATAGACGGCGGCAGGCGCGCAGTCGCTCGCCGCGAGTTGCCAGAACTTGTGACGCTGTGTCGAACCGTTAAGCGCGACTTTTCCGAAACCCGAAACCGCGCGCAGAAATCGTTTCGACAACGGCGACATCGCATCGACCTGGAGCGCGCGGCGGAAGCTTGGATAACCCCCAAACAGCTCATCACCGCCCAGGCCGGAAAGGGCAACGATTACGCCGGCGTTCCTCACTGCTCTTGAAACGACGAACGTGTTGATGCCGTCCATCGTTGGTTGATCCAGCGACGCGATCGCTTTTGGTAAAAGTTCCAGGAGCTGAGCTTCACTGAGGCGCGTCTCGGAATGATCGGTGCGGAACCGCGCGGCGATGGCGCGAGCGTGATGCGCTTCGGAGTATTTGGCTTCGTCGAACACGATGCTGAACGTACGCGGCGGCTGTCCAGCTATCCGGCTCGTCAACGCGACCATTGCACTGGAATCCATGCCGCCGGACAGAAACACGCCGAGCGGTACGTCACTCACGAGGTGCAGCCGGATCGACTCCTCCAGCTCCGATCTCAATCGCGCAACCGCGTCCGCTCTGCTGCGCACGTTTGTCTCGGATCGTGGACCAACGAACGCCGCGACAGCGATCTTTCTATTGGTGGCGCCCACGGTCATGTACTGCCCGGGCAACAACTGGCTCACGCCCTCGACAATCGTCAGCGGCGCTTCAATCGAACCGTTCGCAAGATAAGAATCGACGCCTGCGACGCTCAGCTTGCGCGGCACGACGCCGCTCGCGAGTAGTGCCCGCACCTCGGACGCGAACACGAAAACATCTTCAGCGTGATAGTAGTAAAGAGGCTTGATGCCGAGCGGATCGCGTGCCAGTACGAGCCGGTTCTCGCTACTGGCCCAGATCGCGAGCGCAAACATCCCGCGCAAACGCCGAAACGCGTCGACGCCCCACTTTCGATACGCCCGCAGGACGACTTCAGTATCCGAGTTGGATCGCCACGACTGCGCATCCGGATCGATCTCCTGTCGCAGTTGTTTGAAGTTGTACGTCTCGCCGTTATACGTGATCCAGTTTCCGGTTTCGGGATCGTGCATCGGCTGATGACCGGCGGCGGATGTGTCGATCACAGCGAGTCGTGTGTTTCCGAGGCAGGCACATCCGCAATTCACGACGCCCTGATCGTCGGGGCCTCGATGCCTGAGCGCAGCGTTCATGCGTTCGACGACGTCGTTCAAACCCTCGCGCGAGCGGCTGACGATTCCGGAGATGCTACACATCGATCGTTTCTCGCACGAACCGAACGAACCGTGCGGAGCCGTGTTGCAGCGTGTGCTCGCTCACGGTTTCTCTCGCCGCATTCGACAGCCGCGCCAAATCCTCATCATCCAACGACGCAGCCTCGCGCATCGCGCGCAGCACCGCGGCTTCATCGCACGCCGGAATCAACCAGCCGTTCACACCTGTTTCGATAAACTCGAGCGCCGCGCCCATGCGATCGGTTGCGATAACCGGCAACCCCGCCGCCAGTCCTTCCGGAACGACGAGCCCCCAACCGTCATACCGCGACGGCACGCACAATACATCGGCGGAGCGGTACAACTCCGGCAACTGGTCCCAGTCTTTAAACCCCGTAAACTCAACTCGCTCGCTCACCGGACGAAGCGTCTCGACCAATCGATGTCTCAACGCTCCATCGCCGGCGATCTTCAACTTCACGTACGGCATTTCAGCCGCCAGCCGCACGAAAGCAGCAGCGACCAGGTCCACGCCTTTGCGCGCGATGAGCGAACCGGAAAACAGGAACACGCGCTCGCGTCGCTCCTTCGCCTTCGAGATCTCGAAACGCTTCAGATCCGAAAAGTACGGCAAGTTGAAATACGACCGCCGTGGTCCAAACTCGCGGCGATACTCGTCGACGGCAAATCTTCCGATCCCCCAGATCGGCATGCCCGAATCGTGCAGCCGCGCCAGTTTCCATTTCCGCAACAGCCGTCCAGCCCACGCCGGCTGCCGAAACCCCGGACGCTCGCCCCAGAAACACCATGGCCCACCATGCGCCGCGCGCTCGCGTATCAACTCCGTCGCGCGTGAGTGCTGGTAGTAGTTGAAGACGACGAGATCCGACGCGCGTACCGCTTCCCGCGCCTCCTGCATGCCGTTCGAAACATCTACGGCGACGTGTTTGATCTCAGACTGCTTCCACTGACGAAGCGGATCGCGCCGGCGCAGATAACCGACGCTCAACTCGCACTGGCGCTGCGACTCGATCTCGTTGAAGAATTCGACCTGGTACGGCGACGGCGAGTCCGTAAGTACGAAGACCTTCACGATGCGCGAGCCCGTCTCAATTTAATAAAAAGTTGCGACAGCCCAACCCACGCCAGCACGACGTAGCTCACGAGAATCAGCTCCAGAATCGAACGCATTCCTGAAAACAAAGCCATCACGACGATGCTGTAGATCACGAGCGCGCCCTGTGTCGTGCTGCGTTTCAGCAGACCGCTCGCCATCGCGGCGACCCGTCCGTAAAACCAACCGCCGAGCGCGACGCCGAGCAGGCCCAGCGACATATACAGTTCGCCGATCACCGAATACGAATACGACACGCCCTCGACGCCGAGCGCCGTCGGCAAGTCGAAACCCGGATCGACTGGTTTCCCCGGCCAGAATACGCGCGGCACCGGCCGCACGATCACGTAAACGACATACTGGTGATAGACGTAACCGTACGACTGCGGAATGAGTTGGATGATCTGGCACAGGCGATAGAAGTTGTCGTCGACGCGCAGGTGCTGGTTTTCGAGTAGCTGCCGCTTCTCGACGCGGTTGGTCATCGTCGCGTCGGTGTTGCCGACGAGCGCGCCGAGCCCGACGTTTCTGTATTCGAGCATGATCTGCAACATGAAAAGGAGCGCGCCGACGGCGACGACGGTCATCACCAGGTGTTTGATCCGCAGTTGCCGCTGGTCCAGGATCCACAGGATCAACGCCATCCCCGCGACGACGCCGATAACACGCCGGCTGCCGCTCTGCGCGAGAAACAACGTCATCACGATCGACATGCCGATACAGATGAGCGTTCGGACGTTGCGGACGCCGGCACGGCGCGCGATAACGACCGTCAGTATCGGCAGCAGGTAACCGAAGTACTGCAAGTGATCGAGAAACGCGTCCCAACCGCCGAGTTGTCCGCGGCCCCACGGCGCGGCCCAGCGTTCCTGGCCCAGGTAGTGGACCATCTCGAACACGTTGAAGTCGCAGGCAATCGCGAAGTTCGCCATGCCGAGGAAGAAACATGCGAAAGCGAGCGCGAAGTACGTGTTGACCGAAAACTCCTGCGAGACTGATCGCACGACGACTGACGGGATTCGCCACGGGCGCCGAATCGCGCCGAGCCAAACCATGCCCACGAACAGACCGATGCCGATGAAAGCGAGCCGCGCTTCGTCCGCGGTGATGTGGTCCAGCGGATACACGCCCTGAAGCAGATCGAGCAGCAGCCAGTAGATCGGCGCGAGCGATAGCAATGATTCGCCGCGCAACAGCGCTTTGGGGTGTCGAATCGCCGCGCTCACCGGGGCCGCTGCGAGGCCCGCGGTCATGACGAGCGCCGGATAGAAGAGCGCACCGGGGCTGGTCGGGTTTTCCGGGACCAGAAGCGTCGCGACGATCGTCGCCATGCCGGTGCCGATGATTCCGATCAGCGTCGACCGCCAGCCATAAAAAGGCACAGAAGACACAGAAGGCACAAAGCTTATATGGGATTTAAAGACGACCATCTATCTTTCTACCTGTTTCACTCTTTGTGCCTTTTGTGGTTTTTGTGCCTTTTTGTGGCTACAGGTTCGATAAAGATGCGGCCAGTGACGTCAAACTGAAACGCTCGTCGACGTGCGAGTTTTTAGACATCGCGTGGAGACTTTCAGGCGAGCGCAGGAGTTCGCGAAGTGTCGCGGCGATTGCGTCTCCCGAGACTTCGTCGAGAAGCAATCCGTTGTGGCCATCGCGTACGACGTCGCCGCAGAAGCGAGAGGCGACGACCGGAAGCTTCCACGATTGTGCTTCGAGTTGAGTCAGTCCGAAGCCATCGGAGTGTGTCGGCAGAATGAAGACGTCGGCATCGCGATAGTAGCGCGAAACGCCGTTGCGCGGCGCGACGCCGAACCATTTCGCTTCTTTCGGGAGATCGACTTGCGCCGAGCCCACGAACCAGAACTCGATCGGCTCGCCGGAAAGACGTTTGATCGCGTCGAATAGCTGCGTCGCGCCTTTGCGCAGGTTGATCTGGCCCAGGAACAACACTCGCATCGGACGTTCGGAACTAAACGCCGCCGGGTAAGTTCTGTTGAACGATTGGCTCGGCGATTCAAACGCGACCGGGACGACATGGATCTTTTCCGCCGCCATTCCTTCGCTGAGCAGTGCTTCGCGTGACCAGGTTGAATTGACAACGATGCGATCTGCGAGGTCGCACTCGTTGCGCCAGCGTTTCCAGTACTCGGCGGGCGCCGGTCGCCAACCGTTTCCGTGGCTCGAACTGAGCTTCGCGACGATTCGCTCTTCGGCCGGACCGGGATCGATCTGGCCCAACACGGTCCGCCATCCTCGCTCGCGCGCAACTTTGAAGATTCCTTCCGCGGCGTAACTGTAGGCAAAAACGGTCAGGTTAGTCGGGTGGGCCGAAAGTTCATTGACGACAGAACGTTGAAACCAATCGTTTCGCCGCGTTATCAGCGTCCAGTCAGTCATGCGTCTCACGTTCGCGCCTAACTCGAACCCTAACGCGCCAAGGTTCATACCCGTGACGTTCGCCGATGACAGACTCGGATGAAATCTCCCGGCGAGACTGCTTCGCAACGAGCGCAGCACTGATCCGGGACGGATCCATAGGTCGGTGATCAGTTCGTGGAGCAGGTTGCTTCGTTGCAGCGCCCGCGGGACGGCGTAGTGTTCGCGCGCGCCCAGTTGGCAGCACACCCAGCTCGGATCGGAGGTCATGGTTGTCACGCCTGCACCGGCGCTCGACGCAGCGCCAGATACGATCGCACCGCGCGATTGCTCACTGTTTGGCGAAAGCGCCGGTGAAACATCAAGTGTCCGGGGATCATCGTCAGCCCGCGCCAGATGCCACGCCGCCGGCCGTGTCGCAGCAGCCACAACACGCGGTTCGCGCACTGCAACAGGCCAATGGACCACAAAGAAATTGGATAACGCAGGTACGCCAGCAGCGCAAGGTTCGCGATGCTTCCGGCGGTGACGTGCGGTTCAGCGTGTCGCCTCAGATCCGTGTCATGGAAGACGCGCAGCCACGAGCTCGACAGGATCTTGCCGCTGCGTGAGTGCAGACGCAGCGCGAGGTCTACCTCTTCCATGCCGTACGCGACCGCCAACGGCACGTACCCGCCTGTGTCGAGAAACGCTTGCCGCCGGAAGACGCATGCGCCGCCGGAAAAGTCGGCGGTCCAGTGCGCGTTTCGCTTGTCGAGGGCTATCGCTTCGCCGGCGTGGTAAAGCGCGGCGCAGATAATCGACGCTTCGGGAAACTGTTTGAAGAGTTGAAGCACGCGCCCGAAGTAGTCCGAGTCGATGGGATATGAGTCGTCGTCGAAACTCGCGACAAACTCGCACTGCGCGGCGGCGACGAGTTTGTTCCGCCCGCCGCCTGGGCCAACGCACTCGCTGCTCATGATGATGCGAACTCCCGGAAACGCCTGCCGGATCGCTTTCTCGCACGCCGTCTGGTTTCCGTCGACGTGAACGAGCACCTCATCCGGCCGCGGATGGCAGGCGTCGATGATTCGCAGCGTGTTCAGCGTCTGATCGGGCCTTTCGTACGCTGTGACGATGGCGGAAATGCCCATTGTTTACTCGTCGAGGAGACGCGCACGAAGTATCTCTGCCAACGCGCGCGCGCCGGCGAGATTCGGATGAAAACCGTCGCGGTAGAAGAGATCACGCTGCGCTCCAAGCGCTGAGCCCCAGTCGAAGAACTCCGCGCCTTCAGCGTTCGCAATCTCCTCGAGTTTTGCGTTGACCGATTTGAACTGGGCCGGTGAACCGGGAAATCGTGCTTCGTCAACCGGGAGCAATCCAAGGATCAGCACTCGCGTGTTTAGTCTGCGTAGCAACGTCGTCAGGTGCTCGGTGATTGTTTCGCGGTCCATCAACGGCTTGCCCGCGCTGCGCGAAAGCTGGGTGAGTCGCACGCGCTGTTTCGCCGCGTCGATCGTCTGCTGCTTCGCGCTGCGCCACCACGTGGTGCTGAAGTAACAACGCGGATCCATTGCCGCGTATCCACGCCACGAGCCCGGCGTCCACCGCGGCAGCGTCGACGGGCGGATGATGCTCTCCAGACTCCCGCGAAAGATCACCACCAACTCCGGTCGCAACGTATCTATCAGCGGCAACCATGCGAGATCCGTCTCGATGGTCTTGCCTTCACACGCGAGGTTCCAGATCCACAGATCTGACGGACTCTGTGTCTGATCGACGTCCATTTTCCCCGCGACGTTGAAATCGATGAATCCGTCAACATCGACATGTCGGAGACGAAACTCATGAACCTTAAGTTTTGTCCTAATCTGTGTTACCAACTCGGTAACGTAACTAATCCTCGTCGATCCAACACCTTCCGTCAGGCTGTCGCCAAGAAACACCCAATTCATCTGATCGGAATCAGGATGCGGCCGAAAGCACGCAGTCGACCGCTGAGCGGCGCGAAAAATCCGCTAAAGTTCAACCGCTTCACGCACCCAAGAAACTGGCTCGCCGTCTCGACGCCGAAATACAGTACGGCCAGCCCGAACGCGCGCAGAAAGCTCAACCCCAGCGTGCGGCGCAATATGAAGTAACGATTGAAGAGATCGTCTTCAGCGGCGAGAAACTTCGTCACACGCCCGCCCGGCGCGTGATGATGGGCCATGCGCGCGTCGGGACAGAACATGATGCGGCCGGTGCGGCGGAGTTTGAGACCGAGATCGACGTCTTCGTTGATCGTGCATCGGTGCAGAAAGAAGTCGGAGAACCCGCCGGCTTTGACGAAGGCCGAGCGCCGCACCAGGCTGCTTCCGGATCCAAGCCACTCCATCGGCTGCGGGCTCGACGGAATGGGATTGAAACCGAAACGCAGCAATGGACCAACGACTCTTCCCTGCCACTCGTCGTGTTCCAACTTCAAGACGTGCCGCAGGTACAACTGCCAGATCCGCGTCGGCTCAGGCCATGATTGATTACTAAAATCCGCTGTCACGGCAACGACGTCGTCCTTTAGAAGCGCCGACATGCGTTCCACGCACTCGGGCTCCAGCACGACATCATCATCGAGGAGCAACAAATACTCTCCCTGGGCGACGTCGATAGCGGCTATCCGCTGGCGCACGGCGTTCGGAGGGGAAACGACGACCTCCTTTAAAACGAGTTTCTCCGATTGCACGAGCGTCTCCCGATCAGCGCTGGCTATGACGACTTCGTCGACGCTGCACGTCTGCGCGGCTAGCGATTCCAGCAGCGCGTTGAGCGAATCGACGCGGCCGATAGTCGGGACGATGGCGCTGATCTTCATCTTCTGTAAAACCAGAAACTCGAGCTCGAACATTCGCGCGGCCACAGCTCTTGCACCGCAGCTCCGTGGTCCAGCGCCAACCAATGGTTCGCAAGCGCCACCTGAAACTCACGGTTGAACGACAGAAACGCTTCCAGCAGATACTGCTCGTTCAGCGCAAGACGCCGTTTCAGCAGCCACTCGGCGGGATAATCGTGCGGAAAGAAGATGTCGTGAACGTGTACCCAGACGCCCGGCTTAATGGTTGGCACGAGTTCGAGAAACTCGTAACAGACGTCGCTGCCGAACTTCACCGTATGGCTCGAGTCAATGAAAAGGATGTCGTTCGGTTCAAGCTGTGAAAAGAAGTTGACGTCGATCTCCTCGACTCGCTTTCGAATCAGCTCGACCTGCAAACTCAGGCCATTCAATCGCTCGGGATCTGGCTCGATGCAGGTGAGCACGCCGTCGTTCCCGTTGCGCACCAGCGCGCGACGCGCGAACCGTGTCGAATAACCGCTGCCGATCTCAATCACTCGCCGCGGCCTCAAATGGCGGATCAGCGAGTAATAGATCACGGCATCGAAACCGCTAAAGTAATCGTTTTCGATGTCTTCAAATTCATCGCGATACGGCAACAACGCACGCAGCAGCCGCAGTTGCTCGTCCCATTTAAAGTCAATCGATGGAAACTCACGCCGCCGCTCGATCTTCTCGCTCGTGATCGACTGAAAATCCGGCAGCGGCTCGTAGTAATGAATCGGACGGATGTGATAGCCCCAGCGATCCGATAGCTCGGGATGGCTCTGCGCGATGAACAGCACGTGCCGCATCGCGCGATTGATGAGCGACTTAACCACAGCTTACAGAACGGCTGAAGACGGCTTGCACGGCATCATGAGCGAAATACTTGTCACCGATTTCCAGTGCTCGTTGTCCCAATGCTTGCCGAAGCGCCGCATCGTTTGCCAATCGCTGTACGACTGCGGCGAGACCTTCCTGACTTTCAACGACCTCCGCAACGCCCGCATTCTCTTTAGCCCAACGCACAGCGGAACAGTACGGCGGGCCGTAGATCAGGAGCGGCAATCCGACAGCCGTACAGTCCGCGAGCTTGCTCGGAAACGCCATCTCCATGTTGCTGCGGTCGGAAACGTCGAATGACATCGGCACGAACAACGCGTCGACCTCGTCCCGCAGCCGGCGCATCAGTTCGGGCCAACTCAACAGTCCGCCAACGACCACGTTCGGCAGATCGAGACCGACGTTGCGCGCCTGTTCCAGCGTCAATGGGCCAAAAATCAATAGCAGCCCTCCGGCAGCCGCCACCGCGGCATGTAACGCGATCAGCGCCTTCACGTAACCGGGTGAGTTGATCGTGCCGGCAAATGCGATCGTGAACTGGTGATCGTTGCGCGCGAGCCGTTCCGGCGGATCGACAAAAACCGGAAGGCCAGACGCACGACTCGGATAAAGCACCTCGGCAGTTGCGCCGTAGCGCGTCTCGTAATCGCGTTGCATCGCAGGCGACACAACCATTCGCGATCGCGCTTGCCGATAAACTTCCGCGAATCGCTTGTCGAGCCAGTTGCGACACCCACTCGGCACGTTCGCTGCGCGCGGCCAGTCGTCATGCACCATCAGATGCAGCGGCACACCGCGTTTGCGAGCGACACTCGCGGCCGCGAGCCACCCAAAACCGTGCGCGACGGTCAGAACACCGTCAAACTCGATTGCATCCAGCGGCAACGCTGCCGGCAACGCTTGAAGAGCGCGATGTGAAAACCACACCATCGCAAATGGATGAAACCTCGTCTTTAGCCAACGCGATCCGTCGAGCGGGTGCGAAAGATAACTGACATCCTTTAGCCTCCGCGAGGGCTGCGATGGCGTGCCTGTCTCCAGGATCGTTAACCTGTCCGTTGGATAGTCACTCAGCAACCGGTGCAACAACGCGGAGCCGTGATACGTCGACTCCACCGGCACGTCGCCCACGCAAAGCAGTCGCCTACAACTGATACGTTCGCCTCATCCATTCAGCCGTCAGCCGCATGCCGTCTTCGAGGCTGTATGAATTCTTGTGGTCCAGGTCTCGAACCGATTTCGACGTGTCGACTCGTTTCAGCCTCGTCGTCAGGATTTCCGAATCCTGGTAGTGGACCAGCGACGGGTTCGCGCCCGTAACCTTCAACACGACGTCAGACAGCTCTTCGATCGTATGCAGGTCGACGCCGCCGATGTTGTACGTCTCGCCGGCGCGAAAATTATCCGTGATGTTGGCGACCGTGCGAACTGTGTCGGCGAGATAAGTCGAGGTGCGCGAGTGGCCCCGAAATACGGTCCACGGCAGATTGTGCAGCGCGCAGTACAGAAACCGGCAGTTCACTGAGCGATAGGGGCTATAGTGTTCGCCGGGACCGTATGTATTGAACAACCGCACGACGACGCTTTCCGTTCCGTACTGCAACGCCGAATTGCGGATCTGCATTTCGTTGACCCATTTCGTCATCGCGTAGTCGTTGAGCTGCTTGATCTCGTACTCGTCCATCACCGACTCGACCATCAGATCGGGCCAGTCGCCGTAGACTTCCGATGACGAAAAATGAATCAGCCGGAAACCGAGACGCTCCTGCAGTCGGATGACGTTCTTGGTGCCGATGGCGTTCGTTTGCCACAAGGTTTCGTAGAAGTCTTCGCCGTTCCAGCGGCCGAACTCCGCCGCGCAGTGATAGACGTAGTCGAATGGTCCGCAGCGCTCGAACACACGCTCCAACTGGCGAAAGTCGCCGACGTCGCAGCGCGCGTACAGCGGTAACTCGACGTCGGTGCGCAGGCTGAACCCGATCTCGTCCGGCTGGTGATGCAGATCGCACGAGACGACGTGATGTCCGCGCCCGCGAAGCTCTTTAATAAGCCCCGCGCCGACCGTTCCCAATCCGCCGGTTACGAGAATGCGCATTTTGTTCGACGCTTTGCCACAAAAAGGCACAAAAGACACAAAATGAGCGGAGGTTCAAAGACACTGATTTGGCAAGTGCTTTTGGTGCCTTCTTGTGGCAAAACCTACGCTCCCTTTTCGTAGTACTTCCGCCCGTAATAACTCTGGTAGTAGTAATAGTCGTGTGATTGCAAGTTAACGTTGTTGAGCACGACGCCGAAGACTTTCGCGCCGACGTCATTCAACAACTGCTTCGACCGGCGCACGATGTGGCGCGAGCTCTTGCCGCCGTGTACGACCAGCAACACGCCGTCGACCATCGTCGAAATCAACACGCCGTCCGTAAACGAACTGATCGGCGGCGAATCGACAACGACGTGCGTGTAGTTCGCTTGCAGCGCGGCCATCAAACGTCGCATCTGATCGGATCCGATCAGTTCAGCCGGGTTCGGCGGGATCGGACCGGAGCTCAAAACGCCGAGCCCGCTCGCTCCATCCGTTTCGACCATCGCTAGCATCTCCTTCTCGGAAACGTCGCTCGAAAGGATCGAGCTGAGTCCCTGCTCGCGATCCACGTCGAAGATGTTTTGCAAACGAGGCCGCCGCATGTCTGCATCGATGATCACGACGGTGGCGCCCGTCTGCGCCAGGCTAATGGCAGTGTTGACGGCAGTCGTCGTCTTCCCTTCACCCGGCAGACTCGACGTGACGAGCAACGACTTCGGCGCGCGTCCGGCAGTCGACAACAACACCGACGTGCGCAGGTGACGATAAGCTTCAGCAAGCGGCGAACGCCCGTCGACGTTGATCAACAGCTCGCTGTTCGCGTTGCCGTTTCCATTCCCGTTCTGCTTTTGCAGCGCCGTCATACCCGGAATCACTTTTCGCCGCACCGCGCTGCCCATCGCCGGAATCACCGCCAGGGCCGGCAAGTGCAATACGCGCTCGACCTCTTGCGTCGAATGGACCGTATCGTCGAGGTATTCGAGGAACAGCGCCAGCCCGAGCCCCAATCCGATCGACAACAGAAACGCCGCGACGATCGTGCGCGCGCGATTCGGTCCGACCGGACTGTCGGGCGTCAACGCGTGGTCCACGATCGAGATATTGTTCGGCTTGCCTGCCATCACGACGTCGTTCTCTTTCGCGCCCTGCAACAGTCCGGTGAGCAGCGTCCGGTTCGTGTCGATCTCCTGCTGGATGATGCGGTAGTTGATCGCCGCTTCGTTTTGCGAGAGCGTCTGTGCGCGTTGGGCTTCGAACGCCGTGCGCAGGGCACGTTCGCGTTCGAGCGTCTGCTGGTAACGCGTGTGCAGGTTCGTCAGCAGCGTGTTCGACTTGCGGTTGAGCAGATCCTTCAGTTGCTTGTCGAGCTCGCCGATCTGTTGATCGACTTCCTTGACTTCCGGGGCTTCTTCAGTCGCGTCCACCATCAGCAGCGCGCGTTTTTGTCGGAGCTCGACGAGCTTCGAGTCGATCTCGTTCGCCTGTTTCGCGTCAGCGTCGGCGAGCGCAGTGGCGGCGCCGGGCGCTTTCGCGGCGTTGTAAGCAGCTTCGGCGGTCTTGCGATCATTTTCCGCATCGAGCAGTTGTTTGTTCAGACCGGAGAGCCGGTCGACGATCATGTTCTGGTTTTGATCGAGCGAGATGATCTGGTTGTTCTTGGCGTAGTTGACGAGCCGTTCCTCGGCGGTGCGAATCTGTTGCTGCAACTCGGCGATCCGCTTTTGCAGAAAGCCGCCGGTGCTGCTGTTGGTTTCGGTCTTCTTTTCGAGGTTCCAGAAGACATAAGTCTCGGCGATCGCGTTCACGACTTTGGCCGCTACTTGCGGATCGGTGTGCGTGAACTTGATGTCGATCAGTCGCGTCTCCTTGTAGTAACCGCGCGTCTCCTTGACGGGCTCCACTTTCAGGCCGTTGACGATGGCGTTGACGTACGGCGCGAGTCGTTTCGCTTCGTTCAGGTCTTCCGGACCGGTTGCCTGCGCGGCTGAGGTCGTGAGTGGAAGTTGATCGGGTTGATGCGGAACGTTCTCCGGTGGCTTGCTTCCGAGTCCCGTCATGCGCAGCAACGTCTGCCACGTTGATTGCCGTTGCGCGGGATTGCCTTTGAAGAAGTCGGGATTGTGTTCGAGATCGAGCGTCCGGACGACGCGGCGCAGTAGTCCCGGACTGACCAGGATCTGAAGCTGCGTGTTGAAGTAGATGGGATCGTCTGTCGGGCCGTACAGCGGGCGAGCGCCGTTGAGGACGGCGCCGTTGTCTTCCAGATCGACCTGCACGCGCGCCTGCGCCTCGTAGAAGTCCGGCTTACGCGCGACGTAAACGACGGCCATCATCGTGCTCAACACGACGATTCCGAGCACGAGCCAGATTCGTTTCCGGATCGCCCGCCAGTAGTCGAGCAGATGCACCTCGTTGTCGGCGTTGGGATCGACGCCGTAGTTATAGGACTGAGGCGGATCAATAGGTGCGTCGAGAGAGTTGACCTCGGACTCTCTCCTGACGAGTTCACGGGTAGGTTTCATGGTTGCTTGTTGGAATTTCGAATTGCGGATTGCGAATTTCGAATCTTCGAAGATTGGAGCCTGGCCTTACTTGTCCGGCCAGCGCTGGTGAAAATTGCCAACAACTCCGTTGATTCCTGCATTAGCCACTGCCGAAGCTCGGCCTTTCCAAAGTGGGCCTCCTGACACAACTCAAGCCAGTAGAGACTCTCAGAGGACTCTTTCTCCACAATCGCCAGCTTGTGAATGAAATCGTTTCGCGATTCAGCGCGCGTTGCTTCGCGATAGTTCGCGCCGACTGAAGTGCCGGCCTTTACAAGCTGAAACTCAACCACTTCTCCAGCTTTGGTCTTTGGTAGAGTGGCAACAAACTGAATGATCTTCAGCGCAAAAAGCAGCGTGCGCTTTTCTAATTCGACTCTGTTCATGTGAGGACTCCTTGTGAGGAAGAAAATTTCGAATTTCGAATTGCGGATTTCGAATTTTAAAACGAACTCTCCTCATCCTACTTAAAATTCGCAATTCGAAATCCGAAATCCGAAATTCTTCTAGGGAACGACTCTGACGGGCAGCTGGCCGACGCCGGGGACGACGCCCTGGACCAGACTGCGAAGGAAGCTCTTTCCGGCTGACGTGGGAACGTCGACGATGTCGTTCGGAAGGAGTGCGATGTCTTCCGAGCTCTTCTTTTCGATGGCGGAGAGATCGACGGTGATCTCTTTGCGCGTGGCCGCGCCTGGTTCCTGCCGCAGCACGCGAATCTTGTCCTTTTTAGTGTCCTGCTTGAGGCCGCCGGCCATGGCGATGGCGCGCGTCAGCGTCACCGGTTCGCGCAGCGGGATTGTTAAAGGCATGAAGACGTTGCCGACGACGTAAACCTGGTCCGCTTCGGGTACGGTAACGATGTCGCCTGCTTCGAGATACGGGTTCGCTTCAGGTTTGCCTTGCAGCACGTCGCCGAGCTTGTAACTCGAAAACATCGCCGCGACGTCGTTTTCGTCACGTTGTTTGCAGAGTGAGGGTGCGGTGGAATGGACGACGTTGATCGTCTGTCCCGCTTTTGCCGACGGCCCTTTCGCGTACGTCAGCAGTTCGAGCAGACGAATGCGTCGCTGTAGCTCGAAACGGCTCTGGTCGTTGACGGCGCCGATGATCGCGACCTGCCGCGCGTGGTACTCCTTTATAAATACGTCGACCTGGAGGTTGCGGTAGTACTTCGCGTATCGCGTCGAGATCTCCTTCGCCAACTCGCCTTCGGTGAGACAAGACGCCTGAATCTCGTTCTCGATGAGCGGCATACGAATCATGCCGTTGCCTTCGACGCGCACGGCCTCGCGCGAGAGTTGCGGGCGGTTGTAGATGCGGATGTCGAGAACGTCAGACGGGCCGATGCGATAACGGTCGTCCTGCGGTTGCGCGGCGGCGAGGAAAGCCGACGTCAGAACAACGAGAACAGCGATCGCAAGTCTCAACTGAGTTACCTCCCGGACATTCCGAGTCGTCGCGAAAGCAGCGCCTCGCGCATGTGGTTAGGGTGCGCGAGATTCAGGACCGTGTTGCTGAGCAGCACCATCAACTCCTGGTGCTCGCGTCTGAACAGTCCCGTCAACGGTTGTTCGCCGGTTTTGACGACGACGCCGTCTCTCACCCACTGCCAAAACTGCGCCTGCGTCGTCCAGAACTGTTTCCGGTCACGGCAAACTACCAGCGCTGTCTTCTTCTTGCGCTTCTTCTTTCGCGATGCTCCCTGGGCGGTGGCATTTATACTAGTTGTCATTTGAATACACCTCGGCCCTTGCATGGCGGTTTCATTAGGAAGATAGAAACGGCCACACAGGTACCCGGTAGGGAAGCCTCTCTGGCGAGGCAGCAGCTAGTTGTCAAAACAAAAATCCGCGATACGCACTTCCTGAGTCACACGTAATTTTCGGAATCTTCGAGATTCTTCTTTCGACGGGGATGTGACTCAGCAGTGGAAGCGAGTAAGCGGAGTAAAGCTCGAGTTTTGGAAAGCCAGGCAGTTCTTGAAACAACATCAATGTTTCAGTACTTATTTAGGTGTGCTCAGACTAATTAGATCCCCGGCATGTGTCAACGTTTTTATTCAAGTTGATCGACCATTTCGCACCACAAATGTCCGATCGTGATGTGTGCTTCCTGAATGCGTGAGGTACGAGATGCGGGCACTGCGACGGTGAAGTCGCACATCGAGCCGAGCGGATCGGGCGATGCACCCGTCAACGCGATCGTGCGGCAGCCGATTTCCCTCGCCCGTTCGACTGCCTTCAAAACGTTTTTCGATCTGCCGCTCGTGCTGATGGCGATCAGTACGTCGCCAGCTTGAGCAAGACCGGCGACCTGACGCGCGAACACTTGTTCGTAGCCGAGATCATTGCTGACTGCAGTCAGTGCTGACGTATCGGTCGTCAACGCGATCGCGGGCCACGAACGTCGCTGCTTTTCGTAACAACCGACGAGCTCGGCGGCAATGTGCTGCGCGTCGGCAGCGCTGCCGCCGTTGCCGCAGATGAGTATCTTTCGACCGGCGGTGAGCGCGTCGCAGATCATTTGTCCGGACTGTTCGACATCCTGGATCGACGAGTTGAGCAGTGCTTGCGCGGTTTCCAGGTGCTCCTGGAGTGAATCGATCAACAGACTCTTGGCGAGTTTCGGCGAATTTCTGTCCACGTTGCCGGGGAAATTAGCATAGTTTATTATTCACCGCCATTTACCGAAGCATCACTCACATATGAATCAGCCGAACTCAACGCCGATGCTGCGGCAGTACCAGGAACTGAAGCAGCAACATCCCGGCACTTTGCTGCTCTTTCGCCTCGGCGACTTCTACGAGCTTTTCTTCGACGACGCCGTGACTGGATCGCGCGAACTGCAAATCACATTGACGGCGCGGCAGAAAGAGAGCGGCAACCCGATTCCGATGTGTGGCGTGCCGCATCACTCCGCTGCCAGTTACATCGCGCGCCTGGTGCGCAAGGGTTATCGCGTTGCGATTTGCGAACAGACTGAAGAGGCGGGCAAGACGAAGAAGCTCGTGCGCCGCGAAGTCGTGCGCATCGTCACTCCCGGAACACCGATCGATCCGCAGTTGCTGGAGGCGCGCGAGTCAGTCTATCTCGCCGCTGTTTGCAGCGCGGGTGAGACGATCGGCGCGGCTTTTCTGGACATTTCGACCGGCGAGTTTCGCGTCACGCAGGAAACTGGACGCGATTCCTGGACGCGCATTCGCGCCGATCTTGAATCTTATGCACCGCGCGAGTTGCTGTTCCCTGCCTCGCTTGGTGCGCTCATCAAAACCGGACTTTCGGGCCGCGCGACGACAGCGCCTTTGCCTTTACAAAAAGACGCCAACAGTGCGCCAGCCGCTACGGCACATGAGTATGGTTTTGACGCAACGCTCACCGCGCTCGACGATTGGCAATGGCAACGCGACGATTGCCAATCGCTGCTTTTGAACCACTTCAAAGTGCGAACGCTCGACGGCTACGGGCTCGCCCGCAAAGACGAAGCGATTCGCGCTGCCGGCGCGTGTCTGCGTTACGCGCAGGAGACACAACGCGCCGCGGCGGCGCACGTCACCGATCTCGTCTACTTCGAGCCGCAGGATCATCTTGTTCTCGACAGCGTCACCGTGCGCAATCTCGAACTCGTCGAGTCGCTCGCCGGCGGTGGCGGACGTTCGCTGTTGCAGGTGCTCGACGAGACGGTTACGGGCATGGGCGCGCGGCTGCTTCGTTCTTGGCTGTTGCGTCCGTGTGTGAAGCGCGGTGAAGTTGAAGCCCGGCTCGGCGCAGTGCAGGATCTGTTTGCTTCGCAGATCCGGCGCGACAAGTTGCGCTCGCATTTGAAAGAAGTTTCGGATCTCGAACGCGTTATCGGTCGCATCAGTCTCGGGTCAGCAACGCCACGCGATCTCTGCGCGATGCTTCGGTCCCTGGATCAAGTGCCTCCGATTCGTGAAACGTTGTCGGGACTCGAGTCGTCGTTGCTGGAAGTGCTCGCCGAGAACACCGACGAGCTGCCGGACATCAGGGCGTTGATCTCTCGGGCGATCAATGACGATCCGCCGGCGAAAGTCGTCGACGGCGGCGTCATTCGCGAAGGCTACTCGCCCGAACTCGACGAACTGCGCTCCGTCAGCACCAACGCGAAACAGATCATCGCCGCTCTGGAAGCGACTGAGCGCGGGCGCAGCGGCATCAACAACCTCCGCATTCGCTTCAACGGAGTCTTCGGATACTTCATCGAGGTGTCGAAGGCGAACGCCGCCCGCGTTCCCGCTGAATACGAACGACGCCAGACACTCGCCAACGCCGAGCGCTTCACGACGCCCGAGCTCCGCGACTGGGAGAAGAAAGTGCTCGGCGCCGAAGAGCGCATCATCCATCTCGAAACTGAGCTCTTCGCGCATGTTTGCCGCCAGATCGCCGCCGAAACGAAACGCATTCAGATGACGGCGCGCGCTCTCGCCGCGCTCGACGCGCTCGCGTCATTTGCCGAGACTTCGGCGCGGCGCCGGTACGTCAGGCCCGAACTGCACGACGGCGATCAGCTCGAGATCATTCAGGGCCGCCATCCTGTCATCGAAGCCTTCATCGACGATCCATTCGTCCCCAACAGCATCTATCTCAACAACTCGACCGATCGTCTGCTCATCATCACCGGTCCAAACATGGGCGGTAAGAGCACGGTGCTGCGACAGACGGCCATCGTCTGCATCCTCGCGCAGACGGGATGCTTCGTTCCAGCCGAACGCGCGCGCCTGCCGCTGCTCGATCGCATCTGGACGCGCGTCGGCGCTTCAGACGATCTGACGCGTGGCCGTTCGACGTTTATGGTCGAGATGACTGAGACCGCCGCGATACTGCACAGCGCGACGCCTCGTTCGCTCGTGTTGCTCGACGAGATCGGTCGTGGCACCGCGACGTTCGATGGACTGTCGATCGCGTGGGCCGTCGCCGAGTATCTGCACGACTCCCCGGACCATGCGGCGAAGACGTTGTTCGCCACTCACTATCACGAGCTGACGGAGCTCGCCGAGCGTTTGCCGGGAGCGCAGAATTACCAGATCACTGCAACGGAGCGTGAGGGCGAAGTTGTGTTCCTGCACCGGCTCGAACGTGGGCGCGCGTCGAAGTCTTACGGAATCGAAGTGGCGCGCCTGGCGGGTTTACCGCCGGCGGTGCTGGCGAATGCGCGTGAAGTCTTGGCGCGGTTGGAGCGTTATGAATTGGACGTGTTCGCCGAAGAAGACGCGGCGGAGGAGCAGGTGTCAGTCAAGGCAGCGGCAGCGAACAGTGCACTCGAAAACGCTGCTACGCGCGCCGGGCGGCGCAAAGCGGCGGCGCAGGCTTCACTGTTCGATCTCGTGAATCAGAAAGTAATCGAGGAAATCCGTACCAGTTCCGACTCGCTCACGCCGGAAGAAGCGAAAGACCTCTTGTTGAGATTGAAGTCGCGTTTGATGTAGCTACTGCTCTTTTTTGCTGACTCGCCCGATATAAAACCCTGCGCCGAAGATCATCGTGAGCAGGAAAAACACGGGAATCAGCATGATAAAGCCGTCCCAAAGCTGCTGGAACATCGATACTCCTCCTCCAATTCGAAACGATGTGAGCTTCAGGGCAGTATTCGTCTATTAATCTAAATCATCGCCCAACCGCGGGCAATACTTATCTCATCACGCTCCTAAAACGCCCGCGATCGCCATCTCTTTGTATCGCCTCTGGTCGCGGGTATTCGACGGGTCTAGTAATGCTCACGCTCAATCTCTTTTTTGGTTTTGAGGAAATTGCCCGTGCGTGTTTACGCTGGCTTTCGATTTTCTCTGGTGACTCTGATGAGGAAACGCAAAGCCTCATTCACGGCGTCGGCATCTGGGAATACGTCGGCCACGTCGGGGTCGAGCCGAATAGTGTCCCCAAAGCTTTTTCTTCCGGATCCGAGTTTCCTCACGCGAAGGCTGCGCAAGTCATACTCCGGCCGCAGTTCGTCTGCCTGCTCTGTTTCATCCTTCTTCATAAGCTTTTCTTTCAGCCGCTGTTACTTCTCGGGCGCTTATCAAACGTATAGCCTCACGTCTTTCGGTGTACGACACGATCAATAAACGACGTGTCTCGGACACGCCAACAATCAAATATCTATGCTCGTCTGCGGAATGATCCGGGTCGTAAAAATCAATGTAAAGCGGATCGTCGAAGACAGTTACTGCTTCCTCGAAAGAAACACCATCCTTCTCGAGATTAACCCTCGCCTTTTCATCATCCCACTCCCACGACACGACGCCTAGTATAACACTCGTAAAGGCGTCGTGAGGTAAACCGTTTGCAGCGAAACGCGTTGCGCCTCGGGCCATCTCGCGTGCGAAATTTTGCATACCAACAGCAGATTTCTCCCTCGCCCATATTTATTTTGCCCTCGGTCGGCGATCCTCCTACAATCTCCCACTATGAATACCCAACACGGCAAGATTTC
>DASURS010000149.1:0-8694 GCA_036279935.1 Pyrinomonadaceae bacterium
CATCCGCTCAGTGGCCCAGGTGGCCCACGAGTACGACGCCATCTGCAAAGTGATCATCGAAACGGCGTTGTTGACAGACGACGAAAAGGTGCGCGCCTGCCAGGCGGCTAAAAACGCGGGCGCCGACTTCGTCAAAACGTCGACCGGTTTCTCAAAAGGCGGCGCGACTGTCGCCGACGTCGCGTTGATGCGCCGCACGGTCGGTTCCGATCTCGGCGTCAAAGCATCGGGCGGCGTGAAAGGACTCGACGACGCGCGCAAGATGGTCGAAGCAGGCGCGACGCGTATCGGCGCCAGCGTCGGCGTTAAGATCGCGCAGGAAGCCGCCGGCAAATCGAATACTGAAACAAGATCGCTGGCGTACTGAGCAGGAACAAAGGAGTGGTAAATCATTTTCCGTTTGTCATTTTCCGTTTGTCATTTTCCGTTTGTCATTTCTCATTGAAGACAGCGTTTTCTAAATGACAAATGAAAAATGCCAAACGACAAATGATCAATAATCATGCCCGCCGATCCAAAACTACTGGCAGTCATTCTCGGCGGCGGCGCCGGCAATCGACTGTATCCGCTCACGCAACAACGTTCGAAACCGGCCGTCCCGCTCGGCGGTAAGTATCGTCTCATCGACATCGCGCTCTCGAATTGCATCAACTCCGATATCCTGCGCACGTTCGTGTTGACGCAGTACAACTCCGCTTCGCTCAACCGCCACATCGCGCAGACTTACCGCTTCTCGCAATTCTCGAACGGCTTCGTCGAGATCATCGCGGCCGAGCAAACGCCCGAAAGCCCGCAGTGGTTTCAGGGAACTGCCGACGCCGTGCGACAGGTGTTGCCGCACATCCGCGATCTCGGCGTCGACACGTTGCTGATTCTTTCCGGCGATCATCTTTATCGGATGGACTATCGCCAGTTTCTCGAACGCCATCATTCATCGAACGCAGACGTGACTGTCTCAGTCATTCCTTGCGAGCCGCGTGCGGCGAGCGAGTTTGGTCTGTTGAAGACTGACGAGAGCGGACGCATTGTAGAGTTCAAGGAAAAGCCGAAGGGCGATGAGTTGCTGGCGATGCAAGTCGACACGACGAAGCTCGGTCTCGACGCGAATGAAGCGCAGCGGCGTCCGTATCTCGCGTCGATGGGGATTTACGTTTTCAAGTATCAACAGTTGGAACAACTGCTCGCCGACGATCCCAAGGGCGTAGACTTCGGAAAGCACATCATCCCCGCGGCGATCGGTTCGCGAAACGTGCAGGCGCACCTGTTCGACGGCTACTGGGAAGACATCGGAACGATCGGCGCGTTCTATCGCGCCAACCTCGATCTGACGGCGAAGATTCCGAAGTTCAATCTGTTCGACGCGGAAGCGCCGGTCTACACGCGCGCCCGTTACCTGCCGCCGTCGAAGATCGAAGAATCCGAGATCAACGATTCGATCGTCAGCGACGGCTGCATTATCAACGGCGCGAAGATTATGAACAGCGTCATCGGGTTGCGCAGCCGCATCTCGAAGGGCGTGCAGCTCGAGGCTTCGTTCGTAATGGGCGCGGACTTCTATCAGACCTTTGACGACATGAGAAACGACATGAGCAAAGGACTGCCGCGCCTCGGGATAGGGGAGGGAGCTATCGTCCGGCGCGCCATCATCGATAAGAACGCGCGCATCGGAAAGAACGCGAAGCTGTTGAATGAAGCCGGCGTGACCGAGGCTGAAGGCCCGAGCGGCTCGTACTTCATTCGCGACGGCATCATCATCATCCCCAAGAACGCCGTCATTCAGGACGGCACAGTGGTGTAGGTTCTTATGGCTCGCGGTTGGGAAAGCAAAGCAGTCGCAGATCAGATCGAAGACGCCGAACTACGCGACGCCAACGCTAAAGCAGCGCCTGATTCGCCCGACGACCGCGAACGAAAACAACGGCTCGATTCGCTGCTCCTGTCGAAGTCGCGGTTGCTCCAGCAACTCGAGCGAGCCAAACATCCCGCGTACCGCGGTGTCCTGCTAAACGGCTTGAAGGCAATTGAGAAAGAGATTGAAGAAAACCGTTAAAGTGCTACTTTAAGTCTGTGCCCCGCATCCCTTCAGTCGAGCTCCCAAAAGACCAGCGCACTCTTGACGTCAAAATCGGTGATCGGGTTGTGAAGCTCACCAACCTCGACAAGCTGTTCTGGCCGAAGCTGGGCGTCACGAAGCGGGACCTGATTCAGTATTACCTCGAAGTCGCGCCCGTGTTGCTCCCTCACCTGCGTGACCGCGCGATGGTCATGAAGCGCTATCCAAACGGCGCCGCGGGCGACTTCTTTTTCATGAAGCGCGCGCCGTCGCCGCGTCCTGACTGGATTGAGATTTGTCCGATCGATCACGGATCGAAAGGCGTGATCCCATTTCCGATGATCCAGGATCTCGCGTCGTTGATGTGGGTGATCAATCTCGGTTGCATCGATCTGAACGAGTGGTACGCGCGCTGTGACGACGTCGATAAGCCTGATTATCTGCACTTCGATCTCGATCCGGTGCCGGGCGCGTCGTTCGAGAAGGTGTGCGAGGCGGCGTTGCTTGTGAAGCTCGGACTCGACTCGCTGAAGATTCCCAACTACGCGAAGACGACGGGATCGAAAGGCATTCACGTCTACATTCCGATCAAGCGTGGACCGACGCAGAAACAGGTGTGGACGTTCGCGAAAGAGTTTGCCTACGCGCTCGCTTCGCACTCGCCCAAGTTGTTGACGGCGATCTATCAGGTTTCGAAGCGGCCGAAGGGAAGAGTGCTGGTCGATTACAACCAGAACGCGTGGGGCCGCACGTTGGCGTCCGTCTATTCAGTCAGACCTAAAGAAGTACCTTCTGTCTCGACGCCGGTGACGTGGGAGGAGCTGGAGAGCGGCATCCGGATCGAAGACTTTCGCATCGACAACGTACCCGCGCGCGTGAGACGCGTCGGCGATTTGTGGAAGCCGATGACGGCGGCGAAAGGACGGTTCAAACTTGAAGCGTATCTTTAACCGTCGGCGGGCCTACAGTTCAGGTTAACGATGAACATTTGGACAGTCGGACATTCAACGCGCACGCACGAAGTGTTCAAGGAGATGCTCCTGGCCAACGGCATCGAGGTGCTGGTCGATGTGCGTACGTATCCAGGTTCACGTCGTTATCCTCAATTCAACAAACCCGAGTTGGCTGCATTCCTCGAGAGCATTGGGATCAAGTATGAACACGAACCGCGGTTAGGCGGTCGCCGAACACCGCGCAAAGACTCGCACAACACGGCGTGGCGCAATCCTCAGTTTCGTGGATATGCGGACCACATGGAGACGGAGGAGTTCGAGAAGGGAATTAAAGCTTTACTTGAACTCGCAGAGCACTCACGCACGACCGTCATGTGTGCGGAAGCAGTTTGGTGGCGTTGCCACCGCAGCTTGATCGCGGACTATTTGAAAGCTCAGGGACACACGGTCATTCACATCATGGATGTGAACAAAACGGAAGAGCACCCGTTTACGTCAGCCGCTTCGATCGTGGAAGGAAAACTATCGTACCGGGGATTGTTTTAGCTCGGGCGGTTGCTGTGCCAGACTTTCGCTTTCGAACCCTTCTTGCGTCGCTTCACTCCGGTCCGTCGCGGAATCTGCTTTGGATCGCCTGTAGCTGCTTTCCTGATGTTGCCGCCTTCGTCTTCGGCGATCTCGGCGAGTGAGCGGCGCGTGAGGATCGAGACGGGCGCGAGCTCGGTGACGTCTTCCGTAGTCGTGTAGTAATCGCGATGCTTGATGAGCAGCCATTGTCGATTGCGCGTACGGACCAGCACCCAGGAGCCTTTTAACTTCTCGCCGTCGAGTGTGAATTTGAAGTCGCCTTTCTCGAGCGCCGTGGCCGCATCTTCGTCGCCTTCCGGTTTGTACGTTCCGTAATCCCAGACCATCACGGTGCCGCCGCCGTACTCGCCTTCCGGAATCACGCCTTCGAACTTAGCGTAGTCAACGGGATGATCTTCGACCTGCATCGCCAAACGCTTGATGCTCGGATCGAGTGATGGACCTTTCGGCACGGCCCATGATTTCAAAACGCCGTCCACTTCGAGGCGGAAATCGTAGTGCAACTGGGTCGCCCGATGTTTCTGGATGACGAACATGCGTCCGGTGCGAGTGCGCTTCTTCTTTGGACCAGGCTCCGGCGTCTTATCGAAGCTGCGCTTCTTTTTGTACTCGGCTAAACCCATCCCGTCAAAGCGGGGCGTTGCCCCCCTTTGAGATCTCAGATCTCAGATCTGAGATCTCAGAGCGTTCGTCAAGCGTGAAAAGTTCTGTCTGGATTGGATCGAGGCCCAGGGCTTCCCTCACGCGAGCGAAGCTGCGCCGATGAATCGGCAGCGCGCCGAGCGACTTGAGCGCCTGGCAATGCTCGGGGGTTGGATAACCTTTGTGCGACGCGAGCCCGTAACCAGAATAGAGGCGATCCATTTCGAGCATGTGCGCGTCACGTGTCGTTTTCGCAATGATCGACGCCGCCGCGATACTCGCCGACAACGCATCTCCGCGAATGATCCCGCGTTGAGGCGTCTGGCAGTTCGGGATCTTGCGTGCGTCGACGAGGATGAAGTCAGGTTGCGAACTGAGACCCAGGACCGCGCGCTGCATCGCCAGCAGGCCGGCGTGGTAGATGTTGATCTTATCGATTTCTTCAACTTCAGCGAACCCGACGGACCAGCAGACCGCGTCCTGTTTGATCTGAATCGCGAGCTCATCTCGTTTCTCAGGATCGAGGATCTTCTTCGAGTCGTTTAAGCCGCGCAGCTTGTAGTTCTGCGGAAGGATCACGGCGCCCGCGACAACGGGTCCCGCCAGCGGCGCCATTCCGGCTTCGTCGACGCCTGCCACAAACCCGTAGCCGTCGGCCCACAACTCGATCTCGAACCGCAGCAGGAAATGAAGACGTTGACCCTCAGAGCGATTCTCGCGATAGCGGCCGCGGATTCGTTTAGCTAATTGTTGAGCTCCCTGGCGGCGATCGACGTCCAAAGCTTCAAGTAATCCTTTAGGTACAGGACGGCGACGCTCGACGAAGAGCTTGTTCAATTCGGGTATTGACTTGGAGAGGAGGTCTTCCAGAGCACTCATGATCGATCGCTTAGTCTCGGTTTCCGACTGGCGGTTGTCAAGATAGGCGTTTGTTTTTTTGCGCGCGGTGTTATGCTGCTATCCCGTGAAAACGCTGATCGCGCGTATCCCCTACCGGACACTCGGCGTGCTGCCGTTGATCTTCTTCTTAGCGCAGGCCGTCTACTACTGGCGCACCAATGAGATCGGGCACATGCTGTGGATGTGCAACGCCGGCAACCTCCTGATGGCTCTCGGCCTGTTCTTCGAAAAACCTGCGCTCGTTCGGCTCGCCGCAATCTGGACGCTGCCCGGGCTTGTCGTCTGGTTCGTCTACGTCGTGCTGGCGTGGGGCGTGTTTCTGACGTCGACGCTCGCTCACGTCGGGGGTCTGGCGGTGGCGATGATTGCGTTAAAGTACTACCGGATGGATCGAGCTGCGTGGCGTTACGCCTTTGGCTGGTACTTACTCCTCCAATTGATCTCGCGCTTCATAACGCCGGCTGCGTTGAATGTGAACCTGGCGCACTCAGTCGCGCCGGGTTGGGAGCGCACGTTTCAGTCGTACTGGTCTTTCTGGCTCGTTTTGACGGCAGTTACCGCTGTCGTTCTGTGGGTCGCGGGAATGATCCTGTGGAGTATCTTCCGGACGCGGCCGGATGAAGAGCTGGTCGTGCGCGAAGTTTAGGTCCGTTCGTCAGTGTGCTATCTGGTGAACCGGTCGTCGTGATTCTTCAATCAATTTCGTCACCAAACTGCACAACTCGGACGGATGGCTGGGCTTAATCAAGTAAGCTTGCGCTCCACATTTCAGCGCCTTCTCGTGGTCAGATGCGTAAGCGGCGGCGGAATAAAAGAGAATCGGCGTGGTCGGATCAAACTCGCGGATACGCAGGCACAGGTCGAGGCCTGAGCCATCCGGCAGCCACGAATCGAGCAGGTAGAGATCGAACTCTCCGGCTTGTGCGAGTGCGATTCCGCTTTCGATCGTCGCGCCGGTTACGACGTCGAAGCTCTTTTGACCGAGGAGTAAGGTCACGAGTTCGCGGGTGTCTTCGTGATCCTCGATGTAAAGGACACGGGGGTTCTTCGATTGCATGTCTAGTCTGGGCTCGAAACTAATGCCAATATTCCTCACCCTGGGGACGTTCACAGTCTTCATTGCCAATGGATTGCTTTGTAAAAGGAAATTAGGCCGGACCGTTGTAAATTTCTCAAGGTCAGTCGGGAAGGATACAACGGCCACGGCCACCCTGCTTGTCGTGTGTGGAAGTAAACATACCCTTGCCTTTATAGGTGGTCGGTACGCGATCGGACACTGCTTTAAATTTTTCTTGCCGTTGAGTTTAAACGCTTTTTTCCCGTCAGTGTTCGGGAACTTCCCTATGTACGCTCCGAAACAGACGGTGTAGAATCGAAACGACCTCCATTAACGGCGTCGAATCCCCTTTAGGTTTTTTCCCTCGCCCAGTGTTTTCGTATCGAAGGGAGTTAACGTGCCTTATAGTATTACCAGCGATAAATCAAGCACAGGGGTGCGTGTCGCTGTGCCGCCGTCCCAAAACAAATTATTGACGCATCTGCTGGCTGCCGATGCCGACTTCCTGCTGCCTCAGATTCGGATCGTCAAATTAAATTTCAACGACATCATCTATGAATACGGCGACTCGATCGACGACGTCTTTTTCCCGCTTGACTCGATAGTCTCAGCTCTCTCGATCATGGAAGATGGCACTACCATCGAGATCTCGATGGCGGGCAATGAAGGTGTCGTCGGTCTGTCCGCGCTTCTGGGAGGCGGAATGGCCCGGCACTGGACACGAATGTGCATTGGCGGCACTCTGGCCCGCTTGAGCGCGACCGCTCTCGATCGTTCTTTTATTTCGAACGAGAACTCGCTCAAGTACATCATGCACAGCTACAGTTCTCTGATCACCCAGGTTTCCCAACGTGCGGTTTGCAATGCGCGCCACACGGTGCTGGAGCGGCTCGCCTGCTGGTTGCTGATGATTCACGATCGCGTTGGCGGACAGAACCTGCGGCTTACCCAGGAAGCCATTGCTTCGCGACTGGGCGCCCGACGCGCGGGGATCACGGTGGCGGCGGGAATGCTGCAATCGGTCGGAGCGATTGAATACCGGCGCGGCCAGTTGCATATCAGGGATCGCGAAGGCTTGGAACGCGCGGTCTGCGAGTGTTACCCGATGATGAAAGCCGAGTACGAAGGGACCCAAACAGGCAAGGGGCTTGCGAAAGTAAGTCGCTGACCCCTCCGCTCAGGCCTTTTCAGTGTAAATGAACAGACGTTGCGGCTTAGGGTCGTCGACGTTATGGATCGGGATGATGCTGTGAATGAACTGATCGTCAGGCTGACCGCCGTACTCGGCGGCCCTTACTGACATCGGAGCTGTCGTGATCGGTTTGCCGGTGTCGGCAACCTGACGAACAGCCGCGATCAGTTTTTCTAAATCCGAGCCACTGAAGAATTCACTCAACGGCTGTCCGATCACCTCACGTTTTCCCAGCAAAACAACATAGCCGGGGTTGATGGCGTGAATCGTAAGGTTGGCGACGTCGACGACCATGACATAGTAAGGAAAGCGGTCGATCAGTTCTGCCAGATGAAACTGTTCTTCCGTGTTCAACCGGGTGAGGTGATGCAGTTCGAGCGTGCGGGCGGTCAGTTCGTCGTTGGTCGTTTGCAACTCTTCATTCGTGGCTTGCAGCTCTTCGTTGTTCGTTTCGAGCTCTTCGTTTGTCGCTTGTAACTCTTCGTTGGTAGCTTCGAACTCTTCATTCGTCGCCTGCAGCTCTTCCTGAGTCAGCATCAACTCTTCGTTCGCGGCTTGCAGCTCTTCGTTGGCGTCCTGGAGTTCCTTATTTATGTCGCTGAACCGTTTGTTGGCGGCGCTGAGTTCGCGGACGAGTTCAGCCTGTTCGCGTTGTACCGCTTCGAGCCGTTTCTTGACCTGCACGGCCTCGGTCGTATCGACGACCGTCATCACGGCGAGATCGGGTGCACCGGCTTCGATCTGCATGGTCATGATTGTCAAGTCGATGTAACGGCCGCTGCCGACGGCAGTCTGGTCCAACTCGAGATCGTTCAAGGTTGTGGTGGTGCGTTCGCGGAACGCCAGATCGATCGCCGTGCGAACACCCTGATACGGCAGTCCCCTGACGGTGTGGAGAAAGTCCTGATCGTAAGCGATGTCGCGAATCCCAAGCAGCCGGCGCGCGGCCGCGTTGATCGTGAGAATGCGATAAGAGCGATCGATGATGACGACGCCCGCGGTCAGATATCGAAACACCGTTTCGTTGATCCGGCGCAGTTGTGTAATGTCGGTGTCAGCAGCCGTTGCGTCGTAAGTGATCGGGGGCTGACCGCCATTTCGGACTCGCTGTTCTCTGGGGCCGTTGGGGACGGACGCGTGATTGGCGGCCGGCTGAGCCGGGAACGCCAGTGGGCTACCCAGGCAGCGATAGATTTTCCACTTCTTGTTTACCAGGTCAAACGACGCTTTGGTCGGCCGCGCGGTTTCCGCCTTTCCAAGGAAAAGATACCCGTGAGACTGGTGCAGTGAATAAGCAAACAGGTCGAGC